>NZ_JBTZSU010000052.1:0-22238 GCF_054890965.1 Arthrobacter sp. C152
CCTCCGAGCAATCAGCATCTGGCTGACAGCTTTAGGAGACACGCCCTAGTGGCCGGCGTCGTACCAGCTTGGTCCGACGCCGATCTGGACTTCCAGTGGCACGCTCAGGTCCGCGGCGGCGGCCATTTGCTCGGTAACCAGCTTCTGCACGGCGGCCCTCTCCCCCGTGGCGACTTCCAGGACGAGTTCGTCGTGGACCTGCAGCAGCATCCGTGACTTCAGGCCCTGGGCCTGGAGTTCGGCGTGGACCCCCAGCATGGCCCGCTTGATGATGTCCGCGGCGGACCCCTGGATGGGGCTGTTGAGGGCAATGCGTTCGGCGTTTTCCCGCAGCTGGCGGTCGGTGCTGGTGAGGTCCGGCAGGTACCGGCGGCGGCCCTCGATGGTGGCTGTGTAGCCGTCCACCCGGGCCTGGTCCACCACGCCGCGGAGGTAGTCCCGCACGGCGCCAAAGCGGTCGAAGTAGTCCTTCATCAGGGTGCGGGCCTCGTCCACGGAGATCTCCAGCTGCTTGGACAGCCCGAAGGACGTCAGCCCGTAGGCGAGGCCGTAGGACATGGCCTTGACTTTGGAGCGCATGGCGCTGGTGACCTGGTCGGTGGGGACGTGGAAGATGTTCGAGCCGACGAACCGGTGCAGGTCCTCGCCGTCCCGGTAGGCCTGGATGAGTCCCTGGTCGCCGGAGAGGTGCGCCATGATGCGCATCTCGATCTGGGAGTAGTCGGCGGAGAGCAGGCATTCGTAGCCGTCGCTGACCACGAAGATGCCGCGGACCCGGCGGCCTTCCTCGCTGCGGATGGGGATGTTCTGCAGGTTGGGGTTGTTGGAGGAGATCCGGCCCGTGGCCGCCACGTTCTGGGCGTAGGTGGTGTGGATCCGGCCGTCCTCGGCCACCGATTTCTTGAGCGATTCGAGCATCTGGCGCAGCTTCGCGGCCTCGCGGTGCGCCATCAGCTGGACCAGGAACTCGTGCCCGGTCTTCTCCAGGAGGTTCTTCAGCGACGCGGCGTCGGTGGTGTAGCCGGACTTGATCTTCTTGGTCTTGGGAAGCTGCAGTTCGTCGAACAGGACGGCCTGCAGCTGCTTGGGCGAACCGAGGTTGACCTCGTGCCCGATGGCGGCGAAGGCCTGCTCCTGGGCCTGGTCGATGACCCGGGCGAGGTCGGCGAGCTGTTCGTCCATCCGGTCCATGTCGATGGCGATGCCGGCGAGTTCCATGTCCGCCAGGACACGGCTGACGGGCAGCTCCAGGGTGGACAGCAGTTCCTCTGCCTTGCGTTCCTTCAGTTCGTCCTCGAAGTACCGGCTGAGGGCCTGCACGACGGCGGCGGCCTGGACGAGTGCGTCGGCTGCGGCCGTGTCTTCCCCGTCGAATGACAGCTCCAGCTGGCCGGCCTTGGCGGTGGCAGCCGGAATGCCGACGTTCAGGTGGTGCTGGGCGAGCTCGGCGAGCTCGTAGGTGCGCCGGTCCGGCTGGATGAGGTATCCGGAAATGGAGGTGTCGTCCACCACGCCCTCCAGTTCCAGTCCCCGGGCGGTGAGCGCCTTCAGCGCCGCCTTGAACCCGTGCAGCACCTTGGGCGCTTCGGGATCGCGCAGCCAGGCGGCCAGCGCGTTCTCCATCTCCGCGTCCTGGCCGGCGAGGTCGAGGTACACCGCGGCGTCGCCGCGGACAATGGCCACGGCGGCCGCATCCTCGCCGATGCGTCCCGGCACGAGATCGACGGCGAGGGCGGACCGTTGCCCGGCGCCGGCAGCCAGGAACGTGGCCAGCTCGGCGGCGGTCGACGGCGTGGCGTAGGCAGGCGCGTCGATGCTTTCCCGCTCCGCTGCCGGGGTGTCAGCGTCGCCGTAGAGCGCGAACAGGCGGCTGCGGATGGTCTTGAACTCGAGCTGGTCGAACAGGTCTTCCAACGCAGCCTGGTCCGGGCGGGGCTGGTAGAGGTCCTCGAGCGTGACGGGAAGCTCCAGGTCCGTGTGCAGCTGGTTCAGCCGCCGGTTCCGCTTGACGTTTTCGATGTTCCCGCGGAGCGCGTCGCCCACCTTGCCGCCGATGGAGTCCAGGTGCTCCAGGACGCCCTCGAGGCCGCCGTACAGGTTGATCCACTTGGCGGCCGTCTTGGGTCCGACGCCCGGGACGCCGGGCAGGTTGTCCGCGGTTTCCCCCACCAGTGCGGCGAGGTCGGAATAGCGGCCGGGGCTGACGAAGTACTTTGCCTCGATGGCGGCGGCGTCCATCCGGGGGATGTCACTGACGCCCTTCTTCGGGTACAGCACGAAGACGTTGTCCGTGACGAGCTGGAACGCGTCCCGGTCGCCGGAAACAAGCAGCACCTCGAAGCCCGCCTTCTCGCCCATGGCGGCCAGCGTGGCCAGGATGTCGTCTGCCTCGTAGCCGGGCATCTTGATGGTCTTGATGCCCCACGCTTCCATGACCTGGGCGATGAGGTCGATCTGCCCGCTCATCTCGCGCGGGGTCTCGTTCCGGCCCCCCTTGTATTCGCTGTACTCGGCCTTGCGGTGTGTGGATTCGTCCGAGACGTCGAAGGCGACGGCGATGTGGGTGGGCTGCTGTTCCTTGATGAGGTTGATCAGCATGGAGGTGAACCCATGGATGGCGTTGGTGTGCTGGCCGTTGGACGTGGAGAACTTGTCCGCCGGGAGGGCGAAGAAGGCACGGAACGCCATGGAGTGGCCGTCCAGCACCAGGAGGCGGGGCTGGTCGGTGATGGGAATCACGGGTGCTTCGGTGGCTGAAACAGACCCAGCGGCGGCGGGCTTGGCGGCCTGGACGGCAGGGACGCCGGCGGAGGACGAGTGCCGGGCCGCGGCCTCCTCGTCAATAGCCTGGGACGGGAAAGGGGCCGGTTTGGTTGTTTCACTCACAGGTGCCAGCCTAGTTGGCATGAGTGACAATTTCACGCCGGGCGCTTTCGCCGAAGAGCTGGCAGCCGCCGGAATTCCGGACCATCTTCATGGCTGGCTGGGCCGGTTCGGCATCGGCGCCCTCGTTGTGAAGATGGGGATCCATTTCCTCGAGATGGGTCCCGAACGGAGCGTGGCCACCATGCCCGTGGAAGGCAACACCCAGGTGGCGGGAATCCTGCATGGGGGCGCGCACGTGGTGCTGGCCGAGACGCTCGGGTCCTTTGCCGCCGGGATGCATGCGGGCCCTGGCCGCCACGCGGTGGGCATCGAGGTGAACGCCACCCACCACCGGTCCATCAGCAGTGGCCTGGTGACGGGTACCTGCACGGCGGTCCATCTTGGCCGGACGCTGGCCACCCATGAGATCGTCATGACCGATGCGAAAGGCCGGCGGCTGTCCACCGCCCGGATCACGAACATGATCAGGGACGACCGCTAAACCGGCAGCACCTGTCAATCCGCCGCGGCGGGGCTTCCGGGCAGCAGGTACCGCAGCTCCACCACGCCCCTGCCCAGGGCGCGGGAGGCAATCAGCTCAAGCGGCGCCGTCGGGCCCTTCAACGGCAGCAGGCGCTTGCCGTCCCCCAGCACCACGGGGATCACCGAGAGGATGACCTCGTCGAGCAGGCCGGCGTCGGCGAACTGTGCGGCAAGGTTCCCGCCGCCCACCAGCCAGATGTTCCTGCCCTGGGCGTCCCGGCGAAGGTCGCCGACGAACTCGCGCACGTCCCCGCGGACAAAGGTGATGTCGGCGCCGTCGGGTGCGTGGTGTTCGTGCCGGGTGAAGACATTGCAGGGCGTGCCCAGGTACGGCCACCTGCCGGGTTCGTGGCGCATGAGCCACGCGTAGGTCTCTCCGCCCATGACAATGCAGCCCACTCCGGCGAGGAAGTCGTTGTAGCTCTCGGCTCCGCCGTCGAAACCGTCAAACTGCAGGAGCCAGCCAAGGTCGTCCGTGGGTGTGGCAATGAAGCCGTCAAGGGACGCGGCAACGAAGTACTGGATACGCGTCATCCGCCCAGCCTAGCCAAGGGCACCCGCGCTGCCCAGAGCCAGTGTGGTGCCGCCCGGCACCGGGCTGGGAGGAGCAGGGGCTTACTTGGAGAAGTAGGGGATGATCAGGTACAGCCCGAAGAGGACCGCGAGCCCGCAGAGGCCGAAGCAGAGGTAGGCGAGGCCGCGTTTGGTGCCGGGTGAGGGCTGGTCCGCGTCGCCGGCGATGGCGGTCAGCCGCACGCCGAGCGAGTAGAGGGTCACCACGACGGCGGCGGCCACCAGCGTGGCGCCGCCAACTGTCAGGAGTTCCAACCACTTCATCGCTGACTCTCCTTGGGGTTGGTGGCGGCGGCCCGGGGGGCATCGGCGGCCTGGGGGTTGTTGGCAGCGGCTTCCGCCTCCGCCTTGGCTTTTGCTTTGGCCTTGGCACGCGCACGCGCCATGGCCTTCTTCTTGGCGAAGCGGACGGCCTGGCCGGCCTCTTCGACCTCGACGGCGTTCTGGTGGCTCACTTCGGACTTGCGCGAGTAGAAGAACATGAAGAGCACGGCCCCGCTGCCGGCGATGGCGGCGATGAGTACGCCCACGACCCCGGTCTTCACCAGCAGCGCCGTCAGGGCGCCGACGATCGCCGCTGCCGGCAGGGTGAACAGCCAGCCAAGCGCGATCTTGCCCACCATGCCCCAGCGGACGGTGGTGCCGCGGCGTCCCATGCCCGAGCCGATGACGGACCCGGAGGCCACCTGCGTCGTGGACAGGGCGAAGCCAAGGTGTGAGGACGCGAGGATCGCGGACGCGGTGCTGGTCTCGGCGGCGAAGCCCTGGGCGGGCTTGACCTCGGTCAGGCCCGATCCCATGGTGCGGATGATGCGCCAGCCGCCGGCGTAGGTTCCGATGGCGATGGCCAGCGCGCAGGCGGTGATGACCCAGAGCTGGGGACCGGAACCGGGGGCCTGGCTGCCGGCGGCGATCAGCACCAGCGTGATGATGCCCATTGTCTTCTGTGCGTCATTGGTTCCGTGCGCCAGCGCCACAAGGCTGGAGGTGAAGATCTGCCCGGTGCGGAAGCCGCCGCGCTTCTGCGTCAGCTTGCTGCCCGTCTCCGGATCGTGGCGCGCCGTCAGGGCGTACGCCAGGCGCGTGCAGACATAGGCGGCGAGGCCTGCGATCACCGGTGCGAAGACGGCGGGGAGGATGACCTTCTGGAGCAGGCTTTCGAGGTTCACGGAGCTGAATCCGGCACCTACCACCGCCGCGCCGATCAGGCCGCCGAAGAGGGCGTGGGACGAGCTGGAGGGGAGGCCCTTCAGCCAGGTGATCATGTTCCACAGGACGGCGCCCATCAGGCCGGCGAAGATGATCTCCGGGGTGATTTGCACACCGCCGGAGCCTTCGCGGATGATGCCGCCGGACACGGTCTTGGCCACTTCGGTGGACAGGAAGGCGCCCACGAGGTTCAGGACGGCGGCCAGTGCCACTGCCGTCCTGGGCTTGATGGCACCTGTCGCGATGGGCGTGGCCATGGCGTTGGCGGTGTCGTGGAAGCCGTTCGTGAAGTCGAAAAATAGTGCCAGTGCGATGACCAGCGCCACCATGAAGGTGATATCCACCTGTTGCCCAATCTGCAGAGTCGACGTTCAGCAGTTTCTCCTACCAGGCTGCCGTGCACAGCATAATTCACCAACTGTTTGCAGCGGAATGTCTTGCGGCGGTGGCCGACCGGCGGGAAACCTTATCGATCGTACGCGTCCGGGGCATGAGGTCAAAACACCGGCCTGGACAGGAAGGCCCGTACGCGGGCCAGTTCGGCGGGTGAAATCCCGCGCCGCGGATCCGGTGACACCGTCAGGATGCGCCGCCCCAGGAAACCGGCCCAGTGCTGGGCTTCGGCTTCGAACGCCAACTGGTCATCGATCCAGGCCACGGTGCCGGGCCGGGTTTCCTCGACGTCCTCCTGGATGGCGGAGAGCTTCCACCAGCCGTTGCCGCCTGCGCTGCCGCCCGCGGTCAGGTACGGCCAGCGGCTGCCGTCCAGGCCGACGGCGGGGCACAGGTATTGGGGCGCGAGTTCCTCCCAGCTGGTCAGCCAGACGCAGCGCAGTCCGGGCGTACGGGCAAGGGAGTTCAATCCCGCAACGAGTTCGGCAGCGAACGCGACCGGCAGCAATCCGGCGTCAGCCTGCTGCCAGGCTGAACCCCAGCCGGTGGCTCCCGTGGGGCCGAAGGGGCAGATGACGCCGTCGACGTCGAGATAGAGCGTGCGTTCCACGCAGCGCGGGCCGTTTCAGCCCTGGTGCAGCTGCGGGGGCCGGGGGCCGGTGTCCAGCTGATGTGCGATTTTCTGCTCCAGCACCGCGACGGTGACGTCCGGCAGGACGATGAGGCCGTCCAGCTCGCGGCGGGCCCTCTTGTAGGCGGCCTGGCGTTCCGCGGCGGTGGCAGCCCCGTTCTCCGCGATCATCAGCAGTTTCCGGGCGGTGGCCAGCCGCTGGCGTTCGGGGCCGCTGAATTTGCTGTCCCTGATGCGCCGGGCCTCCCGCTCCGCCACGTCGAGGGCCACGGCGAAGTTGTTCACCGCCTGCCGGTAGGCCTCCAGGGCGGGCCCCGGCTCCACGTCCGCGGGCGAGGCCGGCCGCAGTCCGTCCGCTTCCCGTTTGGCGCGCAGGAACGCAACCGTCAGGGGTTCGCGCACGTCCGTCATCATCGGAAAGTCGATGAGCTTGCCGACGTCGAGCTCATACTCGAGCCAGCGGCGGTTCGTGGCGTCGTGGGTGGCCATCACGGACTGCACCCCGGCAGCGGAAGCCTTCTGCGCCTCCGGGGCTTCGTTTTCGGGCTTATACAGTTCAACCCTGCGCCGGTAGCGGCGCACGCCGGCGCGGCGCCAGCCGTGTGCCCAGCGGCCGGCAAACGCACTCAGCGGAAACACCAGCCACCATTTGTCTGAAAGGAACTCCAGGAGCGACCTCACCCTTCCATCCTCGCAGTCCGCGGGGGCGGTCTCAAGGCGGCGGAGCAGGTTCGCCGGATGGTACGGCCACAGCAGGCGGACTGCCGGTCATTGGCCGTACCATCCAACTGTCAGGGTGCGCCCGTTGCCGCCTGCCCGCCGTTGACGTTGACCAGCCAGGCGACGCCGAAGCGGTCGGTGCACATGCCGAAAATGTCACCCCACGGCGCCTTTTCCATGGGGACGGTCACCGTTCCGCCGTCGCCGCTGAGTTTTTCGTAGTACCCGCGCAGCTCCACTTCGTCATCGCCGCTGAGCGAGACGGAGATCGAAGAGCCAGAGTGGTACTCCATGCTGTTCGGGGTGTCCGCCCCCATGAGCACCAGGCCCTTGGTGGTGGTCAGCATGCCGTGCATGATCTTTTCGGCTTCAGCCGGGTCTTCGCTGGCCTGGAAGTCACCGAAGGTGCTCATGGTCAGTTCGCCACCGAAGACGGACTGGTAGAAGTTCATCGCCTCCCGGGCGTTGTCCCGGAAGCTCAGGTAGGGGTTAAGGATGGTCGGCATGATGGATCTCCTTCACGTGGCTGGGAACATCGGCAGACAACATACTGCCCCATGCCTCCGGGCACCGGTAGGGGGAAACTCCCCCGGCCAGCCCTGATGCAGCGGAGCCCGCGGGAACGTAGGCTCGGGGGCATGGCCAGATACTTTGACGTTCATCCACAGGACCCCCAGCCGCGCGCCATTGCGCAGGCAGTGAAGATCATCCGCGACGGCGGCCTGATCGCCTACCCCACGGACTCCTGCTACGCCCTGGGGGCGCAGATGGGCAACAAGGACGCCCTGGACCGGATCCGGAGCATCCGGCACCTGGACGACAAGCACCACTTCACGCTGGTCTGCCGGGACTTCGCGCAGCTGGGACAGTTCGTGAACATCGGCAATGACGTGTTCCGCAGCATCAAGGCCGTCACCCCCGGCAGCTACACCTTCATCCTTCCGGCCACGAGGGAGGTTCCCAAACGCCTGCTGCACCCGAAGAAGAAGACGGTCGGGGTGCGCATTCCGGACAACCGGGTGGTCCAGGCGCTGCTGGCCGAGCTGGGTGAACCGCTGCTGTCCAGCACGCTGCTGCTGCCGGACGAAGAGGAACCGATGACGGTCGGCTGGGACATCAAAGAGCGCCTGGACCACCAGGTGGACGCCGTGATCGACGCAGGTGACTGTGGGGCCGAGCCCACCACGGTGGTGGACTTCTCCAGCGGTGTGGCCGAGGTTGTCCGGCGCGGGATGGGCGATCCATCCCGGTTCGAGTAAGCCGTCCCGGGGCACTTTGCCGCCGGCCGAGGTCGTACATGACGACGGCGGCCGGCGTGTCCGTGCCGATGTGCCCCGCTTCGGGGTGTGCGGCTCAGTCCTGCTTACGCGCCCGGCTTGGCTGGACCCGCGGCGGCTCACCCGGCATCTTCGGGTAGTCCGGCGGGAAAGGCAGTTCACCCAGGCCTGCCTTGCAGTCCCGGTCCCACCACTGCAGGAGCGTGTCGATGGTGCCGGGGCTGGCGCCGAAGCCGGCCCAGGGGTCTCCCACCGTCTTGAGCCGGTCGGGCACGGTCAGGATGGTGAAGTTCCTGGGATCCGCCTGCTCCAGTTCATCCCAGGTGATGGGACAGGAGACCGGTGCGTGCGGAAGGGCCCGCGGGCTGTACGCCCCGGCGATGGTGCGGTCCCGGTTGGCCTGGTTGAAGTCCAGGAACACGCGCCGGCCCCGCTCCTCCTTCCACCAGGCCGTGGTCACCTGGTCCGGGATCCGGCGTTCCACTTCCCGCGCCGCGGCGATGACGGCGTGCCGGACGTCCAGGAATTCCCGGGTTGGCTCGATGGGCGCGTAGACGTGCAGGCCACGGTTTCCGGAGGTCTTGATGAAGCAGCCCAGGCCCGCCTCGGCCAGCACGTCCTTCAGGACGAGGGCGGCCGGGACCGCATCGGCGAAATCGGTGCCCGGCTGGGGGTCGAGGTCGATGCGGAGCTGGTCCGGGTTGTCGGTATTTCCGGCCCGCGACGGCCAGGGATGGAACACTACGGTATTCATCTGGACGGCCCAGACCGCGGCGGCCGGCTCATCCAGGACAAGCTGCGCGTGGGACCGTGCGCTCGGGTACACCACTTTGACGGAGCGGATGAAATCCGGCGTGCCCTTGGGCGGGTTCTTGGAGAAGAACATCTCGCCGTCGATGTTGCCCGGGTACCGCTGGAGCGACACGGGGCGGTCCCCGTTGGCGGCGATGAACGCCTCCCCCACCGCGCAGATGTAGTTCACCAGGTCCAGCTTGGTGAGGCCGAGATCCGGCCAGAGGACCCTGTTGGGGCTGGAGATGCGCATTTCCCGCGGCCCGTTGGGACCCTGGACGGTGATAATGGTCTGTTCGCTCGCCATGGGGACAACGTACACCCCGCCCCGGGCCCGGGCGGGGAAAGGCCCGGCGCTCGGGCATGATTGACCCATGCCCGCATCCGACCAGCAGCTGTCCATCCCCGTCGGCGACACCGCCGTGTCCGCCGTGTACGCCCGCCCGGACGCGCCCACCGCCACCGTCGTGCTCGCCCACGGGGCGGGGGCCGGCATGGAGCACCCGTTCATGCGGGGTTTCACCGGCGCCCTGAATGACCTGGGCGTGGCCACGCTCCGGTTCAACTTTCCCTACCGGGAGGCGGGCCGCAAATTTCCCGACCGGCCGCCGCTGGCCGTCGCCACGTGGCGCGCGGTGATGGCTACGGCGGCGGCCCGGGCCGCCGCCCACGGGGACACCGGCCCGCTGTGCGCGGCCGGCAAGTCCTTTGGCGGCAGGATGGCGTCCATGGCCGTTGCCGAAGGGATGGAAGCTGCCGGCCTCGTCTACCTCGGCTATCCCCTTCACCCGCCGGGAAGACCGGAGAAGCTCCGGGACGAACACCTGTACGGGATCACCACGCCCATGCTGTTCCTGCAGGGAACCCGGGACACCTTTGCCACGCCGGACATCCTTGCCGGCGTCGTAGCCCGGATAGGTCCTTCGGCGGTGCTGGAGTGGGTGCAAGGCGGTGACCATTCCTTTGCGGTGGCAGGGCCGAAGCGGCCTGCGGAGGAAACCGGCGCCTCGCTCGCCGGGACAGTGGCGCGTTTCATTGAAGCTAGGTGCACCCCGGGCCGCTGACCCGCGCGAGGGCGGCGCCTGCCGCCCCGTAGCCGTAAGGGCGGCGCCGGCACCCTTACAGGATGGTGGCCGAAGGCGTAGCGTTAGTGCGTGGGGTACGGCGGCGCCTCCCTCAGCCTGGACCCGCCGCCCGCGGCATCATCTACGGGTGGAGGAGCGGGGATGGCTGGATGGAATGCTGACACTGCTGCCGGACCCGTCGGCGCCGGAAACATCACCTTGGTTGAGGGGTCGTGCTTCTGCATCTCCCTGGCCAACGGGGACATCCACCCCGAACAGCCGCACGGCGCTTTCCATGAAGATACCCGCATCCTCTCCCGCTGGGACCTGAGGATCAACGGCATGCCCCTGGAGCCGCTGGCCGCCGAGGTGAAGGAGCCCTACCGGGCCCTGTTCATCGGCCGGGTTCCCCGCTCGGACGGCTACGCGGACAGCCCCTTGGTGGTGGAGCGCCTGCGGGAGGTGGCGTCCGGGATCATGGAGGCGATCACCATCCGGAACTATTCGTCCGAGGCCGCCGAGTGCACGGTGTCCGTCAGGGCTGAAGCGGATTTCGCCGACCTTTTCGAGGTGAAGGAGGCCCGGGTCCAAAGAACCTGGCAGGAATCGCGCCATCACGACGGCGACTCGCTGACCATCAGCGCGGTCTGGCACGACGTCCTCAAGCGGGTCATCGTGCACGGTGAGGGCGCCGTCTCCAACCCCGACGTCCTGACCTACCAGGCGCTGGTCCCGGCGCACGGCCAATGGAGCACGCAGCTGAGCGTGGTTCCGGCCAGCGGCACCGAACCGGTCCCCCACCCGACGCACCGCCACCCCGCAGCACCCGACATCTCCCCCAGCGACCAGCGCCGGAAGGAATGGGTGGCCAAGATCCCCAAACTGCACATGGGCAACCGGTCCATCGAAAGGACGCTGCGGCGCAGCTACGACGACCTGGGCGCCCTCCGGATCCAGGACCCCGCCCATCCGGAACGCATCGTGGTGGCGGCGGGCGCGCCGTGGTTCATGACCCTGTTCGGCCGCGACTCGCTCTGGGCATCGGAAATGGCGCTCCCCGTGGATCCTTCCCTTGCGTTGGGCACGCTGCAGACGCTGGCCGACCGGCAGGGCAAAGTGGTGGATCCGATGAGCGAAGAGGAACCCGGCAAGATCCTGCACGAAGTGCGCCTTGGGGTCTCCAGCGGACTCGCACTGGGCGGCAAGTCGGTCTACTACGGCAGCGTGGACGCCACCCCGCAGTTCGTCATGGGCCTCGGGTCGGTCAGCCGCTGGGGGTTCGCCAAGGACACCATCGCGGCGCTGCTCCCCAACGCGGACCGGGCCCTGGACTGGGTCCGGGAGTTCGGCGACAAGGACGGCGACGGGTTCGTCGAATACTCCCGCCTCAACGACCAGGGCCTGATCAACCAGGGCTGGAAGGATTCATGGGACGGGATCAATTTCGCCGACGGCACCATCGCCAAAGCGCCGATCGCGCTGTGCGAGGTGCAGGCCCTGGTCTACAGCGCGCTGCTGTCCCGGGCGTGGATGGCCTACGACGCCGGCGACGCACCGCTGGCGGCGAAGCTGACCGACGAGGCGGCCCGGCTGAAGAAAAAGTTCAACGAGCAGTTCTGGCTGCCGGAGCGCGGCTACTTCGCGGTCGCCCTGGACCGCGACAAGAGGCCCGTGGATGCCTGCGCCTCCAACATGGGTCAGTGCCTGTGGCACGGAATCGTCGACGACGACAAGGTTCCCGCCGTGGCGGAACGGCTGATGTCGCCGGAGATGTTCAGCGGATGGGGTGTCAGGACCCTCGGCACCGACATGGGCGCCTACAACCCGGCCAGCTACCACAACGGATCCGTGTGGCCCCACGACAACGCCATCATTGCCGCGGGCCTGCTGCGGTACGGCTTCGTCGAAGAGGCGCAGCGCATCTCCACCGCCTTGCTGGAGGCCGCCGACTACTCCAACGGCCGGCTGCCGGAGCTCTTCTGCGGCTTCAGCAGGGAGCAGGTCACCGAGCCGGTCCCGTACCCCACCGCGTGCTCCCCCCAGGCCTGGGCCGCGACCACGCCGATCATGCTGATCACCAGCCTCATGCGTTATGACGCACATGTGTCCCGCGGCGGGTTCTGGATGGACCCGGTGCTGCCGGAGTCCTACGGTGACGTGCACCTGACCAACGCTCCGATCGCCGGGAGCCGGATGACCATCGACGTCGTCGGTTCCGAAGCCACCGTCCAGGGCCTGCCGGAGGGCATCACGTTCCACCGTGAGCACCGGCCGTGGCTCACCGAGCTTATGGCGGAAACCGGGCTGCTGCACTGATGCCCACCGGCTGTTGGGCTGCACGCCGGGGCGGGCCGCGCCGCTACGCAGCGTCCTCGTGCCACCAGCCCTCCCACGCGGAGGACGTGAGCTGCCCGGCCGGGAAACCCTCACGGGCGGTGTCTTCGTGCGCGCGCCATTCCTCGGCACGGCGGCCGTCGAGCAGCAGGTTCAGGGTGTTGAAGAGAAACATCGGTCTGTCCTTTCCAGGTGGTGTATGGACAACGCCGTCCACGTAGGAAAGAGCCTAGACAGGACTTGTTTCAACAGGTCGACGCAAGGTTTCGGTTGTGTATCGGAGTTTTCACGAGCCCGTCCCAAAGGCGGGACAGGCCGGGGAACCTGCGCTATTTCCGCGGCTTGGCCCGTGCGGTGGCCGGTGCGGACCACGGGTCCTCGGGCCACGGATGCTTGGGATAGCGGCCCCGCATCTCCGCCCGCACCTGGGCGTACGGGCCGGACCAGAAGGATGTGAGGTCGCCGGTCACGGCCAGCGGCCGGCGCGCCGGGGACAACAGATGGAACAGCACCGGAACGCGTCCCTCCACGAGCCGCGGGGACTCGGCAAGCCCGAAGCACTCCTGCAGCTTGACGGCCACGACGGGTGCGCCGGCGTCGTCGGAAAGGTCCGGGTACTCGATCCGGACGCGTGAGCCGCTGGGCACCTCAAGCCATTCGGGCGCCAACTGGTCGAGCCGGGCGGCCTCGGGCCACGGCAGGAGGCGGCGGAGCGGCTCGGCGAGATCGATCGAGCCGACCGCCGCTCCCCCGGCCAGCTGCTCCAGCTCGGGTCCAAGCCACTCGTCCAGCCGTGCCAGCAGCGCGGGATCGGAGACGTCCGGCCACGGTTCCCCCAGCTCGCGGTGCAGGAACCCGAGCCTGCGGCGGAGGCCGGCCGCCGCCGTCGACCAGGACAGCGCCCCAAGGCCGGCCGAGTGCAGCGCGCCGGCCACGGCGGCCCGGCCCTGGTCCGGGGTGGGGCGGACCGGCGTGGCGGAAAGCACGATGCCGCCGAGCCGCTTGATCCTCCGCGCGGTAACTCGGCCGTCAGTGAACTGCGCTTCCACCCCCTCAGCCAGCAGGTGTGACGCGGCGGTTGCCGCCATGCCCTCCGCCAGGGGCGCCGCCGCCCGGATGACGGCCCCCGTTCCAGCCGCGTCCCGTCCGCCGGCCCGCGACACTTCGGCGACGGCCAGCCATTCGTGCCCGGCCAGGGTACTGCCTGCGGGCAGCCCGGCACGGGTCCCGGAGGACAGCAGGTACTGTTCGCGTTCGCCGGGCATCCTGCGTGCCACCCGGTCCGGATAGGCCAGGGCGACGACGGTTCCCACCAATTCCGGGCCTCGCGGCGGCGCCGGGGTGACGGGGCCGGCGCCCTGCCGCCGGGTGAGAGCGGCAAGGCGCCTTGATTCCGTGGCCCAGCGCGAGCCGGCGGGCCCCCGGTCCGCCCGCAACTGGTCCAGGAGGCGGGGCAGGTCGGCCCCCGGTGCCCGGTGGTCGCCGGAAAGTGCTGCCACAACGTCGGCGGCCAGTTCCCCTCCCACGGATTCCGCGCCGTCGAGCAGTGCCCGGGCAAGCCGCGGGTCGGCCGGTATGGCGGCGAGGACCCGGCCGGCCGGGGTTGCGTGGCCCTCGTCAGTGACGGCGCCCAGCTCGCGGAGGACCTCGATGGCGTCGGCCATGGTCCGGCGGGGCGGGGTGTCCGGCAGTGCAAGGCCTTCGCCGCCAGGCGCTCCCCAGCAGGCGAGGGCCAGCGCGGCCCCGGTGAGGTCGGCGACGTTGATTTCCGGGGTCACGTGGGCCGGAGCCGCCCCGTAGGCCTGCTGGCTGTAGCACCTGATGGCCTGTCCGGGGGCCTGCCGTGCGGCTCGGCCGGCGCGCTGGTCCGCGGACGCCCGGGAGCAGGACACCGTGACCAGTCCCGTCATTCCGCGGGCGGCGTCGCGGCGCGGCTCCCGGGTCAGCCCGGAATCAATGACCAGCCGGACGCCGGGCACCGTCAGCGAGGACTCGGCAAGGTCCGTTGACACGATGATCCGCGGAGGGCCGCCGGGACGGCGGCCGGAGACCGCCTGGTCCTGTTCGGCTGCCGCCACCTGGCCATGCAGTTCCAGGACGTCGACGCCAGGGCCCATACGCGAACGCAGCGCTGTGGCAACCTGGCGGACCTCCCGGGCGCCGGGCACGAAGACCAGCGCGTCAGTGCCGGGCTCCGCGCGGAGGGCTGCGGCGTGGGCTTCGGCGGCGGTGCCGGCCACGTGGTCAAGGAACGACGGCGCCACGCCCCGGTCATCCAGCCGGAGCCCGGGCGCCGGACGCCATGACACCTCCAGCGGGTGAAGCACCGAAGGGCAGTCGACGATGGGTGCCGGCGCCCCGCCGTCGGGATCACCCAGCAGGGCGGCGAACGTGGGCGCGTCCAGGGTGGCGGACATGGCGGCAACGGCAAGGTCGCCGCGCAGTTGCCGGACTTCGGCGAGCATGCCGAGCAGGAGGTCGGTTTCCAGGCCGCGTTCGTGCACTTCGTCGAGCACGACGGCGGCTGTCCCGTCCAGGCCGGGGTCTGCCAGCAGGCGGTGCAGCAGGATGCCCGGCGTGACGAATTCGACGCGGGTTCCCGTTCCGGTGTGGCGTTCCCCGCGGACCGTGTAGCCCACCCGGCCTGCGGGCCCGCTGCCGTCCAGGGTAGACAGGCGCCGGGCGGCGGCACGGGCCGCGACGCGCCGGGGCTGGGTGACGACGATCCTGCCCGCTCCGCCGAAAAGGTTGGCGAGCAGCGGTGGAACCAGGGTGGTCTTGCCGGTGCCCGGCGGGGCCTGGACTACTGCGGCGCCCGGCAGCATGCCGCCCTGCAGGGCAGCGGCGAGGGCGGGCAGGGAACCGGCGAACGCCAGGCCGCTGCCGATGGCTTCCAGGTTGAAGGGGTCGTGCGCGGCAGGAGAAGTCATCCGTCCATTCTCCCGGGCCGCAGCGGGATGCGGCGTACGGGGGCCTGCGTCAGGGCCTGCCCTTGTCCTTGCCCTTGGCTTCCTTGGCCTTGTCCGGCAGCGACGGGCCAGGGGCCGGGCCGCGCGGCTCCATGGCGGGCGCGGCGGCAGGAACAGCTGCGTCCTGGGGTGCGGGCTCCTGCTGTCGCGCACCGCTTCCGGCCATGGCCGGTCCGGGGTCCCCGGCATCCGGTGCCGCCGTACCTGCTGCCGCGACCCGGCTGGCGAGGTCCGCCCGGACTGCCTCCAGCGCGGCCTCGATTCCACGGTAGCGGGCGGCTGAAAGGCGTCCGCCGGCTGCGGCGTCGTCGAGGTCCTTTTCGAGGGCCTGGACAGCTGCCAGGGCGCCGTCCGTCCGGTCCTCAGCAACTGCCTGGCTGATGCTCAGCACGCGCACCTGGAAGCCGCGCAGGGTAGGTGCGTCCGCGTCCGGCGGGCGGATGGTTGCTGCGCCCGCCACCAGCGCCGCCGCGACGGCGGCCATGCAGACGAGGATGGCCGCGCGGATGGCCGGGTGCCGGTGGGCCAACGGAGCAGCCGGGCCGGCCACCGCGGCTTCCCGCGCCTTAGCCCGGCCCGCCCTAGGCCGCATGCCTGCCCCGCAGCGGGGCCACCGGCGCTGGGCGGGCAGGAAGGAGGGTCACCACGGCTTCGTCAGCGCGGGAGGGCTGCCCCGCGGGCTCCGGCGTGCGGGCAACAGCCCAATCGATGAGGAGGCGCGCAGCGAGTCGGAGTGCGGTGGCGGCCAGCAGGCCGATTCCCACGCCCAGGAGCACATGGCCGGCCAGATGGTTTCCGGCGGCGGCCGGGCCGCTCCCCGCGGCCACTGCCGCGCCGCTTATCGTCAGCGTCAGCGAAAGGGCCGTTCCGAGTATTGCGCCCATGGCTCCTGCTCCCGTCGTCCAAACTCATCAGCACGCTTAGTAGTAATGCTCAGCAAGCTTACTACCTGATGGTTGTGGCGCAAGGTGCGGAACCAGGCCGGGCGCCTGAAGGATCGGGGAGCGAACGGCCCTTGCCCTCTTCGGGCCCGTCAGCCGGCGGCTTCCAGCAGGCGTTCCGCCGCTGAGATGCCGGCGTAGCGGCCCTTGAAGAACAGCAGCGGCTGCGCATCCTGCCGTGCATCGAGGTGCCGGACCGCCGCCACCACGATGGTGTGGTCACCGCCGTCGTATTCTGCATGGAGTTCGCAGTCGATCCAGGCCAGGGCGTCATCCAAAACGGGGTTGCCCAGCGGCGATTCGGCGTGGCCCACGCCGGCGAATTTGGCCGTGCCCGACCGCGCGAACTGTCCGGCGAGGTGGCGGTGTTCCGCCGGGAGGATGTTCACGGTGAAGGAACCGGCCTGCCTGAGCGCCGGCCAGGTGGTGGACGTGCGGGCCGGGCTGAACGTGACCAGGGCCGGCTCCAGCGAAAGGGAGGCAAAGGACTGGCAGGTAAAGCCCGCAGGCCCATCGGGGGTGGTACTGGTGATAACCGTCAGGCCGGTGGCAAAGGTCCCGAAAATGTCGCGAAGCCGGCGGGGAGCGAGATCTGAAGTGACTGTCATGCAAGTGGCCTCTCATCTGGATCGTCACCCCACCAAACCACCGTCCTTCCAGCCTGTTCAAGCGGCCTGACATGGGCGGACGCGCGCCGCAACGCATTGTCACGCGCGTCAACAGGGCGACATTTACCCCGGGTCCGGGGGCCGTTTTTCGTCATGAAGAGGCCCCTCCCGCTGCAACAAGCCGCAACGCGGCTACTCCTGCGGGTCCGGCGCGCCCTGCAGGTCCAGCGCGGCAAGGACCCGGCGGACCGATCCGCCAAGGTTCCAGTCGGTGGCCAGCTGTTCGAGCTGCGAGCGCCGGTCACCGGTCACCGGCTGCAGGCGCGCGCCGGCCTCGGCCAGCGTGGGCAGTTCAAGCGTGCGGACCAGGCGGACGACGGCGGGGGCTGCTTCGAGGTACGTGGCGGCAGCAGAGAGCCTGGCCCGGACAGGTCCGGAGACGCCGCCGCCGGGCACGCCGGCGGCGGCCAGGAGGGCCTCGAGGGTGCCGTGCTTCAGCAGCAGCGACGCCGCGGTCTTCTCGCCGATTCCCGCCACCCCGGGGAGGCCATCGGACGCGTCGCCGCGCAGGGTGGCAAAGTCCGCGTACTGCTGGGGCAGGACCCGGTACCTTGCCACCACCGACTCTTCGGTAATGACTTCCAGGTTCTTCATCCCCCGGGCGGTGTAGATCACCCGGACCCGGCGTTCGTCGTCGCACACCTGGAAAAGGTCGCGGTCGCCGGTGACCACATCCACCGGAACCGCCGCGGTGCTGGCGTAGGTACCCACCACGTCGTCGGCCTCATATCCTGCGGCGCCAACGATGGCTATCCCGGCGAGCTCCAGCACCTGCCGGATCAGCGGCAGCTGTGCCTCCAGGCCATCGGGCACCACCTCGACGTCCGGGCCGTCCGGTACCGCCCGGGCCACCCGGTGCGCCTTGTAGGTGGGGAGCAGGTCCACCCGCCACTTCGGCCGCCAGTCATCGTCCCAGCACGCCACCAGGTCCGTGGCCCGGTAGTCGGTGGTGAGCCGGGCGATCATGTCGAGCAGGCCGCGGACGGCGTTGACCGGCGTGCCGTCGGGGCGCCGGATGGTGTCCGGCAACCCGTAGAAGGCGCGGAAGTACAGCGAGGCGGTGTCGAGCAGCATCAGGCGCTGGGGCATACCTGATCCTGACACGGAAATGGCCCGAAGGTCAGCCGCGGCGGGCCTGTCCGGCGGGTATCTGGAACGATGGGGCCGTCACGCCCAGGCCAAGCAGCCCCCGGCCGGCCTGCTCCAGGATCGGGTCAAGGCCCAGGGTGGGGTGGTTCAGCAGGACGCCCACGTCCCGCTGGACGCGCTGGAGCGGGTGCGACAGCCGGTGGACGCTGCCGCCCGAACCGGCCACGGCCAGCCGGACAACGTCCTGCGATGCCTCGGCGCTGAGGGCGAGCGAGAGCCGGAAGGCTGCGCGCTGGTCCGCCTTCAGCCCGGGGCCAGGCCGGACTCCGTCCGCCAGCAGGGCCAGGGCCGCCTCCCAGTGCAGCCGGGCGGTGGCGGCCTGCCCGAACGCCCTGGCATACCGCGCCTGCGCCAAGGCTGAATCCGCCTGCCGGATTTCAGCCCCGTTCTTGATCCTTTGCGCCAGCAGCTGTTCCCGGAACAGCTCCAGGGCGTACTCCGCCGAGCCGAGCGCCACGGCCGGGGCCACGAGGTTCAGCAGGACGTCCATGGGCGCGTGGATCAGCGGTTCCGGGTGGAGCAGGCTTCCCGGATTGCCGGAGCCGCTGAGCTCCGCCCAGTCCATGACCCGGTAGCCGGGGACGAAGAGCCCGTCCGCCCGCAGGTCGTTGCTGCCGGTGCCCCGCAGGCCGTCGGTGTGCCAGGCGTCGAGGAGTTGCAGCTGGGCCAGCGGAACGAGCGCCTGCAGCCGGCCGCCGTCGTGCTGGACGGCCAGCAGCGCCCACTGGGAGTGCATGATGCCGGAAGCGAAGCTCCAGTGCCCCGATATGGCGAAACCGCCGTCGACCTTCCGTGCCGTGCCGACGGGGGCGCTCGTGGCGGCGGCGAGTGGCATCCGCCCGCCGGCGAAAACCTCGTCCTGTACTTCGCGGGGCCACCGGGCCAGCATCCAGGCATGTTCGGCCAGGTGCCCGGCGGTCCAGGCGGTGGACGCGCAACCCCTGGCCAGGCGGCGGATCACTTCGCCGTAGGTCCCGGCGCCCAGCCCGTAGCCGCCGGCACGTTTCGGAGCCAGCAGGCGGAAGACTCCGGCGTCCTCCAGGTCCCGCACCGTGGCCCCGGGCAGCCTGCGGAGCCGTTCGGTGTCTTCGGCCCTGGCCCGCAGCCCGGGCACCAAGGCTGCAGCGCGGCGGAGCATCCCGGCATGATCGGGCGCAGCTTCGGCGCCGGCCACCGCTGCGGCCGCGGCGTGCGTGCCAAGATCCAGCGTGTGTCCGGTGCGGTCGCGCTTGGCGGCGAGGTACCGGGAGTTTGCTGCGGACAGATGGACCCCGGTGGGAACTCTTTCGTTGATGCCGATGCCCAGGGCCGCCAGCTGCGCGGCTTTGTCCGGATTGTTGCTGAGCAGCCGGACCGAGGTGGCGCCGAGGGCTTCCAGCATCTGGGCGGCAGCCGTGTAGTCGCGTTCGTCCTCACCGTGGCCCAGGGCAAGGTTGGCGTCATACGTGTCCAGCCCCAGGTCCTGCAGCCCATACGCGTCGAGTTTCGGATACAGGCCAATCCCGCGGCCTTCCTGCCGGAGATAGAGGAGGAAGCCCCCGGCGGCGGCAATGGATTCCACGGCTTCGCGGAGCTGTGGTCCGCAGTCGCAGCGCTCGCTGCCGAAGACATCGCCGGTCAGGCATTCGCTGTGCAGCCTGACGAGCGGGGACGGCGCCGGGCCGTCCAACAGCGCCTGCTCCCAGGGGCCGAGCGCCAGGAGCAAATGCTCTTTGCCGTCGAGCAGCCCGTGGAACGTCATGACCTCCGCTGCTGTGCCGTATCCGTCGGGGAAGCGGAGCGGCACGCTGACCCGGCTGCGGACTGTGGCAGGGGGCCGGGCGGCTGGGAGCGGCGCGGAATGGACAACGGCGGTCATGGGCAGGCCTCGATGCTTGGGTTAGTTGAAGGTTTAAGTAAAGATACGCCTCTTTAGTTCAAGCTTCAAGTAATTTTCCTTCCCTTTCCCCGCGAGCCTTGACTCACCTTCCGTCCGCCGCGAATACTGCTGTGGTCCTACCACAGTTCCGGAACTGCCCGCCATGTACAGGCGGCGCCCCGACCCGAAAGCAGGAGCTTCATGCCCGGCGAGCCGATGACCATCAACGACAATGGCGCCTGGTGCTGGTTCCAGGACGAACGCGCCCTGGTGGACCCCGTTGCCAACACCCTGCTGGTGGGCTCGGTCGCCGCACCCCAGGGCCCTGGTGGCGGCAGTCGCGGCGGCAACATCGAGGTGGCAGTCCTGGACCTGGCCACGGGCCAGAGCCGGGTCCATGTCCTGCACCACCGGCTGGAGCCGGACGACCATGATGCCCCTGCTCTGCTGATCCGGCCGGACGGCCTCTACCTGGCCATGTATGCCAAACACAAGACGGACAACTACTCACGGTGGCGGATCTCGGTCCGCCCGCACGACGCATCGGAGTGGGGACCGGAGCAGTGCTTCGACTGGACGGAACTGGCCGGCGGCCGGGGTGCCACCTACTCGAACCTGCACCGGCTGGACGCGGAGGCGCGGGTCTACAACTTCGTCCGCGCCATCAACGACGACCCCACCCTCATGGTTTCGGAGGACGACGGTGGCATCTGGCGCTTCGGCGGCAAGCTCTTCACGCGTCCCAAGGTCGGCTACGTCAACGGCTACACGCGGTACTTCGGCAACGGCACCGACCGGATCGACCTCATCACCACCGACCACCACCCGCGGGACTTCAACAACAGCATCTACCACGGCTACATCCAGCGCGATGCACTGCACGACGCCCAGGGCAGGGTCGTTGCCAAGCCTCTGATCGGGTCGGCCGGCGTCGACCAAAGCACCCTTACCACCGTCTTCAGGGCCGGGACCCGCATCGGCGGCGACGTCCTTACCCACGGCTGGACGGTCGACCTGCGCGGCCAGGGGCCTCAGCTGGCGGCCATCATCAGTTGCCGCGCCAACGACGTCAACGGGGCCCTGGAGCGTGAGCAGCTGCTCGACGTCGATGACCACCGGCTGCTGTACGCCCGGTATGACGGCACACAGTGGGCGCTGCATCCGCTGGCAGCTGCCGGCCCGGCGCTGCTTCCCCACGAGCAGGACTACACCGGCCTGGGCGCCGTGGATCCGCATGACCTGGACCGGGTCTACGTCTCCACTCCGGTCAGCCCGCTGACCGGCGAAACCACCCCGCACTACGAGATCTACTGCGGCCGGACAACGGATGCAGGCGCCGGTTGGGCGTGGACGGCAATCACCGCCGGGTCCGAAGTGGACAACCTTCGGCCGATGGTCCCGCCTGGAGACCCGTCGGTGGACGCCGTCTGCTGGTTCCGCGGCAGCATGCGTTCGTCACAGGATTACCAGACCGAGGTGGTGGTGCTCAGGCAGGATGGCGGCACCCCACAGGATTCCCGGGCGCCAGAGGATTCCTAGGCGCCGGGGTTACTGCCGCCGGTGGCCGGCGGACCGTCGATCACGCGGGGGATGTACTCGAGCAGCTGCAGGCCGCCGTCGAACGTCCTGCTCTCCACCATCTCCAGCGCGACGTCCGGGTACCCGTCGTAGATCCGCTCACTGCCGGTGCGCCCGGTGATCAGGGGAAAGACCACGAGCCGGAACCGGTCCACGAGGCCTGCCGCCAGCAGGGAGCGGCCCAGGCTCAGGCTGCCCATCGTGCTCAGGGGCGCGGTGGCCGTGCGCTTCATCTCCCGTACGGCCTCGACGGCGTCCCCTGCCACCAGCTCCGAATTCGGCCACTGCAGCGGCGCCTTGAGCGTGGAGGAGAAAACGATTTTCGGCACGGCAGCCAGGCCCGTCAGGGCCGCACCCTCATCGGCCGAGAACTCCGCACCGCCGGCGGAGGCCTCCTGCGACATCCCCGACATCAGGCGGTAGGTTTTGCCGCCCAGCAGGAAGGTGTAGTTCTTCTCCGCCTCCTGCTGGAGCCAGGCAAGGTACTCCGGCCCCTCCAGGCCCCACCACCCCGGCCACCCTGTACCGGAAGCGCATCCATCCAAAGTGACGATCAGGTCCACCATCAGCTGGCTCATGGCCGCCATGCTATTCCCGGCCACCTGCGTGTACAAGGGACCGCGTTGACTCATTGAAAACATCCGCGTAGTCCGATTCGTTGCCTCATTTGAAAA
>NZ_JBTZSU010000053.1:0-20950 GCF_054890965.1 Arthrobacter sp. C152
CACTATTGAGTTCTCAAACAACAGACACACCCGGCACCACCCAAACCAACGTTCAAGATCGCTCCGGAGCAACTTTTCAAACTTACCCGCTGACTTCACTCTTGTCAAACCGGCAACCGCGACCTTCAGCATCGTAGTGCTTGGGGTTTCGGTTTTCCGTCTGACTCCGTGGATCAGCGCGGAAATAAACTCTACCACCACTTGTCCGGGATGGCCAACCCGGGCCGACAGGGCACTTCCCCACCCGAGCTCCGGACAAGCGAAAAGCCCGGAATCACGCGGATTCCGGGCTCTTCAACTGCCGCTCAGTCGGCTGACGCCGTTCCCGGCTTGAAGTAGGAGGCCCCCAATGGCGGAAGCGTGACGGTCAGCGTTGCCGGCTGGCCGTCCTGCCCTTCATCCGTGGCCTTCAGTCCACCGTCGTTGAGCACGCCGGAGCCGCCGTACGTGGTGTGGTCGGTGTTGAGCACTTCGGTCCACGCACCGGCGGTGGGCACCCCCAGCGTGTAGCCCACATGGGGGCCTCCCGAGAAGTTGATGGCGCAGACAATCGGGTTGCCGTCGGCGTCCCAGCGGATGAACGACAGGACATTCCGGTCCGCATCTCCCCCGTTGATCCACTGGAATCCGGCCGGAACGTTGTCCTGGGTATAGAGCGCCGGCGTGGACTTGTAGAGCTCGTTGAGGTCCTTGGTCAGCAGCTGCAGGCCCTTGTGCGCGGGGATGTCCGCGAGGTACCAGTCCAGGCCGTGCTGTTCCGACCATTCGGCTTCCTGGCCGAACTCGGTCCCCATGAAGATGAGCTGCTTGCCCGGGTGCGCCCACTGGTAGGCGAGGAAGGCGCGCAGGTTTGCCAGCTGCTGCCAGCGGTCACCCGGCATCTTGCGGAGCATGGAGCCCTTGCCGTGCACCACCTCATCGTGGCTGATGGGCAGCAGGAAGTTCTCGGTGAAGGCGTAGACCAGGGAGAACGTCACCGTGCCGTGGTGCCACTTGCGGTTGACCGGGTCCTCGGACGCGTACTTGAGGGAGTCGTGCATCCAGCCCATGTTCCACTTCAGGCCGAACCCCAGTCCGCCGTGGCTGGTGGGCGCGGTGACGCCGGGGAAGGCAGTGGATTCCTCGGCGATCATGACCGCACCCGGGTGCGTCTTGTAGACGGTGGCGTTGACTTCCTGGAGGAAGGAAATGGCTTCCAGGTTCTCCCTGCCGCCGAAGCGGTTGGGCCGCCACTGCCCCTCCTGGCGCGAATAGTCGAGGTAGAGCATGGACGCCACGGCATCCACGCGCAGGCCGTCGATGTGGAATTCGTCCAGCCAGTAAAGGGCGTTCGCCACCAGGAAGTTCCGCACTTCGGTGCGTCCGAAGTCGAAGATCAGCGTGCCCCAGTCAGGGTGCTCACCGAGGGCCGGGTCTGAGTGCTCATAGAGGGCCTCGCCGTCGAACTGTGCCAGTGCCCACGAGTCCTTGGGGAAGTGCGCCGGGACCCAGTCCAGCAGGACGCCGATTCCGGCCTGGTGGAGGGTGTCCACCAGGTAGCGGAACTCGTCCGGGTGCCCGAACCGCGAGGTGGGGGCGTAGTAGGACGTGACCTGGTAGCCCCAGGAACCGCCGAACGGGTGCTCCGCTACGGGCATGAATTCCACGTGGGTGAAGCCGAGCCACTTCACGTACTCCACCAGTTCCTTGGCGAGTTCGCGGTAGCCGAGCCCCAGGCGCCAGGAGCCCAGGTGCACCTCGTACACGCTCATCGCGGAGTTGTGCGGGTCCCGCTTGGCCCGCGCGGCCATCCATTCGTCGTCCTTGAACGCGTAGGAGCGTTCCACCACACGGGATGCGGTCAGCGGGGGCACCTCCGTGTTGAAGGCCAGCGGATCAGCCTTCTCCACCCAGTAGCCGCCGCGGGTCAGGATCTCGAATTTGTAGCACGCCCCCGCCGCAACGCCGGGCAGGAAGACTTCCCAGACGCCGGATGAACCCAGCGAGCGGAGGGAGTGTTCGCGGCCGTCCCAGGCATTGAAGTCGCCCTTGACCCGGACTGCCTGCGCGTTCGGTGCCCACACGGCGAAGGAGACGCCGTCCACATCGCCCATCGAGGACTTGTAGTGCTGGACGTGGGCGCCCAGGACTTCCCAAAGTTTCTCGTGCCGGCCCTCGCTGATCAGGTGCAGGTCCACTTCGCCGACCGTGGGCAGGTAGCGGTAGGGCTCGTCAACCGTGACGGGCTCCGCCTCCGGGTAGGTCACTGACAGGCGGTAATCCGGAACATGGCCCTGCTGCAGCGGTTCCAGGACTGCGACCCAGACGCCGTGTGCCTCGTGCTGCATGGGCACCTCACCGGCGGCGGTGACGACGGTGACTGCTTCAGCGAGGTGCTTTACGGTGCGGACGGTGACATGCCCGTAGTCATCGAGGTGCGCGCCGAGGACGGAGTGGGGGGCATGGTGTTCGCCGTTTGCGATCCTGCCCAGGGTGCCTTCATCCACGTGCAGCGGTACCCCCGGGCGGTCAGTTCGTGCTGAGCCTGTCATTTCAATACCTTCCGATGCTGCACCGGGCTGTTCGCCGGTGCCGTTACCGCTCAGGATCCGCCTGGCGGCGTTCACCGGGATCGCCAGCCAGTCGGGCCTGTTACGCATTTCATAAACAACTTCATACAGCGCCTTGTCCAGCCACAATGCCACAAACAGGGACGAGGTCCGGTCAACCGTACCCGGGATGACCCCGGAATAACCGGCCAGGAACGCGTCGGCGCAATCGTCCACCCAGGAATCCGGGACCTGCGCCCCCTCCTGCTCGCGCCGGGCCGCACCGGCCGCGTAGTCGAACGAACGCAGCATGCCCACGACGTCGCGCAATGGCACGTCCGGCACGTTCCGCTCAGCGATGGGCCGCAGCGGCTCACCCTCGAAATCCAGGATGGCCCAGCGGGACTGGTCGCCCGTCAGCCCGGTGACCTGGAGTATTTGCCCCAGGTGGAGGTCGCCGTGGATCCGCTGGAGGGGGGTGGCGGGTGCGGAGTCGAGGCCGTCCAGCAAGGCGTCCAGCGCTTCGTCGTAGGGCCCGACGGCGGCACGGGCTTCCTGCCACGCGCTGCGGACACGCTGGGCAACAGCCTGCCCCACAGCTGCTCCGGGCTGTGTCCCGGCTGATTGCCCCAGCGTCTCCGCGAGCCTGCGGTGCACGGTGGCGGTGGCGGCGCCGAGCGCCTTCGCCTCGGCGGTGAAGTCGGTTCCCGACCGGGCCGCATCCACTGCCAGCCGCCAGGCGTCACGGCCACCGACGAGGAATTCGTGGGCCACCGCGAGTTCACCCTGGACGGGCTTGGTGCCCTGGCCGTCGCCCAGCCTGGCCAGCCACTCGCCCCGCACCCAGCCAAGGGTGGCCGGGACTTCAGAGGTGCCCGCTTTGGTCAGCGCCGCCCCCACTTCGATCTCGGGGTTGGTGCCGTCCGAGAGCACCCGGAAGAACTTCACCATCGCCGCCGACTCGCCGTCGTCGACAATGACCGAACTGTTGGACTGCTCGCCGCTGAGGACCTTCACCACGCCCTTGGCCGTGGGCAGCCGGTACGGGCCCTCCACGCGGTATCCCGTGGCACTGCCGTGGGGGGCCTTTTCCTCCTGCCGGATAAGCTCCAGCCAGGCACCCACGAAATCGGGGTCATGCACGGCGTCGTAGACCCACGGACGGGACGGGTCGGTTCCTGCCGCTTCCCCCACGAGGGCCCGCTCCATGCCGCCGGCGGGCGCCGGCCTGAAGCTCAAGGGGACCTGGACCACCGCGATGCGCGTACCGCCGTCGGGCCCTTCCGTGGTGATGGCCAGCAGGAAGACTGCCAGCGCCGCGTGGCCGGTGGGGTCTTCCAGGCCCAGGCTGCCTGCCTGGGACATCTGGAAGTCGGGACTCTTGACGGGGAACCATCGCTGCTGTGGCAGCCATTCCTTGAGCAGCGTGGTCAGGGCGGGGGTGAGGATCGGCTGGTTCATCTCAGTTCTCTATCGACAGGATGGGCATGGCCTGGGTGTACGGCGAGGACGGATTGGAGGCCGCGGACCTTACGCGGAGCCAGAAGAAGTCGTGGCTTCCCAGCGTCAGCGTCAGGCTGCCGTCCTCGTTGATGCCGGGGAACGGCTGGCCGCCGAAGACGTCGCGCAGGCCGCGCCCGGCGTAATCGGGGACCTGCAGCCTGGCGGCGACGGGGTGCTGGGACAGGTTGAAGGCGCAGAGGACACTTTCGCCCGCGGCTCCGGCGGGATTGTTCCCGGGAAGCTCGCGGAGGTACGCCAGCACGGCGTCGTGGTCTGCTTCGACATGCTTGAACCCGCCAAGCCCGAAGGCCGGGTGGTTCTTGCGGACGCTGAGGATCTGCCGGGTCCAGCGCAGGAGCGATCCCGAATGGGCGGCCTCCGCTTCCACATTGGCCATGCTGTAGTTGTAGACCAGCGACTGGATGGGCGGCAGGTAGAGCTTGCCGGGGTCCGCGCTGGAGAAGCCCGCGTTCCGGTCCGGATTCCACTGCATGGGCGTGCGGACGGCGTCCCGGTCTTCAAGCCAGATGTTGTCGCCCATGCCGATCTCGTCCCCGTAGTACAGGAACGGGCTGCCTGGAAGCGACAGCAGCAGCGCGTTGATCAGCTCGATCTCCGCCCGGGAGTTGTCCAGCAGCGGCGCGAGCCGGCGCCGGATGCCGATGTTTGCACGCATGCGGGGGTCGGGGGCGTACCAGCCAAGCATCGCGGCGCGTTCGTCGGCGGTGACCATTTCGAGCGTCAGCTCGTCATGGTTGCGCAGGAACGTGCCCCATTGCGCACCTTCCGGGATGTCAGGGGTGTCGCGCATCGTCTCTATGATGGGGGCGGCCTTCTGGTCCCGGAGGGCGTAGTACAGGCGGGGCATGATCGGGAAGTGGAACGCCATGTGGCATTCGGGTTCCTCCTCGGTGCCGAAGTACTCCACCACCTCATTGGGCGGCTGGTTGGCTTCGGCGATGATCACCCTGCCCGGGTAGCTTTCGTCCACCATGGCCCGCAACTGCCGGAGGAACTCGTGGGTGGCCGGCAGGTTCTCGCAGTTGGTTCCCTCCTCCTCGTAAAGGTAGGGGATGGCGTCGGCCCGGAACCCGTCGATGCCCTGGTCCAGCCAAAACCGGACCACGTCGAAGAGGGCCTCGATGACCTTCGGGTTTTCGAAGTTCAGGTCCGGCTGGTGGCTGAAGAACCGGTGCCAGAAGAACTGGCGGCGGATGGGATCGAACGTCCAGTTCGACTCCTCCGTGTCCACGAAGATGATGCGGGCATCCTGGTACTTCTCATCGGTGTCGCTCCACACGTAGAAGTCGCCGAACGGCCCGTCCGGGTCCTTGCGGGATTCCTGGAACCAGGGGTGTTGGTCGGAGGTGTGGTTCAGCGGCAGGTCGATGATGACGCGCACGCCGCGTGCGTGCGCTTCGGCGACCAGGCGCTTGAAATCGCTGATGGTGCCGAACTCGTCCAGGACGGAGTTGTAGTCGGAGATGTCATAGCCGCCGTCACGCAGCGGCGACTGGAAGAACGGCGGCAGCCAGAGGCAGTCAACGCCCAGCCACTGAAGATAGTCCAGCCGGTCGATGAGCCCGGAGAAATCCCCGGACCCATCGCCGTTGGCATCCGCGAAAGCCCTGACCAGTACTTCGTAGAACACGGCCTTCCGGTACCACAGCGGATCATGCTGGAGGCCGGGGGCATTGAGCTCGAACGTGTTCTTGGGGGTGAAGTGGCCGGAACTTTGCGGATTGAAGCTCACGAATGCATTCTCCTCACGCTCAGGATGTGGGCCGGCTCCACGTGAGGGTCGAGGCGTACGTAGTTGTATTCGCCCCATTCCCAGCTTTCCCCTGAAATGAGGTCGTCCACGTAGAAGCCGCCTCCCGGCGTCAGGTCCTGCGGGTCCAGTTCCAGCGCGGCAAGATCCAGCGTTACGGTGCTTTCCCTGGTTACGTGCGGATCCACGTTCACCACCACGATGAGGGTGTCCTTGGATCCGTCGGGCAGCGTCTTGTGCTTGGAGTACACCACCGTGGCGTCGTCCGTGCTCTCGTGGACCGTCAGGTTCTGCAGGTCCAGCAGGGCCGGATGGTCGCGCCGGAGGTGGTTCAGGCGGGTGATATACGGTGCCAGCGTACGGCCCGATTCCGCGGCCGCATTCCAGTCGCGGGCCTTGTACTCGAACTTCTCGTTGTCGATGTACTCCTCGGCGCCGGGCCGGGCCACATGCTCGTACAACTCGTAGCCCGCGTATACGCCCCACAGGGGACTGGCCGTCGAGGCAAGGACGGCCCGGACCCGGAATGCCGCGGGGCCGCCGTATTGCAGGTATTCGGTGAGGATGTCCGGCGTGTTGACGAAGAAGTTGGGGCGGAAGAATGCCGGCGATTCGTGGCTGACTTCGTTGAAGTAGGACTCGATTTCCTTCTTGGTGTTGCGCCAGGTGAAGTAGGTGTAGGACTGCTGGAAGCCGGCCCTGCCCAGGGCGTGCATCATGGCGGGCCGGGTGAACGCCTCGGCGAGGAACACCACGCCGGGTACTTCCTTATTCACTTCGGCAATAAGCCATTCCCAGAACCACACCGGTTTGGTGTGCGGGTTATCAACGCGGAATATCTTTACCCCGTGGCTGACCCAGAGCAGCACAATCCGGAGAATTTCCCGGGAAAGACCCTCGGGGTCATTATCGAAATTGAGCGGATAAATGTCCTGGTACTTCTTGGGGGGATTTTCCGCATACGCAATACTGCCGTCCACCCGGGTGGTGAACCACTCAGGGTGGGACTCTACCCAGGGGTGGTCCGGTGCGGCCTGGAGGGCAAGGTCAAGGGCCACCTCGAGGCCAAGCTCGTTGGCCCGGGCCACGAAGGCGTCGAAGTCCTCGAAGGATCCGAGGTCGGGATGGATGGCGTCGTGGCCGCCTTCCTTGGCGCCGATGGCCCAGGGCGAGCCGGGGTCGTTGGGACCTGCGACCAGCGTGTTGTTGGGGCCCTTCCGGTGCTGCACGCCGATGGGATGGATGGGCGGCATGTAGAGCACGTCGAAGCCCATGGCGGCCACGGCGTCCAGCCGCTTGGCCGCGGTCCGGAAGTTGCCGGACGTCCACGCGCCCGTGGTGTGGTCCTTGACAGCGCCTTCGGAGCGGGGGAAGAACTCGTACCAGGCGCCGCGGCCGGCCCGGTCCCGCTCCACCAGCAGGGGAAACTCTTCGGAAACAGTGACGAGCTCACGGATGGGCTCGCGGGCGACGATGGCGGCGATCTCGTGGCTGAAGCCGGCCGCGAGCCGCTCTTCGGTGCCCCGCGACTGGTCGGCCAGGACACCGGCGGCGTGCCGGAGCGCCCCGCGGTCGGCTTCGCTGCGGAATTCCTCTTCGGACGCCTCGCCCAGCAGCTTGGAACCTTCGGCAAGCATGAGTTCGACGTCGATCCCGGCGTCGATCTTCACCTCGGCGTTATGGTGCCAGGTGCCGTAGCGGTCGTGCCAGGCTTCGATGACAAAGGACCAGTTGCCAGTTTCCGACGGCGTGAGGACGCCCTCCCAGCGGTCCGTGCCCATGCCGCGTACCCCGCGGGGCGGCGCGAGCCGTACTCGCTGGCGCTCGGCTCCCGTCGGGTCAAGGAGCACGGCGCTGACCCCGAGCTGGTCGTGGCCTTCGCGGAAAGCGGTGGCACCGACAACGATGCCCTCCCCCGGCACTGCTTTTGCCGGAAACCTGCCGCCGTCGACGACGGGCTGCACGTTGGTGATGGGGAAACGCCCGAACCGCAGACCCTCGGTGATACGGCGCTGGAGCATTTTGGTTGATGCGGCACTGGTTCCTGAGTTAGTCGTCACAGGCTCGACGTTAGCGAGAAATGGCGGAGATTGCTAAGGCTGCTCACCTATTTCGTTCGCGCCGTGCGCCATTTTCTTCATGCCCCGGTCATTTACCCAAAAGAAACCCAATGCTTGTTCCCGGCGGGCAGGTTGTCGGTTAGTGTGGCGCAGGTGAAGGCAATCCGCAGGTTTACGGTCCGTACAGTCCTCCCCGAGCCCATTCGTCCGTTGGCCCGGCTGGCCAGCAATCTGCGGTGGTCCTGGCACCGCCCCACCCGCGAGCTTTTCGCGGGCCTGAACCCGCGCCTCTGGGAGGAAAGCGGGCAGGACCCGATCGGCTTCCTGGGCATGGTCAGCAGGGAAGAGCTCCAGCAGCTCGCGGCAGACCAGTCGGTGGTGGACCGGGTGCGGGCAGCCGAGGACGACCTCGACCGCTACCTGGACGAGCCCCGCTGGTACCAGGGCCTGGGCCCGGACGCGCCTGCCTCGATCGCCTACTTCTCCCCCGAGTTCGGCATCACCGAGGTCCTCCCGCAGTACTCAGGCGGCCTGGGCATCCTGGCCGGTGACCACCTGAAGGCGGCTTCGGACCTGGGCGTTCCCCTGATCGGCGTGGGCCTGCTGTACCAGGCCGGATATTTCAAGCAGTCGCTGTCCCGGGACGCCTGGCAGCAGGAGACCTATCCTGTCCTGGACCCCGACGGGCTGCCCCTCACCCTCCTCCGCGAGCCGTCGGCCGACGGCAACGGCAAGCCACTGCAGATCTCCCTCCCGTTGCCCAACGGAAGGCGCCTGCTGGCACACATCTGGCGTGCCGACGTCGGACGCGTCCCCCTGCTCCTCCTTGACTCGAATGTTCCGGGCAATGACGACGCCGCCCGCAGCATCACCGACCGGCTTTACGGCGGCGGCGGGGACCACCGGCTCCAGCAGGAACTGCTGCTGGGCATGGGCGGGGTGAAGGCGCTGCGCGCTTTCCAGAAACTGACCGGCCGCGACGCCCCCGAGGTGTTCCACACCAACGAGGGGCACGCCGGCTTCCTCGGGATCGAGCGGATCCAGGAGCTGATGTCCGGGGAACAGCCGCTGACGTTCGACGAGGCACTCGCCGCGGGGCGGGCCTCGACCGTCTTCACTACGCACACCCCGGTGCCGGCCGGCATCGACAGGTTCGAGATCGCCCAGATCAGCCACTTCTTCCAGGCCGGGCTGGCGCCGGACGTGCCGGTGGACAGGATTCTGGAACTGGGCCGGGAGAACTACGCCGACGGCAACCCGTCCGTCTTCAACATGGCGGTCATGGGCCTGCGCCTGGCGCAACGTGCCAACGGCGTGGCCAAGCTCCACGGCGAGGTGTCCCGCAGCATGTTCTCCGCGCTGTGGCCGGGCTTCGACCACTCCGAGGTGCCCATCACCTCGGTAACCAACGGCGTCCACGTGCCCACCTGGGTGGATGGCCGCATCTCCAAGCTCGCCCGCGACCAGTTCGGCAGCGAGGCGGAAGCGCTGGGCAAGTGGGACCTCGCCTACAACGTCAGCGACGCCGACGTGTGGGCGCTGCGCCGCGAAATGCGGGCCGCGCTGGTGGAGGACGTCCGGCGCCGGCTGCGGGCAGCCTGGAAGAAGCGCGGTGCCGCCGACGCCGAGCTCGGCTGGACCGACAACGTCCTGGACCCGGACGTGCTGACCATCGGGTTCGCCCGCCGCGTGCCCACGTACAAGCGCCTCACGCTGATGCTGCGCGAGCCGGCGCGGCTCAAGGCGCTGCTGCTGCACAAGGAGCACCCCATCCAGCTGGTCATTGCCGGAAAGTCCCACCCGGCCGACGACGCCGGGAAGAAAATGATCCAGGAACTCGTGCGGTTCACCGACGATCCCGAGGTCCGGCACCGTATCGCGTTCCTGCCCAACTACGACATTGCCATGGCCAGGACGCTGTTCCCCGGCTGCGACGTGTGGCTGAACAACCCGCTCCGGCCCCTGGAGGCCTGCGGCACCTCCGGCATGAAGGCGGCGCTGAACGGTTCGCTGAACCTGTCCGTCCTGGACGGCTGGTGGGATGAAATGTACGACGGCGAGAACGGCTGGGCGATCCCCACCGCCAACAACGACGCGTCCCCGGAGGAACGCGACGACATCGAGGCGGCGGCGCTGTATGAGCTGCTTGAGACCCAGGTGGCGCCGCGTTTCTATGGAAGCACCGTGTCCGAGGCGGCAGGCGCGGCCGGCCCCTCGACCACCAGGAGCGAAAAGGTGCCCACGCACTGGGTGTCCATGATCAAGCACACCCTGTCCCACCTGGGGCCGCAGGTCTCCGCCGAGCGCATGCTCCGCGACTACGTGAACATCCTCTACCGTCCCGCGGCGGAGGCAGGCCGCAGCGCAACCGCCAACTCCTACTCCCAGGCGCGGGCCCTGGCTGCGTGGTCCGCCAGGGTGCGCAGCGCCTGGCCGCAGGTCCACGTGGAGCACGTGGATTCGGTGGGGGTGTCCGAGGACCCGCAGATCGGGGACACCCTGCAGGTGAACGCGTACGTTGCCCTCAACGCCCTCACCCCCGAGGACGTCTGCGTTGAAGTGGCGTACGGGAAGGCCGAGGAGAACGACACCCTTGCCGACATCACCATGATGGAACTGAAGGTCCAGGAGCAGTTGGGCGGCGGACGCCACCTGTTCAGCGGGTCCCTGGTCATCGACCGCTCCGGGCCCTTCGGGTACACGGTCCGGGTCCTGCCCCGGCATGACGCCCTGGCATCCAAGGCTGAGCTCGGCCTGATCGTCAACGCATAGCCGCCGGTCCGGTGGGTAAGGCTCCCTGCAGGCAGGGCAGCAACCCACGCAGGAGGACACCATGACCGAACGTACCGTGGCCGATGTGATCGTGGAGCGCCTGGCGACCTGGGGCGTCAGCAGGGTTTTCGGGTACAGCGGCGACGGCATCAACGGTTTCATGGGTGCGCTCCGCCGGACTGAGGGCCGCGCCGAGGGGCAGGTTGAGTTCGTCCAGGCCAGGCACGAGGAAACCGCCGCCTTCATGGCGGTCGGGCATGCCAAGTACACGGGCGGCGTCGGCGTGGTGACCTCCACCCAGGGCCCCGGTGCGGTCCACCTGCTCAACGGGCTCTATGACGCCAAGCTCGACGGCGTGCCGGTGGTGGCGATCGTGGGACAGCAGGGCCGCACCGTGCTGGGGTCCGGCTACATGCAGGAGATCGACCTGGGCGCCCTGTTCAAGGATGTGGCGTCGCAGTTCGTGCAGCAGGTCAGCGCGCCGGAGCAGGTTCCGATGGTCCTGGACCGCGCCTTCCGGACGGCCAAGGCCACGTCGTCGCCCTGCGTGGTCATCGTCCCCCATGACATCCAGTCAGCACCCGCCCCGGAACTGGAGCAGCAGCACGGGATCGTGGTGACCGCTCCGTCCTGGAGTACGGCGGCCACGACTCCCCGGGAGGAGGACCTGGATGCCGCGGCGGCCCTCCTGAACTCAGCCGAGCGGGTGGCGCTGCTGGTGGGCCGGGGTGCCCGGCACGCCCCTGGCCAGGTGGTGGCCGTCGCGCAGAAGCTGGGTGCCGGGATCGCGACCAGCCTGCTGGGCAAGCCGTACGTGGACGAAACGCTGCCGTTCGCCGTCGGGACCATGGGGCACCTGGGCACCACGGCGAGTGCGCACCTGCTGGGCAACTGCGATGCCCTGCTCATCGTGGGCTCCAACGACCCCTGGACCGAGTTCTATCCGCCGCCCGGCGCCGCCCGGGCCGTGCAGATCGATATCGACGAGAAGAAGATCGGGAACCGGTACCCGGTGGAGGTGGGCCTGGCCGGGGATGCCGCCTCCGCGCTTGAAGCCCTGGACAAGAAGCTGGTCTTCCGCGCCCCCGGTGAGTGGCGATCGGAGATTGAGCAGGAAGTGAGCCGCTGGCGGATCCTCGCTGCGGACCGCGCCGCCGTTCCTGCCAGCCCCGTCAACCCTGAGCGGGTGGTCCGCGAGCTCAACGGCCGGCTCCCCGCGGACGCCCAGGTGAGTATCGACGTCGGCAGCTGCGTCTACTGGTACGCACGCCAGCTCGTGGTGCCGGCGGGAGTGCCGGTGCACCTGTCCGGAACACTGGCCAGCATGGGCTGCGCCATCCCCTACGGCCTGGCCGCGAAGCTCGCCCGGCCGGACCGGCCGCTGGTGGCGCTGGCCGGGGACGGTGCCATGCAGATGTCCGGCGTTGCCGAGCTGGTCACCGTGGCGCACCGCTGGGAGCAGTGGCAGGACCCGCGGTTCGTGGTGTGCGTGTTCAACAACCGGGAACTGACCGAGGTCACGTGGGAGCAGCGCGAATCCGAGGCCGAACCACGGTTCGCCGCCAGCCAGCAGCTGCCCGATTTTCCCTTTGCCGGGTACGCGGAGCTGCTGGGGCTCCGCGGCATCAGGGTGGAGGATCCGGAGGACATCGGCGCTGCCTGGGAAGCGGCTTTCGCTGCCGACCGTCCGGTGTTGATCGAGGTGCTGACCGACCCCGAGGTGCCGCTGCTTCCGCCGTTCCCGGCCGGCAGGGAGAAGGCGGAGAACATGCGCAGGGGCCTGGCAGCGGAGGACGACGGCGGCAGGGCCTCGGCCCTGTTGGACACCTACGTGTCGCAGGAGGAGCGTCCCCGCGGTTAGAGCAGGACGGCTGTGACGGCCAGGTCCTTGCCGGCGTAACGCTCGGCGTCCTGCAGGATTTCGCAGATGATGCCGAAGGACCTGTCCGCGCGGAAGGGGGCAGCCACCTGCCAGAGGACGGTGACGGGAGCGTTGCCGTTGTCGGTGATGCTGTCCGCGAAGTCATGGAGGGAATCGTTCAGGGCGTCCAGGTTCACCCCGTAGTGCTCCGGGAAGCTGAGGACCTCGCCGAAGGTTTCCAGGACGCCGCGCTTGCTGTCCGCGGGCGGGACCACCAGGCTGCGCCGGCCGGCGTCGGCCACCTGTTCCTGCAGCTCTTCCAGGGTCCAGGTGTCGCCGGAGAAAATCTTCATGGGTGTGCTAGCTGCCTTCCGCTATGTAGGTGAACGTTTCGTAGTGGTCTGCCGTGTAGTACTTTTCCCCGCCTTCGCCGGCCACGATGCGGCGGGCGCCGCGGTCGGGTTCGCCCGGCGTGGGAACCGTGTATTCGCGGTAGTAGCCCCGGGTCCGCTGCGGCAGGACCCGTTCGAAGTTGCCGAAGGCCTGGTCGTCCTGGCTGTAGGCGAAGGGGCCGCCGGCCCGGATCAGGGCGAGGACCTTCCGCCCTTCCGCGGGCAGCTCCGATTCCCGGATCTCCGGCAGGCCGGACGGGTTGGCAGCCGGGCGGGAGGCCGGCGTCGTGCTTTTCCCGGTCTGACCTTGCGCCGGCCGGCCTTGCTCCGCTTGTGCTGGCCCCGTTTGAACTGGCGCCGTTTGTCCAGGCCCCGGTTGTCCTTGGCCCCATTGCTCCAGGATGCCGGTTCCCAGGCCGGTGCCGCCGACGGCGAAGAGGGCTGCCAGCGCCAGGACAGCGACGAGCAGGGTGCGGATGGAACGGTTGCGCACAGTCGGGGCCGCCGGCCTAGGTCCGGTAGATGCTGATGGAATGGGCCTCCACCAGGTCCTTTTCCCCCGAGGCGACCTGGATGCCCTGGCGCAGCTTGTGCTGCGGCGACGTGGTCAGCCGGAGCTCGTAGGTGCGCGGCAAGGTTCCCTCGGCCACCCGGGGCAGGGTGACTTCAAGGTCGGAGGCGCCGCCGTTCACCACGACGAGGCCGGCCAGTTCACCGTCGCCGGAGCCCAGCAGGAGCTGCATCACCCGGTGGTGGGGATCGTGCCAGCGCTCCGCGGACATGGGGTGCCCGTCCTGGTCGAACCAGTGGAGGTAGGACTGTTCGTCCCGGACCGGAAAGTCCGTGGGCTGCGCGGCAAGGAACTCCTTGCGCAGCCGGATGTACCGCTTGGTGCTGCGCAGCATTTCGTGGGCCTCCGGCGTCAGCGTCCAGTCCAGCCACGTGATGGCGTTGTCCTGGCAGTAGGCGTTGTTGTTTCCCTGCTGCGTCCGTGCCAGCTCGTCCCCGGCCGTGATCATGGGAACGCCGAGCGAGACCATCAGCGACGCCATCAGGTTGCGCCGCATCTGTGCCCGCCTGGCGAGGATGGCGCCGTTCTCGGTGGGCCCTTCCACCCCGTGGTTGTAGCTGCGGTTGTCGCCGTGGCCGTCGCGGTTCTCCTCGCCGTTGGCCTCGTTGTGCTTCCGGTCGTAGGAGACGAGGTCGTTCATGGTGAAGCCGTCATGGGCTGTGACGAAGTTCAGGGAGGCCAGGCGTGAACGGCCGGATGCCTGGAAAAGCGCTGCGGAGCCGGACAGTGAATCAGCCAGCCTGGCCATGGTCCCGCCGTGTCCCCCGGACGCCAGGGATGCCTGGTCGGCAAGCCAGAAGGTGCGCACCGCATCCCGGAAGTGGTCGTTCCAGTCCACCCATCCGGCGGGGAACCGCCCGGTCTGCCAGCCGCCGTAGCCGACGTCCCAGGGCTCGGCGATCAGCTTGACGTCGGACAGGACGGGGTCGGCGGCGATTTCGGTGAGGAAGGGGTGGTGGGGGTCGAACTCGTTCGCGGCGTTCCTGCAGAGCGTCACGGCGAGGTCGAACCGGAAGCCATCGATGTGGTACTCGTCCACCCAGTACCGCAGTGAGTCGACCACCATCCGGACAACGCGCTCTTCGCTGAAGTCCAGGCTGTTGCCGCATCCCGTGGTGTCCACGTAGCGGCCGTGGCTGTCCACGCGGTAATACGTGTCCTCGCCCAGCCCGCGGAAGCTGAGGACCTGGCCGTCCCGTCCGCCTTCGGCCGTGTGGTTGTAGACGACGTCGAGGATGACTTCCAGCCCGGCGGCGTGCAGTGCCTTGACCATGGCCTTGAACTCGTCCTGGACAGCCTGCGGGCCTTGTTCCTGGGCTGCCCGGGTGGCGTATCCGGGGTGCGGGGCGAAGAAGGCAGCGGTGTTGTAGCCCCAATAGTTGGTAAGCCCCAGATCCTGCAGGTGCGGCTCGTCGACATGGAAGTGCACGGGCAGCAGCTGGACGGAGGTGACGCCCAGGCTGGTGAGGTGCTCGACGACGGCAGGGTGCGCCATCCCGGCGTAGGTTCCGCGCAGCTGCGCCGGGACATCCGGGTGCAGCATGCTCTGTCCGCGGACGTGGGCCTCGTAGATGATCGTGTTGCGCCACGGCAACCGAAGGCGTTCGTCAGTACCCCAGTCGAAACCGGCGGCCGTCCGGACGCTGGTGATGACGCCGTCGCGCTGGTCGATGCCGTGGCCATAGGGGTCCAGCAGCAGGGGTGTGGTGCCGGGTTCCTGCACGTCCGTGGTGGGCACGGCCAGCGGCAGCGGCTGCCCGCCCGGTGCCGGGCGGAAGCCGTAGCGCGACCCGCAGGGCAGGTCTTCGACGATGCCGTGGTGGACGCCGCGGGTGGTATTGGGCAGCGCCTGCACCCGCCATTCGCCGCCCGGCGGGCAGTATACGATCTCCAGGCTGGCCACCGCTGGGGCGAAGCAGGCAACGTTCGCACGCCCCCCGGCGTGATGGCGGGTACCGCCGGAATCCACGCGTGGAACGCTCACGCCAAGCGGAACAGCCGTGGAGGCGTCCATGGCGGACGTTGTGTCGAAAAGCGGCATGACCATCACCTAAATAGTAGCCGCCAGCGGCACGTGACCAGCCCGGGCGCCCTGCGGCGCCGGGTTATCTGTGGAAAATATGTGGGCGCCGGGCTACTGCGTGGCGCGCTGGCGGGAAACCTCGTACAGCGAGATGCCCACGGCCATCGAAGCGTTCAGCGACTCCATTGCCGAGTCGATCGGGATCGAGACGATCTGGTCGCAGTTTTCCCGGACCAGGCGGCTCAGGCCCTTGCCTTCCGACCCCACCACGATGCAGACGGGTTCCTTGGCGAGGGTGAGGTCCGGCAGCGAAACGTCACCGTCGCCGTCGAGCCCCAGCACGAAGATGCCCATGCCCTTGAACTGCTTGAGGGCGTTGTTCAGGTTGGCGGCGCGTGCCACCGGCACGCGGACGGCCGCGCCGGCGCTGGTCTTCCAGGCAGACGCCGTGACGCCCACAGAGCGGCGCTCGGGCACGATGACGCCGTGGCCGCTGAAGGCGGAGACAGAGCGGATGATCGCGCCGAGGTTCCGGGGATCGGTGATGCCGTCCAGGGCAACGAAGAGCGGCGCGTTGGCGATGTGCCCCTTCTTCCACTTGTCCACGGTCTCTTCCGCAAGCTCGTAGGCATCCGCGTAGTCGTACGGCGGGATCTGCAGGACCAGGCCCTGGTGCACGGCGTCGTCGGTCATCCGGTCCAGCTCGGGCTTGCCGGTTTCCAGCAGCGGGATTCCGCGTTCGGCGGCGAGCTTCAGGGATTCCTTGACCCGGTCGTCCATCTCGATGCGGATGGCCACGTGCAGCGCTTTCGCCGGGATACCCGCACGCAGGGCCTCAACGACGGAGTTGCGTCCGGTCACCACTTCCTCGGTGGCGCGCCCCTTCGGGCCCGACTTGCCGGCACCGGCGCTGCGTGCGCCGGTGCTGCGCTTGGCGGCGGAACGCTCTGCGAGCTGCCTGGCCTTGTGCGCCTTGTGGTAGACGCGGTCCTCCGCCTTGGGCGTGGGGCCCTTGCCCTCGAGGGCCTTGCGGCCATGGCCACCGGTTCCGATGGTTGGGCCCTTCTTCGCTTTAACCGATCGGCGACCATTGTTGGCCATGATGTTCCACCCTTGATTGTGCTGACTGACTCTGCCTACCAGTCTACTGACCAGGAAAAAATCGACTTTCCTGAGGGAACTTCGCCCGCCGCTGCCGAACCGCTCAGTCGCGCCGCAGGCTCCAGGAGGCCCCGTCCGGGCCGTCCTCCACCACGATGCCTGCCTGTTTGAGGGTGTCGCGGATGGCGTCGGAAGCGGCCCAGTCCTTGCCGGCGCGCGCCTGGGCGCGGGCGGCCAACTGCGCCTCGACCAGGACGCCAAGTGCCTCGGATTCGCGGGAGGCGGCCTGCCCGCTGCCCGCGACGGCGTTGAGGCCCAGGATGTCCGTCATGAGGGTGACCGAGTGCAGGGCCAGGCGGGCAGCGTCGTCGTCGCCCTCCGCCAGCGCCGTGTTGCCCGCGCGGACCGTTTCGTGGAGCGCCGCCAGGGCGCGCGGGACGTTGAGGTCATCATCCATGGCGTCGGTGAACGCGTCCAGGGTGTCAGTCGTAGCGCCGCGGGGGCCGGCGTCGAGGCCTAAGCCGTCGCCGAAGCGGGCTGCCGCTTTGGCGATGAATCCGTCGATGCGCTCGACGGCGGCCGCGGCCTCCTGCAGCGACGTGGGCCGGTAGTCCAGCACCGAGCGGTAGTGGGCCTGGCCCAGGTAGTACCGGACCACCCGTGGTGGTGCGAGTTCGAGCATTTCGGCGGGGCTGATGGTGTTGCCGATGGACTTCGACATCTTTTCGCCCTCGTAGGTCACCATACCGTTGTGCATCCAGAAGCTGGCGAACGGGTGCCCCGCTGCCTGCGACTGCGCCATCTCGTTTTCGTGGTGCGGGAACCGCAGGTCCAGGCCTCCGCCGTGGATGTCGAATTCGGTGCCGAGGTATTTGGTGACCATCGCGGAGCACTCGAGGTGCCAGCCCGGACGGCCGGCGCCCCAGGGGGACGCCCAGCTGGCCGTGGCGGGTTCGCCCGCTTTGGATCCTTTCCACAGCGCAAAGTCGCGCGGATCCTTCTTCCCGCGGGGGTCGGCGTCGGGCGCTGCCTGCATGTCGTCGATGTTCTGCCGGGTCAGGGCGCCGTACTTGCTCCAGGAGCGGACGTCGAAGTACACGTCGCCGGAATCGTCCAGGGCCGGGTAGGCGTGTCCGCGGTCGATCAGCTGCTGGACGAGGGCATGCATCTCGGGGATGTGGCCCGTGGCCCTGGGCTCGTAGGTGGGCCGGGAAACGCCCAGGGTGTCGTAGGCCTTGAGGAATTCCTGCTCGTAGCGGTAGGCAAGGGCCCACCACTCTTCCCGCGGCACCTCTCCCGGTTCCGGGCTGAAGTCCGCCGCGAAGGAGGCCTCGGACTTTGCGAGGATCTTGTCGTCGATGTCCGTGACGTTCCGGACAACCGTCACGCGCAGCCCGCGGTACTGCAGCCACCGGGTCAGCTGGTCGAAGGCGATGGCGGACCGGATGTGGCCCACATGCGGCATGCCCTGCACCGTGGCCCCGCAGTAGTAGAGGCTGGCCTTGCCCTCGACCAGGGGGACGAAGTCGCGGACTTCGGCGGAGGCAGTGTCATAGAAGCGCAGGGTCACCGCTCCAGATTAGCTGATGGGTTGCGGAGGCCGCGGGTACACCAGGGCGGTGGCAACCGCGCAGACGCCTTCGCCGCGGCCGGTGAATCCCAGGCCGTCGCTGGTGGTTGCCGTCACGCTGACCTGGGCTCCGGCCGCCGCGCTGAGGACTTCCTGGGATTCTTCCCGGCGCGGGCCGAACTTTGGCCGGTTGGCGACGAGCTGCACCGCCACGTTGCCGATCTCGAAGCCGGCTGCCCGGACGATCCTGGCTGCTTCCGCGAGGAGCGTGGCCCCGGAGGCGCCGGCAAATTCAGGCCGGTCGGTGCCGAAGTGCGTGCCAAGGTCTCCCACGCCGGCAGCGGAGAACAGGGCATCGGCAGCTGCGTGGGCAACGGCGTCGCCGTCGGAATGCCCGGCAAGGCCGCGTTCGCCGGGCCACATCAGTCCCCCGAGCCACAGCGGGCGGGGCAGGTCATCAGGTGTGTACGCGTGGACGTCGATGCCCATGCCGGTGCGCGGGAGGATCGGCTGCTGCGCCTCCATTCCTAGCCCTCCACCCACCGGGCGCCCAGCGGACCTTCCAGGAGGCCTTCGGCAAAGATCAGGTCCAGGGGCGTGGTGATCTTCAGGGACTGCGTGGAGCCGCGGACCACGTGGACCGGGGTGCCGAGCATTTCGACGAGCATGGCGTCGTCCGTGACGGTCGCGGACTGCTGCCCGTCCAGGTGCTGCGCTGCCTGGTGCGCCTGCAGCAGGGTAGCCAGCCGGAAGCCCTGCGGTGTCTGGACTGCCCGCAGTTCCTCCCGGGCGACGGTGCCGGTGACCACCTCGGGCGCCAGGGCCGCATCGCCGCCCGCCGTCGGGGCGACAGTCTTGATGGTGTCCACCACGGGCAGGGCGGGAATGACGGCAGCCGCGCCCGCCGCCAGGGCGTCGGCCACCCGGTGGAAGACGGCCTCAGGGGTGAGTGCGCGGGCGGCGTCGTGGACCAGGACCGCCTCGATGCCGTCCATCAGCGCCGCGATGCCTGCCCGGACGGAGTCTGCCCGGGTGTCCCCGCCGTCGACGACGGTCACCAGGGGGCCGCCGTCGGCAAGTTCGGACCGGAATTCCTCGCAGAGCCGGCGCAGGCCTTCGTCCCCTGCCGGCAGGGCAACACAGACCTGGGTGGCGACTTCCGAGGCGACAATGCCCCTCAGGGCATGCATCAGGATGGTTTCGCTGCCCAAAGGCACCGCTGCCTTGGGCATGCCGTAGCCCAGCCGTTGGCCCGAACCGGCGGCAACCACGACGACGGCGGTGAGCAGGCGGGCAGGTGTTTCACTCATGCGGACTAGCCTACGACGGCGCCGCGTGCGTTGAGTGCCGAAGGAGCCGGAGTTTTCGGCGCCCGCAGCGAAGTTTGAGGGCAAAAAGAAGCCCCGGTGGCACTTGCGTGCCGCCGGGGCTCAATTCTTAGGAAGCCAGGACCTCGTCGAGAACGCTTGCAGCCTTCTCCTCGTCGGTCTTCTCAGCCAGCGCCAGTTCTGAAATCAGAATCTGCCGGGCCTTGGCCAGCATTCGCTTCTCGCCTGCGGAAAGGCCCCGGTCGTGATCACGGCGCCACAGGTCACGGACGACCTCTGCCACCTTGATGACATCACCGGAAGCAAGCTTCTCCAGATTCGCCTTGTACCTGCGCGACCAGTTGGTGGGCTCTTCGGTGAACTCGGCGCGAAGCACATCAAACACGTGCTCCAGGCCATCCTTGCCCACTACGTCCCGGACCCCAACAAGGTCAACGTTTTCTGCTGGAACTTCAATGGTCAGATCACCCTGAGCCACCTTGAGCTTGAGATACATTTTCTCTTCGCCCTTGATGGTGCGCATCTTGATCTCTTCGATCTTCGCGGCACCGTGGTGAGGGTAAACTACTGTCTCGCCGACCTCAAATACCATGTGGACATTTCCCCTTTCCCGCAGACCAGTTTATCACGATTCAGGCATATGACCGGCCGGAGAACGGGCCGCCAGCCGCAGAAATACGCGGAAAATGGGCCCAATCGACCCCCTCTACCCCCTTGACGGATCCGGATAATAGTGCATCGCGTGAGCGTTCCCACCGTCGATGTGACAGCCCCGAATCCTTGTTTGCCCCCGTTTGCGGATAGGCTATGGCTGAAAAAGACTTCAAAATTCTCGAGGAGTACGTGACGTGCGTTCCACTGCGATGAACCGGGCCCAGCGCGGCAAACTGGCACTGACGGCTGCCGCCCTTGGCGTCAGCCTGCTGACGGCGGGCTGCGGTTACATCACGCCCCAGCAGACCAGCCATCAGTACTCCGCCTCGGACGGCATCCGCGCGGATCTCGGCCCCCTGCAGCTGCGGAACATCCTCATCGTCTCCACGGGCGAAGACAAGCCCGGCCGCCTGATCGGCGCCGTCTACAACTCCTCCTCCAAGGACGTTAAGCTCACGGTCAACGGCGCCAAGGGCTCCCAGACCGAGGTTCCGGTGAAGGCGAACTCCTACACCCTGCTGAACGAAGACTCGGACGAGGCGATCCTCAGCACCAGCGGCGGCAAGCCCGGTTCGCTGGTGGACGTCAAGATCAGCGAGAACGGCACGAACGTCACCAGCACCGTCAAGGTTCCCGTCCTGGACGCCACCCTGCCGGAGTACAAGGACTACCTGCCGGCGTCCAGCACCCCGACGCCCACCGCCTCGGCGACCTCGACGTCGTCGGCTTCCCCCTCCGCAAGCGCCTCCGCCACCAGCGGCCACTAGGGCGTGTCTCCTAAAGCTGTCAGCCAGATGCTGATTGCTCGGAGGACTG
>NZ_JBTZSU010000054.1:0-20339 GCF_054890965.1 Arthrobacter sp. C152
TCAGACCGGCGATTAAAAGCTTTTAGCCGAAAAACCTAACAAAGTACTACTAGAGGTGTGCGCGGGTGTGCGGTGGCCTTCGGCATGAAACACCCTGACCCTATTGACCGGGCCTGACACTTTCAAGAGGTGCGGGCAAAACGAAACCCCCGGCGCCAGCGTGCCGGCTGCCGGGGGTCTCCTGCGCGGAAGGTAAGAGATTCGAACTCTTGGTACGGGGTTACCGCACACTGGTTTTCAAGACCAGCTCCTTCGGCCGCTCGGACAACCTTCCTCAGCTAGTAGTGTTTCATAGGCACTTGCCTGCAACAAAACAGGCCCAAGGAAGGTGTCCGGTACACGCTGGTTGCAGGCCGGCAGTTTGAGTCAGGAACGGGAGAGACCCATGAAAGCCGTCTACATCGCGGAGCCGGGCGGCCCGGAAGTACTGGAAGTCCGGGACGTGGACGCACCGGTGCCCGGCCAGGGCGAAGTGCTGATTGATGTCGTGGCGGCAGGCCTGAACCGGGCCGACGTCCAGCAGCGCCGTGGATTCTACCCGCCTCCGCCGGGTGCCTCCGAGATTCCGGGGCTGGAAGTATCAGGCCGGATCGCCGGCTTCGGGCCGGGGGTCAGCAAGCCCTTCTCCATCGGGGACAAGGTGGTGGCACTGCTGGCGGGGGGAGGCTATGCCCAGCAGGTGGCAGTCCCGGCCGAGCAGGTGCTGCGGGTTCCCGACGGGGTGGACCTGGTAACGGCGGCATCGCTTCCGGAAGTCGCCGCCACAGTCTATTCGAACCTGGTGATGACCGCACAGCTGCAGCCCGGTGAAACCGTGCTGGTCCACGGCGCCACCGGCGGAATCGGCACCATGGCGATCCAGCTCGCGAAAGCGCTCGGTGCCCGGGTGGCCGCCACGGCCGGCTCGGACGAGAAAGTCAGCACCGCGAAGGCCTTCCTGGGCGCCGACATTGCCATCAACTACGCGGAGGAGGACTTTCCCGAAAGCCTCCGCCGGCAGAACGGCGGCAAGGGAGCAGACGTGATCCTGGACGTGGTGGGGGCCAAGTACCTGCCGCAGAACGTTGACGCCCTGGCCGATTACGGCCGCCTGGTGGTGATTGGCCTGCAGGGCGGCACCAAGGGCGAACTGGACCTCGGGCTGCTGCTGAAGAAGCGCGCCGCCGTGGTGGCCACGGCACTGCGCCCCAGGCCGGTTGCCGAGAAAGGAGCGATCATGACGGCGGTCCGGGATGCCGTATGGCCGCTCGTGGCCGACGGCCGGATCCGCCCGCTGGTGGCCAAGACCTTTCCCCTGGACCAGGTCCGTGCCGCGCACCGCTACTTCGACACCGGAGACCACGTGGGGAAGATCCTGCTGGTCATGTAGCCGGTAGATACCCGGTATTGGCCTGGCGCACCGTACGGGCTAGGCTCTCCCCTGCGCGGTATGCACACGTCTTGGGGGCCTGTGCACACCGGAAAGGACTATGCCCGGGGGAGCACCTTGTCGATTCGCCACAGCCTCCTCGCCCTGCTCCAGGACCAGCCGCGATACGGCTACCAGTTGCGGGTCGAGTTCGAAAACCGGACCGGGGCCACCTGGCCGTTGAACATCGGCCAGGTATACACCACCCTTGACCGGCTGGAACGGGACGCCCTTGTCGCAAAGAAGGGCGACGACGGCGAGGGGCACGTTGTGTACAGCATCACCGCCGCCGGCAAGGCGGAAGTGCAGGGCTGGTTCGCTGCCCCCGTGGAGCGGAACAATCCGCCCCGCAACGAACTGGCCATCAAGCTGGCGCTCGCCGTCACGCTGCCCGGCGTCGACGTCCAGGCCATCATCCAGGCGCAGCGGGTGGCGTCCATCCGGGCGCTGCAGGACTACACCAAGGCCCGCAGGGACACGGCAGCGAACCAGCGGGCGGCTGACACGGCCTGGCTGCTGGTCCTGGACTCCCTGATCTTCCAGACCGAGGCGGAGGTCCGCTGGCTGGACCTTTGCGAGGCCAGGATGGTCCAGCAGTCGCAGGGCGGGTAGGCATTAGGTCACACAATTGGGTCTTTTTGATCGCCCGGAACAGGCCTACGGTGGGGTGCAGGAGCCGTCCGCCGGGCGGCGGAACCCACGGAGGAACCTCATGACAACCCACGTTGCCGACTGCAGTGTCACCCGTTGTTCGTTCAACGACCACGAGGGCTGCACCGCGCACGCCATCACCGTCGCAGGAACGCAGGACCACGCATCCTGCGCCACCTTCATCGAAACCGGCATCCACGGTGGCCTGCCCAAGGTCCTGGCCGACGTCGGAGCCTGCCAGCGCGCCGAGTGCGTCCATAATGACCACCTGATGTGCAACGCACCGGAGGTCCACGTGGGGCCGGGCGCCGACAACGCCGACTGCCTCACGTACTCCCACGCCTAAGCGCGCCTGCGCTGGAGCGGAACCAAGGCTCCTGTCCGGAACTCCGGGACAGGAGCCTTTCGCTTGCCGCCACCGCCGTCGTCATCCATGTCCGTTCGTCAGCTCATTCGTCGACGCCTCGCCGCCGCTCACCGCAAGGGCCCCGCGCCACGCCGCCGCCGGGCGTTCCGGCAAGGCTACCCGTTGGTAGGGTGCCGGATAGCAAAAGCGGGAAAACTCTCAAGGAGGAGACATGGCCGGAGTGCCTGACCAACGCAACAACGGATCCCGGGCGGAGGGCGGACTGGCGACAGACGCCAGCCTTCCCCCGGCCGCCGTGGACGAAGCAAGGCTGGAAGCCGAAGACCGGAAATGGACGCCCGGCAAGATCGCGCTGTGGGCTGCCATCGCCCTGCTGGGCGGCGCTGCATGGTTCATGCTGGCGATCGTCCGTGGTGAAACGGTCAACGCCATCTGGTTCGTCTTCGCCTCGGTCTGCACCTACCTGATCGGCTACCGCTTCTACTCCAAGGTCATCGAGCGCTACATCACCCGGCCGGACGACCGCCGCGCCACCCCGGCGGAGTACAAGGCCGACGGCAAGGACTACGTCCGCACCGACCGGAACGTGCTGTTCGGCCACCACTTCGCCGCCATCGCCGGGGCGGGCCCGCTGGTGGGCCCCGTGATCGCAGCCCAAATGGGATACCTGCCCGGCACCATCTGGATCATTGTTGGCGTCGTCTTCGCCGGTGCCGTCCAGGACTACCTGGTGATGTTCTTCTCCATGCGCCGCGGCGGCCGGTCCCTTGGCCAGATGGCCCGGGAGGAACTCGGCGTCATCGGCGGCACGGCAGCCCTGATCGCCACCCTCCTCATCATGGTGATCATCGTCGCGATCCTGGCGCTCGTCGTCGTCAACGCCCTCGGCGAAAGCCCGTGGGGCGTGTTCTCGGTGGGCATGACCATCCCCATCGCCCTGTTCATGGGCGTCTACCTGCGCTTCCTGCGGCCGGGCAAGGTCATGGAAGTCTCCATCATCGGCTTCGTCCTGCTGATGGCCGCCATCATCGGCGGCGGCCTGGTGGCCCAGACCGAATGGGGAGCCGCGTTCTTCCACCTGGACAAGGTGACCATCGCCTGGGGCCTGATCATCTACGGCTTCATCGCCGCCATCCTGCCCGTCTGGCTGCTCCTGGCGCCGCGCGACTACCTCTCCACTTTCATGAAGATCGGCGTGATCGTCATGCTCGCGCTGGCCATCGTCGTGGTCCGGCCGGAAGTGAGCGTCCCTGCCTTCAGCGAATTCGCGGGCCGCGAGAACGGCCCGGTGTTCTCCGGCGCCCTGTTCCCGTTCCTGTTCGTCACCATCGCCTGCGGTGCCCTCTCCGGGTTCCACGCCCTGATCTCCTCCGGCACCACCCCCAAACTGGTGGAGAAGGAACGGCAGACCCGGTACATCGGCTACGGCGGCATGCTGATGGAATCCTTCGTGGCCATCATGGCCCTCGTGGCGGCCATCTCCATCGACCGCGGCCTGTACTTCGCCATGAACGCGCCGGCGGCCCTGACCGGCGGGACCGTGGAGACGGCGGCCACGTGGGTGAACAGCCTGGGCCTGAGCGGCGTCAACATCACCCCCGGCCTGCTGAGTGAAACCGCCGCCAACGTCGGCGAGCACAGCATCGTCTCCCGCACCGGCGGCGCCCCCACCCTGGCCGTGGGGCTGGCGCACATCATGCAGCAGTTCATCGGCGGAACGGCCATGATGGGCTTCTGGTACCACTTCGCCATCATGTTCGAGGCACTCTTCATCCTCACCGCCGTCGACGCCGGCACCCGGGTGGCGCGGTTCATGCTGCAGGATTCGATCGGCAACTTCGTCCCCAAGTTCAAGGAAGCCTCCTGGCGTCCCGGTGCCTGGCTGTGCACCGCCGTCATGGTGGCCGCCTGGGGTGCCGTGCTGCTGATGGGCGTCACCGACCCGCTCGGCGGCATCAACACCCTGTTCCCGCTGTTCGGCATCGCCAACCAGCTGCTCGCCGCCATCGCCCTGGCCGTGTGCCTGGCCATCGTCGCCAAGCGCGGGACCTTCAAGTACTTGTGGATCGTCGCCCTGCCGCTGGCCTTCGCCGCCGTCGTCACCATCACGGCCAGCTACCAGAAGATCTTCTCCACCACCCCGGCGGTGGGCTACTTCGCCAACAACGCCGCCTTCAGCAAGGCCCTGGCCGACGGGAAGAAGGAGTTCGGCACCGCCAAATCGGTGGCCGCCATGGAGGCAGTGGTCCGCAACACGGCCATCCAGGGCTGGCTGTCGGTGATCTTCGTGGTGCTCAGCATCATCGTGATCGCGACAGCGGTGCTTGCCACGGTCAAGGCATTCCGGGACAAGGCGGCAGGCACGGCAACCATGGACAACGAGGACCCGGCCGTCCCCTCCCGTGTCTTCGCGCCCGCCGGCCTGGTGCCGACAGCGGCCGAGCGCGAACTTGCCGCCGAATGGGACAAGCTCCCGGCAGGTGCCCGGCTGGAGCGGACGGGGCATTGATGAGTGCGGGCATCGCCGTGATGGCGAACGGGTTCCGGGGTTTTGCCCGCTACCTCAGCGGGGTCATGGGTGCGGACGCCTATGCCAAATACCTCGAGCACCACGCGGCCGCGGGACACAGTGAACCCCCGCTCGGGGAACGCGAGTTCTGGCGTGACCGCACGGACCGGCAGGACAGCAACCCGCAGGGCAGGTGCTGCTGATTGAGCCCGCAGCGGACAAGCGCTCCCGGGGGCTTAATCGGGGGCTCCGTGCGGACTGCCCATGAGAGTATGAACGCATGAGCGATCCCAATGACACTCAGGCAGCTGAGGACCTCCCGGTAGAAGGCACTCCGGTTGACGACAGCCGGGACCCTGCCGCGGCCGGGGCCCCGTCCGACGGCAGGCCCCGCGGCAGCCACCTCTCAGACCTGGTGGACGAGCCGGCCAAGGTGATGCGGATCGGCACCATGATCAGGCAGCTCCTCGAAGAGGTGAAGTCAGCACCCCTGGACGACGCCGCGCGGGGCAGGCTCGCCGCCATCCACGCGCGGTCCATCAAGGAACTGGAGGATGGGCTGGCGCCGGAACTGGTGGCGGAACTGGACAGGATCAGCCTGCCGTTCTCCGATGACGCCACCCCGTCCGACGCCGAGCTGCGCATCGCCCAAGCACAGCTGGTGGGCTGGCTGGAAGGCCTGTTCCACGGCATCCAGACGGCCATCGCGGCGCAGAACGCAGCGAGGGAACAGGCCGTGGCCCAGCTGCACCTGCGCCAGCTGCCGCCGGGCACGATGATTGCGCCCGGCGTCGTCATTGGCGAGAACGGTGAGCCGCAGCGGGCCCCCGCCGGTGCCCGGCAGGGGCCGCCCCCGGCGTCCGGCCAGCGCGAAGACCCGGACCACGGCCCGGGCCAGTACCTGTAGGTTCCGCTTGGGATTTTTCAGCGCCGCCAGGCAGGGGCGCAAGGACGATACCGAACTTGGCAAGGGGTTGTGGCGCCGCGCGCATGACCGCTTCCACCGGGGACTGGACCGCTACCACCAGGTGCTGGAAGGCGTGGAGGACGACCAGCTGTACGGCGAGCTGGTGGACATCGCCAATGAGCTGGCCGTGCTGCTGCAGCGGGTCAGGGCCGTGTGCACGGAAGCGCAGCGGCGGGCGCCCAGCGACGGGCTGGACATCCCCGCCGGTTTGTCGGACGTGCACCGGTCCCTGTCCAAGGCGGGCAACTCGCTGGCGACCACCGCCGAAGCGGCAGCCATGCTGCGGCTGGCCGTAGGCCCCGTACCCGTGGGCGCGGCCTCGGTGCGCCGCCGCGCCGAGGCGGTCTTCCAGCAGGTGGCCGACGCCGAGCGGCAGCTGCGCGGGGAATAGCTGGCACCGGCGGCGGCGAAATTATTCCTGGTTTGGAAGCATACTTTTGAGTTACGCGTCTGGCTGACAGGACAGGAATCCGGGCCAGGCGCCGGCCGGTCTTTGGCAGGATGAAACCATGACTCTTTCACCTACCTTGACTTTCAACGACGGAAACACGATCCCCCAGCTCGGCTACGGCGTGTGGCAGGTTGAGGACGACGTGGCCGAAAAGGTTGTCCGCCAGGCCTTCGAGGCCGGCTTCCGCCACATCGACACGGCCAGGATCTACGGCAACGAGTCAGGCGTGGGCCGCGCCATCGCGAGCTCGGGGCTGTCACCGGAACAGATCTTCATCACCACCAAACTGTGGAACTCCGACCAGGGCTATGAGTCGACCCTCGCCGCGTTCGAGGAGTCGATGGACCGGCTTGGCCTGGAGACCCTGGACCTCTACCTGATCCACTGGATGCAGCCCAAGCAGGACAAGTACGTCGACACCTGGAAGGCGCTGATCGAACTCCAGAAGCGCGGCCGGGTGAAGTCCATTGGCGTCTCCAACTTCACCGTCGAGGGCCTGCAGCGGCTCATCGACGAAACGGGCGTGGTTCCGGCCATCCACCAGATCGAACTGCACCCGTACTTCAGCCAGCGCGAACTGCGGGAGTTTGGTGCTGCCAACGGCATCCTGACCCAGGCCTGGTCGCCGCTGGGCCAGGGCGGCGAGCTCCTGCAGGACCCCACCGTGGCCTCCATCGCCGCCAAGCACCAGGCAACCCCTGCCCAGGTGGTGATCGCCTGGCACCTGGCCATCGGCAACGTGGTGATCCCCAAGTCGGTCACGGAGTCCCGCATCAGGGAAAATTTCGCAGCCCTTGAGGTGTCCCTGGACGGGGAGGACATCGAGGCCATCAACGCCCTGGACAAGACCGCCGCCGGCGAGGGCCGCATCGGACCCGACCCCGCCGTATCCGACTTCGCCTAGCAGGCAGACGGGTCCAGGGACGGTCTCCCGGCCACACGAGTCAACAGCCCGGCCCGCTAACAGCCAGACCAGTTAACGCCGGACCCGTTACCAGCCCGTACTGCCGGCAGACGCCAGGCAGTGCGGGCTTCGGGCTCTTAAGGGCGGGCTTTCCTTCCGGGGGATGGCATCAGGCCGCGGCCTTGGCCTGCTCCACGGCCACCGCGTCCACTACGGCCCAGCTGTCCTCGCCATGGCAGTGCCGTGCGGCGAACCGCTCCGCCTCTTCGAGGGTGTCAAAGATCTCCGAGCGGCCGCGGCCACAGTCGGCGTCGAAGTACGTGACGTGAAATTCCTGTGTAGGTTCCATGAATCCAGTCTGCGGCCGGGGTCTGACATTCCCTGGAATCAGGCCCGCGTGTTGCGGGATGCCGGATCATTCCCACGCGCGGGAACGCCCACCAGAAGCGTCAGCGCCGCCATCGCGAGCATCTCGAGTCCCGTCCACACCAGGGTCCCGCCCCAGACCTCGGGGGAGAAGCTGAGCGCCCCGTCGTGCAGCGCCACACCGGCGAAGTACGGGGCCCAGAAAACCACCGGGCAGAGGGCTGCCGCCGCCATGATCCTGCCCGGACGGCCCGGCGCGGGGCGGAACACGGCCCACACCACGCCCACCAGGACGGAACCGGCGAGGGCCGCCGTCACCAGCCATGCGTCGCGCAGCGCCACCATGACCTGCAGCGCCACAGCGGGGACCAGCGCCATGGCGGCGGGCACCACGACGTGCAGGCGCCAGCGCAGCGACAGCAACAGGACAGGCACGAACACCACGGCTGTGGAGACAAAGAACGTTGCCAGGGACACCATGATGCTCGACGACGTCGGCGGTGCCACCAGGGGCTGGGCCCCGGGCACGCTGATGTACGTCTGGATCAGCCCATGGCGGGCGAACACTGCGAACTCCTGCAGGATAAATGCCGCCACCATGCCCGCGAGCAAGGCGCTGACGACGGCGGGCACCAGCCGCGGCCACGGCCGTGCGGGGGAGTGCCACGCGGCGGAGAACGGCGCGGCGAGGATGAGGAAGCCCCCGCAGGCGAGCCCCAGATGGGACGGGCTGAACAGCGCCGAGATGCCCTGCTCAACGCCGAACACCGAATGCCAGGCGACGTCGGCCGCGCCGGAGACCAGGAACAGGACCACACCGGCCGCCGCTGCCCCGTAGCCGGCGGGAACGGCGTCCGTCCACCGCACGCCGGGCGCATGGCGGCGCCAGGTCAGCGCGCCGATCCAGAGCGCGCAGGCGGCGAAGCCCGAATAGAGGACCGCATGCCACGGGGTGAAGAACGTCTCGAGGTCGCGGAGGTTGTTGTGCGCCCACCCATCAACGTAGGTTCCGGTGAGGAGCCAGACCCCGGCCGCAAGCGTGACCGCGTCTTCCACGGCCGTGGTGGGGCGGTGCACTGATACCGGCGGGATCGCGAAGGCATGGGCTGCTGCGGCATCCATAGCTCCACAGTAAGTCCCGCCGCTGTCCGGGGCGAGAGGGAATCCGGCAAGCAATCCAACGGGTCAGGGCTTTGTCAGCGGCCCAGCCGCAGGACCCGTTCCTGGGCCAGCACGACTGTCCGGCCGGCCTTGTCGGCGGCCCGCGCCGCCTGTTTCGCTTCAGCCGAGGTCGCGGAGAGCTTCCTGCGGGCCCGGTCCAGGCCGTCTTCAGCGGCCTGGAGCCGTTCCCGGAGCTCTGCCGTTTCCCGCTGCAGCGCCTCGATGGCAGTGCGCGCCTCGTCCGCCTGGTCCTGCAGTTCCGCGGCGCGGCGGGCCGTTTCAGCCTCTTCGGCCTGCGCCTGGGCGAGGGCGGCTCTGGCACGCTCCAGCGCGGGGGGCGAGACTGGCCGCGGCGTCTGCCTGACCGCCTCAAGCCGGGGCCTGGCCGGTGCCGGCTGGGAGGTGCGCTCCGCCGTCGGACGCTTCTTTGCCGCCGCTGCCGGTGCCGGGCGAGGCAGCGGGGGAGCGTACGCAGGGGCGGGCAGCATCGCCGGCAGGGCCACCGCCCCATCAAGGTCCACGGCATTGACGCCGTCGGCCGAGAGGACCTTCAGGAGACGCCCGCTGGCGACTGCGGAGGCGGCACCCTCGTCAGCGGTCAGGGCCCGCAGGGTCTCCTCGACGTCGGCGGCCATGGCATCGCTGATCGGCCGCCCTTGCCCCCGGGCCACCTCCCGGGCTGTGTCGACGGCGGCGGCCAGGAGCGTGCGGCGCCCGCGTCCCAGCTCCCGGAGGGCCGCGGCATCCAGCGACCCCTGCGCGGTACGCATCCGTGCGCCGAGGCCGGCCAGCCCGTCCAGGACGTCCGGACGTTCCCGTGCGAGCATGTTGAGGGCCCAGGCGGCCACCGAGGGTTTGGGCAGGGCCCGGACGGCGGCCGCCAGTTCCTTGTCCTGTCCCGCAGCTTCCTTGGCCGCGGCAGCCCGGGACGCGATGAAGTCCTCCAGCGGACCGGCATACAGCCTGTTCGCAATGTCAGCCAGGGCTTGGTCGTCCATGCCGCCATCTTAGGTGGCGGCATGGCCTCGCGTTTGTACCGGACATGGCTGCCCTGTTGCTCATGGGCCGGTAGGGGTATCTTGCTCGGATGGAGGATTCATATCAGGTCATCGTGGTCGGCGGCGGGTTTGCCGGGACCACCGCCGCCGAGGAACTTGGCCGCAAGGGCATCCGCGTCCTGCTGATCGATGCGAACAACTACCGCCAGTTCCAGCCCCTGCTGTACCAGGTGGCCGCATCCCAGATCGGTGTTTCGGCGGTGGCGCGGCCGCTGCGCGCGGAATTCCGCAGGATCAACAACGTCAGGGTCCTGACAGCGGAGGTGACGGCGGTGGATGCCGCGAACCGCACGGTCACCACCGCTGACGGCTCCACCTACCGGTCCCGCATCCTCGTCATTGCCGCCGGGGCGGTGCCGAATTACTTCAATACGCCAGGCGCCGATGAGCATGCCTACCCGCTGTACTCGGTGGCGGATGCCACCCGGCTCAGCGCGGCCATCACGGCCGTCATGGATGAGGCCGACCGGGAGCCGCGGGAAACGGCGGATGTGATTGTGGTGGGCGGCGGACCCACGGGGGTGGAGACGGCGGGTGCGCTCGCGGAAAACGTGAAGTACCTGGTGCCGAAGTATTTTTCCGGTGGCCTCGCCGACCGCTGCCACGTGCACCTGGTGGACATGGTGCCCAACGTGCTTGCGGCGTTTTCCGAAAAGTCGCAGGCGTATACCCGCGACCGGCTGACGAAACTCGGCGTGCAGCTGCACATGGGACAGGCCGTGAGCGAAGTGCGCGCCGACGGCGTGACCCTTAAGGACGGAACGCTCATTCCCGCCCGGATCGTGGTGTGGGCGGGTGGCCTGCAGGCCGGTCGCATCATTGCCGAATCCGGCCTGCAGCAGGGCAAGGGCGGACGCATTGACGTGCAGCCCGACCTCACCGCACCCGGCGTCGAGGGCGTCTACGTCCTGGGCGACGCCGCCAACATCACCGATGCCGCCGGCAACAAGCTGCCCCAGCTTGGTTCGGTGGCCCAGCAGTCCGGCAAGTGGGCCGCCCGCAATATCCATGCCGAGCTCACGGGCGGCGCCAGGGAGCCCTTCCGCTACTGGGACAAGGGATATATGGCGATGGTGGGACGCGGCGCTGCCGTGGCCGAGATGGGGCGCCGGCGCCTGCAGTTGCAGGGACCGCTGGCGTTCGTATCCTGGCTGGCAGTGCACCTGGCCCTGCTGCCCGGATTTCAGCAAAAGGTACGGGCCCTCTTCTCCTGGGCCAACGGCTACCTGACCCACAGTCCTGCGCAGGTGGTGGTGGGCAGGCCTGACTAGCGCTGCCTTCAGGGCAGGTGCAGGAAGGAGTTTCCCGCAGCCAGCAGCTTGTCCAGGGCCTGGCTCACGCCGTCAGCGGTTCCACCGCCGGGGTGGTTGCCGTGGCAGATGACGACGTCGCCCGCTCTGGCGCGGCCGACCTCCCGGGCCACGACCGCGGCAGGGAAGGTGGCACCGCCGTCGCCGTTGATGCTGAAGCCCGCCGCTTTCACGCCGAGGGCGCGGAGGATGTCGGCCGCGACGTCGTCCATGTAGGCGGTGCCGGGACGGAAGTAGCGGGGCCGGGCGCCCGTCAGCGACGCCAGCCCGGCGTCGTTGGGCATGACCTCGTCATAGACTTCGCCGGCATTCCTGGTCCCGGGAATCCCGTAGGCAGTGTTTCCAGTGGTGGACAGCGGCTTGTGCGACGTCCCGTGGTTGGCCAGTTCGAAGAGCGGGTCTGCTGCCAGCTGCCGCGCGGTGGCCGGGTTGGCGGAGATCCAGCGGGAGTTCAGGAAGAGGGTTGCCGGAACGTGCCGTTGCCGCAGGGTGTCGATCAGGGCCTGGTCGTAGCCGTTGCCGCCGGGGCCGCCGCAAAAGTCGAACGTCAGGGCAATGCCCGGGGCTCCCGCGGGCAGCCGGGTCAGGACCCCGGGAGCTTCCAGGCCCCAGTACCGGACGCCGCGTGTGCCGTAGGTATTGGTGATGTCGGCCCGCGACGGGGCGGGACTGGCCTGCGGCGGCTGCGGGCCGGGGTCGGGGCCGCCGTCCATGATCCGTGCGGTGACGTCATCGGCCGGGGCTTGGGCCACCCCGTCCGGGGCACCGGCATCGCCGCCGTGCCCGTTCCGCTGCGGCTCCAGGTCAGGGACGGCAGCGGACAACGTCATCACTGCCGCAAGGAGGACTGCCCGGCGCCCGGGGCCCTTTCCGTCCTGCCTCATGTGCCTCGGAGTCGCTTGTTCCACTACGGCGTCCCCGGCAGGCCGGGGCGGCCCTGCGCATGGCCTTCCTGGAAGGTGGAGACGACGGCGCAGGCTGCCGGGCTGGATACAGCCGGCTGTGCCGTGGCTCCTCTTACGGCGCGCAGGAGGGCAGCCTGAAAGCGGGGGGTCATGTCGGGATGATACCGTGGCTGGCTTGCCGTTTCCTGAACCACGGTGGCCATGGGAGAGTCGTGCCGTAACAATCGCCCGAATTCGCCTCAGCCGGTCACACGGACTCCGCCCACCGCCCCGGTCCATGGCGTATCGCCCGCGGCGGGCAGCAGCAGATGCGCGAAGACGTAGCCCTGTTGAAGTGCCATGACCCGCGTAGCGGTCCCGGCGCAGTCCAGCGGGAGCTCTTCCGGCCGGAAGGGCGCGCCGGGCTGCTCCTGGCCCACGGAGACCGTCGCACCGGCGGCACCAACACAGGCCGCGGTGACGGTGTACAGCCCCGCTGCGGGCACGGGGGCCGTGGCGCCAAAGCCCCTGGCGGGACCATCCAGCGGACCCTCCTCAAAAAGCAGGACCCGTCCCGGTACTGCCTTCAGGAGCCGGTCCAGCCTGGCGTAGTTTCCCACCTCACGTTCAAGGACAAGGGGATCGGTGTATGGCGGGCGGGATGCCTCCGCCTGCAGCCCGGCGGCCGATGGGTGCGCCGGCTCGGGGTAGTCATAGGAACATCCCGGGGCTCCGCCGAGAGCGAGCAGCACGGACAGCGCAATGCCGAGCTGTTTTCGCACGCGGTTCATTTCCGCGGGCCGCCCCGCTGGGCCGCCCGGGATCCACGTGCGGTCCATGTCCGGTGCCCGGTCTGCGCGCCTGAGCTTGTGGATCAGCAGGCTGAATGGCAGCACTATGAGCTCAAGGATGCCGGTCACGACAAGCAGCACAAGGACCATGGCGATGATGGGCAAATAGAGGAGGAACACGCCTGCAATGGTGGCGAGGTAGCCAAAGCTGAACCCGAGGATCGTCCCGGTATCCATGTCTGCTCCCAGGAACTACGGAGGAAGCCCACTGCTCGACTATGTGTTGATCAAAAGACGCGGCAGGTTCCTTGTCAATACCCTCGGGACTGGGTGGGGAAAGGGGAACCGGGTAGGCCGGGGGACGTCCCGCCCGCACACCGAAAACAGGCGCTTAACCAGCGAAAAACCCCGGAAACCCCTAAAACAAGGGGCTGTCCGGGGTTTATCCCGAGCTTCCTATCAGAATCGAACTGATGACCTTTTCATTACGAGTGAAACGCTCTACCGACTGAGCTAAGGAAGCACCGCATGAATTTCCCGGGCGGACCCGGCGGCTTCATGCAAGAGTCAACTGTAATAGAGTCCGTGCGCCGCGGTCAAAATGGGCCGGCGGCCGGGCGTTCAGCACACCGTGTTGTCCGCCGGAACCTTGCCGCTGACAAGGTAGCCGTCCACGGCATCCTCCAGGCAGCTGTTGGCACGGCCGTATGCTGTGTGCCCCTCGCCCCTCCAGGTCAGCAGTGAGGCGTTGCCCAGCTGCTTGCGCAACGATGCGGCCCAGTCGACGGGCGTGGCGGGGTCTCCGGTGGTCCCGACCACCACGATGGGGGAGTCCCCGCTGTAGTCGACCGGGGCCGGCGTGCGGAGGTTCTTGTATGGCCAGTCCGCGCAGTTGACGCCGCCATAGGCAAAGAAGTACCCGAACGTGGGCGAGTCCTGCTCCAGCCGCTGCTCCTCGGCCCGCATGCCTGCCGGGTCCGAGACCATCGGGTAGTCCAGGCAGTTGACCGCGTTGAAGGCGAGCGTCGAGTTGGAGGTGTACTTCCCGTCCGACCCGCGGTCGGCGCCGATATCGGCAAGGCGCAGCACCAGGCTCACGTCACCGTTCATGGCGGCTTCAAGGGCCTGGGTCAGGGCCGGCCAGCTTTCGTCGTTGTACAGCGGGGTGATCAGGCCGCTGACGAACATCGTGGCGTTGACCTGGCGGCCGTCCTTGGCGGTGCGCGGAGTCTGCCGGACAGCGTTGATGAGGTCCTGGATCTGCTGGACGCCCGAGTCGACATCGCCGCCCAACGGGCACTTGCCCTGCTTCTGGCAGCTTGCGACGTAGGAGCGGATGGCTTTCTCGAAGGCGCGCGCCTGTCCGCTGGTAAGGTCCTCGTTGCTGATCGAGGGATCAAGGGCGCCGTCAAGCACCATCCGTCCCACGTTGTCCGGAAACAGCGAGGCGTAGGTGGAACCGAGGAACGTGCCGTAGGAGTATCCGAGGTAGTTCAGCTTGGTGTCGTTGACAACTGCCCGGAGCACGTCAAGGTCCTTGGCTGCGCTGACCGTGTCGATATGGCCCAGTACGGGTCCGGTCTGTGCCGCGCACTGGTCGGCGATCGCCTTGTTGTCAGCCAGCGCCGCCGCCAGTCCGGCGTCGGTTTCCAGGGCATAGGTCTTGGCCCGGGCGGCGTCGCGTTCCGCGTCGGTCATGCAGGTCACGGGGGCGGAGCGCTTGACGCCGCGCGGATCAAAACCCACGAGGTCGTAGGTGCTGCGCACTCCCTGGGAGAAATGCGTTCCGGCAGCGTCCTTGACGAAGTCGTACCCGGACGCGCCGGGGCCGCCGGGATTGACCAGGAGGGTGCCGGTCTTCTTTCCCGTGCTGGGCGCCCGCAGCGCCGCGACCTGGATAGTGTCCCCGGCGGGGTTGGCGTAGTCGAGCGGAACCGTCACCTTGGCGCACTGGAACTCGCCTTCGCAGGGCTGCCACACCACTTCCTGGGAGTAGAACTTTTCCAGGCCGGAGGGGGCCGAAGCCACGATCGACGGATCCGCCTTCGCCGTGGCCGCCTCCGGTGTCTTGTCCCCGCCGTTGAGCAGGCTGCAGGACGCGAGGACCATGGCCAGGACCATGGCGCCGGCGGCGCGGACAGCAACTGCCAGGGGCCGTGCGGGCAGTGGGCGGGCAGTCATCGGGTCTCCTTGGATGGCTGGATCAGACTGGCTGCCATGGACTCAATGGCCAGCAGCGGGGCAACGTTGGTGGTGGTGATGCGTTCGCGGGCTTTGTTGATGGCGTCCATCCGTGCCAGCGTGACCTCGGGGGTGGTGCGTGCGGCGAACTCCTCCAACTCACTGCTCAGCTCAACGTTGACGAGCTCCACGGCGTTCCCCAGCTGGATGACCAGCACGTCGCGGTAGAAGGAGAGCAAATCGGTGAGTGTCCGGTCCAGGGAGTCCGTGATGGACCGCTTGGCGCGCCGTTTTTGGTCGTCCTCAAGCTGTTTGAGCTGGCTGCGCATCGCCGGCGGCAGCGTCCCGGACTCCGGCGCGCCCAGGGTTGCCAGCAAGGCGGCTTTCTCGGCGGCATCACGCTCCTCATTGGAACTGTTGGCCTCGGCGGTGGCGATTTTGACCAGCTTGTCGGCCATCATGACGGCCGCGGTAACGCCGCGGAGCCCCAGGGGAAAACGAACCGTCTCCAGGCGGCGTTCCCTCGCGGCAGGGTCCCGCGCGAGCCGCCGGGCAATTCCCACATGGCTCTGCGCCGCCCGGGCTGCCCTTTCTGCCAGGGCCGGGTCGACGCCGTCGCGCCGGACCAGCAGGGCCGCGACGTCGGCGGCGGGCGGCAGCCGCAGTGCCACGCTGCGGCACCGCGAGCGGATGGTCACCAGGACGTCCGCGGGGGAGGGGGCGCAGAGCATCCACACGGTCCGCGGAGTGGGCTCCTCGATGGCCTTCAGGAGGACGTTGGTGGTCCGTTCGGCCATCCGGTCGGCGTCCTCGACCACAATGATCCGCCAGCGCCCCGAGGACGGCCGGTTTCCCGCAGTGGCCACCAGGTCGCGGGCTTCGTCGATGGTGATGGTGACCTTTTCGGTCCTGACGAACGTGACATCCGAATGGGTTTCGCCCAGGATCGTGTGGCACGCCTGGCAGTGGCCGCAGCCGCGCAGGTTCACGTCTTCCTGGTCGCAGTTCAACGCGGCGGCAAAGGCTTTGGCCGCGTTGGATCGTCCCGATCCCGGCGGCCCGGTGAACAGCCAGGCATGCGTCAGCCCCTCACCGCGTGCGGCCTGGCTCAATTGTTCGACGACGGCGGGCTGGCCCTGCAGGTCATCCCATACGGTCACGCGCCGCCACCGCCCGCCGATGCTCCCCGACCGGCCGGGAGGGGCCGGCCGGCGGCCGGCCGGAGCAGGGTTTCGACGCGCTGGAGGATCTGCGCTGCCAGTTCCTCGACCGGGAGGCGGGCCGGCAAAACCAGGTAGGACTCCGGCCGGCTGGCCGCGAGTTCAAGGAAGGCGGCCCGTATCCGGGTATGGAAGTCGTCCGCCTCCGATTCCAGCCGGTCTTCGGCTGCTTCGCCTGCCGTCCGGCGGCGGCGGCCCAGCTGCGGATCCACGTCCAGCAGGACCGTGAGATCCGGCTGGAGGCCTGCGGTGGCCCATTCGTTCAGCGACTGGACGGCGTCCTTCCCAAGGTTCCGCCCGGCGCCCTGGTAGGCCACGGACGAATCGATGTAACGGTCGCACAGCACGACATCGCCGCGTTCCAGGGCCGGCCGGATGACTTGCGCTGCGTGCGCGGCGCGGGAGGCGGCGAAGATGAGGGCCTCGGTGCGGGCATCGATGTCACCGTTGCCGTGGTCAAGGACCAGCGAACGAAGTTTTTCGCCGATGGGTGTTCCGCCGGGCTCGCGGGTTCTAAGGACGTTGAACCCGCGGCTTTCCAAGGCAGCTGCAAGCCGCGCCGCCTGGGTGGACTTGCCGGCACCATCGCCACCCTCGAACGCGATGAATATGCCGGCGCTTTGTTTGCTCACTTCTCAAGCCTACCGAGCCGCAGCGACATTTCCCGACCCGGATGAGAACCCTTCACCGCCGTGCGGTCCCGTGGCGTCACCGCTTTTCCGGCAGCTCCGGACCGGACAGTACGCTGTCACCATGAGCCTTTCCGAGCAGCAAGCCGGGTCCCTTTCGGCCGAGACCGTGGTGGTGGCAGCCGGCCGTCCGCCGCGGGAGCGGGACCAGCCGGTCAACCCTCCCATCACCCTGTCCTCCACCTACTTCGGCACGGGTCCGCTGGGCGACGGCGACCGGGGTTACGGCCGCTACTCAAACCCCACCTGGGACCCGTTTGAAGAGGCGCTCGGCCAGCTCGAAGGATCGGCGCTGCCCGGCCTGCTGTACGCGTCAGGCCTGGCAGCGGTCAGCTCGGCGCTGTCCCTGATCCCGGCCGGGGGAGTGCTGGTCATGCCAAGCCACAGCTACTCCGGCTCCCTGGTCATGGCAACCGAACTTGCGCAAAAGGGCTTCATCGAGCTGCGCACGGTGGACATCGCGGACACGGACGCGGTCAGGGACGCCATCGCACCGGCAGGCCCGTCCGCCCGGGCTGCTTCCATGCTGTGGCTTGAAAGCCCCACCAACCCCATGCTGGGCATCGCGGATATGCAGGCGCTCGCCGACGCCGCCCACGCCGCCGGCGCCATCGTGGTTACGGACAACACCTTCTCCACGCCCCTCGTGCAGCAGCCCCTCACGCTGGGGTCCGACGTCGTGCTTCATTCGGTGACCAAGTACCTGGCCGGGCACTCCGACGTCGTCCTCGGTGCCCTGGTGACCTCCAACCCGGAGATCCGCTCGGAACTGCTGCACCACCGCATCATCCACGGCGGCATCGCCGGTCCCTTCGAAGCCTGGCTGGCTTTGCGCGGCCTGCGGACCCTGGCACTGCGGGTGGAACGGTCCCAGGCCTCGGCGATGCTCCTCGCCCACAGGCTTGCCGCCCACCCTGCGATCGAATCCATCCGTTTCCCAGGGCTACCCACAGATCCCGGCCATGCCCGGGCCAGGGAGCAGATGAAGGGATTCGGTTCCATCATCTGCGTCCAGGTGGCGCCCACCGCCGTGCTCAGCGGCGCCGATGCCGCGGACAAGCTGGTCCAGGCCCTGCAGCTTTGGCTCCCCGCCACGTCCCTGGGCGGCGTGGAGTCCCTGATCGAACGCCGGCGCAGGCACACGGCCGAACCTGCCAGCGTCCCGGAAAACCTCGTCCGGCTGAGCGTGGGCATTGAGAACGTGGAGGACCTTTGGTCTGATCTGGAGCAGGCCCTTAAGGCGCTGGGCGGCTAGGCTGGGTCTGTGGACGGCGAACTGATTATTCGGCCTGTAGAGCAGGCACTGTATTGGATCCTGGCCCTGGTGGCGCTCGGGCTTGAGCTCTGGGCCCTGATCGACTGCGCCAGGCACCGGGCGAACGCCTTTGAGGCCACCGGGAAGCGGACCAAGACCTTCTGGCTGGCACTGACCGGGGGCGCCGCTGCCATTGGCGTACTCTCGCTCCTGACGTCCGGGGGAGGCTTCCTCGGAACCTTCGGTCTTTTCGGCCTCGCCGCGGTGGTGGCAGCGTCCGTCTACCTGGCTGATGTCCGGCCTGCGGTCAAGGACGCCGGCCGCGGCGGCAGCCGCAACATGGGGCCCTACGGCCCCTGGTAACGTGGGCCCGCCCAGCGGGGCGGCCGGCTTAGGGCGACACTGCCGTCCAGTCCACCGTCAGCTCACCGAGGCGCCATCTGGCCGGCCCGTCCTGGACCGGCCACCCGGCGTCGCGCAATGCCCTGCACATGCCCTGCCAGCGCTGCCTGTTGCCGAACGACGCAAGCGGCGCACATTCGAGCCAGGCGCGGTCCATCGCCTGCAGGAACGCGTAAACCGGTTCGCCGGGAACGTTGCGGTGGATGAGGGCCTTGGGAAGCCGTTCGGCAACGTCCGAGGGCAGGTCGAAGCTGCCGAACCGGACCGAGATGCTCAGCGAGAGCGGGCCGTCCGCGCCTAGGGCCACCCATGTCACGCGCCGCCCGATCTCGTCGCAGGTGCCGTCGATGAACAGCCCGTCCGGGGCGAGCCGGTCCTGCACCAGCCGCCAGATACCGGGAACATCCCGTTCTTCGTACTGGCGCAGCACGTTGAAGGCGCGGACCAGCACGGGGCGTCCCGGAACCGGAAGTTCGAAGCCGCCAACCTGGAAGGACAGGCCCGGCCGCTGCAGCGGGAGCGCCGCACGCACGCGCTCCGGCTCGATCTCGATCCCGCAGACCTGCACGTCCGGCCGGACTGCGGCGAGCCTTTCATGGAGTTCGACGGCGGTGGCCGGGGTTGCGCCGTAGCCGAGGTCCACTACAAGGGGTTCTTTGGCGGCCCGCAGCCGCCAGGCCTGCGGCCCGGTGAGCCAGCGGTCCACCCGCCGCATCCGGTTGGGGTTGGTGGTGCCGCGGGTCACGTTGCCCACCGGCCGGCCCTGCCGCGCGGCAGGCGCCCGGCCGGACAGTTGCGGGGCGTTCACCCGTTCAGCCTTTTGAACCACCGCCCAACTTTATCCCGTCCGCCGCGCGGGCCAGGCCGCTGTAACGCTGGGCAGCGGGTTACAGTGCTCGGCTAGGATGAAAATCATGACTTACAAGCTGATTCTGCTGCGCCACGGCCACAGCGAATGGAACGCCAAGAACCTGTTCACCGGCTGGGTGGACGTCGACCTGAACGACCAGGGACGCGCGGAAGCAGCGCGCGGCGGTGAGCTGCTGGTGGAAAACAACGTCCTGCCGGACGTGCTCTACACCTCCCTGCTCAAGCGTGCCATCAACACCGCGAACATCGCCCTGGACAAGGCCGACCGCGGCTGGATTCCGGTCAAGCGCGACTGGCGCCTGAACGAACGCCACTACGGCGCACTGCAGGGCAAGGACAAGGCGCAGACCCTTGCGGAGTACGGCGAGGAACAGTTCATGGAATGGCGCCGCTCCTACGACACCCCGCCGCCGCCCCTGTCCGATGACTCCGAGTTCTCGCAGGCCCACGATCCGCGCTACGCCGGCCTCGGCGACGCGCTGCCGCGCACGGAGTGCCTGAAGGACGTCCTGGTACGGCTGCTGCCCTACTGGGAATCGGACATCAAGGAAGACCTCAAGGCGGGCAAGACCGTGCTGGTCACCGCGCACGGCAACTCGCTGCGCGCCCTGGTCAAGCACCTCGACGGCATCAGCGATGAAGCCATCGCCGGCCTGAACATCCCCACCGGCATCCCGCTGGTCTACGACCTGGACGAGGACTTCAAGCCGGTCAAGCCGGGCGGCACCTACCTCGACCCCGAGGCCGCTGAGGAGGCCATCCTCGCGGTGGCCAACCAGGGCAAGAAGTAGGGCATTAACGCAGACGACGGCGGGATGGTGCCACTCGGTGGTCAAGCCTACTTTCTTTTTCCTCCCCCGAAGTGGGGGAAAAAAACCAAGCGTGCTTTGTTCCC
>NZ_JBTZSU010000055.1:0-18159 GCF_054890965.1 Arthrobacter sp. C152
ACACCCATCAAGCATCCCGGCTAAACCAGCCAAGGTTTAGGAGACACGCCCTAGCCCGCGAACGCCCTAACGACGACGGCCCCGCACCTTTTCGAAAAAGGTGCGGGGCCGTCGTCGTACCCCAGCGGTTCCCATCGATTGCTCCATAACAGCCCTTTTGAGCCGTCAAAAGGGCCGGTACGGAGCAATCGATGAGTCAATCAGCTGGCCAGCCAGATGTCCGGGCCGAAGACCTCGTAGTGGATCCGGGTGGCGGGGATGCCGGCGTTGATGGCCTCGTTGCGGATGTTCTTCATGAAGGGCAGCGGGCCGCAAAGGTACAGCGAAGCGTCGGCCGGCAGGTCCACTTCACGCAGCGACATAAACCCTTCCTTGGCGCCGTCCACCGGCTTCTCCAGCCAGAGCTGCAGTTCGGCGGTGTCCAGGCGTTCGACGTCGTCCGTCATCTGGCTGCGCAGCGCCCAGCTGTCCAGGGTGCTTTCGGCGTGCAGCACCAGCACCTGGCGGTCAGAGCCGGTGTCCGCGAGCGAGCGCAGGATCGAAGCTGTGGGGGTGCAGCCGATGCCGGCCGAGGCCAGGACCACAGGGCCGTTGCCATCCTTGAGGGTGATTTCGCCGTAGGGGTTGGAGATGTCCAGGATGTCGCCCACCTGGACGGAGTTGTGCAGCACGGGGGAGACCTCGCCGCCGTCGTCCAGCTTGGTGGTGAAGCTGCGGCTGGTGCCCGCGTCGCCGGACAGGGAGTACTGCCGCACCTGCCGCAGCCCGTCCGGCAGCGTCACCTTGACGCTGATGTACTGGCCGGGAAGGGCGGGAGTCACCGGGGTGTCGTCGGCGGGCTCCAGGGTGAAGGTCATGGACCCGGTCCCCGCCGGTGTTTTTGCCGCTACCCGCCACGGCATCCACATCCGGCCGTTGGCCTGCGCCGCGTAGAGGCCCTTTTCGAGCTTGATCAGGGCGTCCGCCATGAGCCAGTAGACCTCGGTCCAGGCTTCGGCGATTTCCGGAGTGATGACCTCGGCAAGGTCTTCGGCGATCGCTGCGAACAGGTGCTCGTAAACCACCTGGTACTGCGGCTCGGTGATGCCCAGCGAAGCGTGCCGGTGGGCGATGCGGGAAAGGACAGTCTCAGGCAGGGTGCCGGGGTTGTTCACCAGGTGGGTTGCGAAGGCGGCGATGCTCCCGGCCAGGGCCTGCTGCTGGTCGCCGGAACGCTGGTTGGAGCGGCTGAACAGGCCATCCATCAGCTCGGGGTGCGCGGCGAAGAGGCGGGCGTAGAACTTGGGGGTGATGGATCCGATCCGGGAACCGACCAGCGGCAGGGTGGCCTCGATGACGGGGCGGGACTTGTCCGAGAGCATCTGTACTCCTGAGGTTATGGCCGGGGCCTTCGTCCGGCCGGAGGAAAACTCATATTTCAAATACGAGTATTTCTGCCTCAGTTCTACACCTCGTAGAAGTTGGAAATCAAACCGGGAGCCAACGCTCGGCTAGGGGCGGGCTACAGGCCCGGGCGGAGGCCGATCATCTGGAAGACGGGGGCCATCTGGCGCTCCCCGGGAAGATCCGCGATCAGCACCGAATCGAGTTCGGCATAAAAGGCCTCGCGGGCGCGGGCCAGGGCGCCGCGGAGTTTGCATTCGTTGATCAGGGGGCAGTTGCCCGCGGGGGACACGCAGTCGGCAGGATCCGCGCGCGTGTCGAGCTCGCGCAGGATCCGGCCCACGGTGGCCTGGCGTCCGGCATGGCTGAGCCGTGACCCGCCGGACCGGCCGCGGACAACGTCGATCAGCCCCATGCTCCGCAACCTCGCCATGGCCTTGCTGACGTGGTTGTAGGGCGTCCCCACGGAGTCCGCGATGCTTTGGGTGGTCATGAGCGTGCCCCCCGGGACGGCCGCCAGGACCATCAGGGCGCGAAGGCTGACATCGGCGAAGGCGTTGATTTTCATGGCGGCTGCCTGGTCTAGTCCACCCAGATGGCGGGTTCGCTGGCGTCGGCGCCCAGTTCGCCGAACTCCCAGGTCTGGGTGGCCGCGTTGGCCGCGTAGGGCAGCACTGCCGCGAACAGTGACCCGTCGCGGTGTTCTGCTGCCACATGGATGGCGTCCGAGTCCTCCTCCACCAGCAGGATGTCGCAGACCACTGCCGCTGCGCGGAAGTCGTCCCGGTTCTGCCGCAGGAGGGCATGCAGGTCGCGGATCATGGCGTCGGCATCAAAGTCCCCGTTGCTGCCCTCCGCGGCATCCGCCGGGGAGACCGCAACCAGCCGCACCTCGCCGTCGTTCTGCACTGTCAACGCGAAGGGCAGGAACCCGCCGTTGCGCTGGAGCTGCTCCTGGGCAGCGCTCACGCCCGTGCCCAGGAGGTTCTCCAGGTCCGTCGCGGTGCCCTCCGCCACGGAGCCGCGCCAGCTTTCCCGGGCTTCGCCTCCGTCAGGTACTTGTCCGGTGTCACCAGCCATGCGGTGCTAGGCCCGCACGATGTCGAGGACGCGGTCGCGGATGCGCTCCATGGTGGCGCGGTCCGTGGCCTCGGCGTTGAGCCGCAGGAACGGCTCGGTGTTGGACGGACGCAGGTTGAACCAGTAGCTGCCGTCGTTGGCCGTGAACGTGCTGCCGTCCAGGGTGTCGATGGCGAGGTCCTCGTCCGCGAAGGCCTGGCGCACGCGCTCCACCGCGGCCGGCTTGTCCTCCACCTCGGAGTTGATTTCGCCGGAGCTGACGTAGGGCTCGTATTCACGGGCCAGTTCGGACAGCGGGCCGTCCTGTTCGCCGAGGGCTGCAAGGACGTGCATGGCGGCAAGCATGCCGGTGTCGGCGTTCCAGAAGTCGCGGAAGTAGAAGTGCGCTGAGTGCTCGCCGCCGAACACGGCACCTTCCTCCGCCATGACTGCCTTGATGAAGGAGTGGCCCACGCGCGTGCGGACGGCGCGTCCGCCGTCGTGCTCCACCAGTTCGGCGACGGCGCGCGAGGTGAGCAGGTTGTGGATGATCGTGGGCTTGTCCTCGCCCTGGGCCTTGGCCCGGGCGATTTCGCGGCGGGCCACCATGCCCGTGATGGCAGACGGCGAGACCGGCTCGCCCTTTTCGTCGATGACGAAGCAGCGGTCGGCGTCGCCGTCGAAGGCCAGTCCGATGTCCGCGCCGTGCTCGATGACCGCGGCCTGCAGGTCGCGGAGGTTTTCCGGCTCCAGCGGGTTGGCGGGGTGGTTGGGGAAGGACCCGTCCAGTTCGAAGTACAGGGGGACGACGTCGAACGGCAGCTTGGGCAGCAGCGCGTCGCCCAGGACGGCGGGGGTGGTGAGCCCGGCCATGCCGTTGCCTGCATCCACGACGACCTTGAGCGGGCGGGAGGCGGAGAGGTCAACGAGCTTGCGGAGGTATTCGGAGTAGTCCTTGAGTACGTCCCGGACACTGATGGTGCCGCGCGCCCCGGCGGCGGGAATGGAGCCGCTGTTCAGGTACTGCTCGGCGAGGGCCTGGATGTCCTTGAGGCCCGTTTCGGAAGAGATGGGAACGGCGCCGGCCTTGGACATCTTGATGCCGTTGTATGCGGCAGGGTTGTGACTGGCGGTAAAGGTTGCGCCGGCGCGGTTGAGGTAACCGCAGGCGAAGTACAGTTCATCGGTGGAGATCAGGTCCAGCAGCTCAACGTTGGCGCCGCGGGCCGCCGCCCCGTTCGCGAAGGCCTTGGTGAACTCCGGCGAGGAGGGACGCATGTCACCGCCCACCACGATGGTCTGGCCTTCGAGCTGAAGGACATCCACGAACGCTGCCCCCACTGCTTCGACGATTTCGGCGGTGATCGATTCGCCCACGATCCCACGGACGTCGTAGGCCTTGAAGGATGCCGAGAGATCAAATGTCGTTGTCTGTTCGCTAGTCACGGGCTTTATCTTACGTGGGTGGCGGGAGGGCCCCGCCGGGTTTTGGGGACGCTTTCGTAACAGCTGCGGCATTTCGGCGCCCTTTGCGCTTCTCCACATGCCCGCGCTTTCCACATACGGCACTCTTCTGTGCATCCTGTCGGAGGGTGCTGGGATACTGAATCAATGGCCGATAACCAGTACGCTTCGACGATCACCGCAACAGCAGCCGCCGCCACGGGGCACCCAGGGACGCACGGGACCGGGACGCATTCCGAGGCCCTGGAGGTCCTTCGCGGCCTGGTCGGCCACCCGGAGGCGGTCTTCCATGACGGACAGTTTGAGGCGATCGAGGCCTTGGTCGACGACGGCCGCCGGGCTTTGGTGGTCCAGCGCACCGGCTGGGGCAAGTCGGCAGTGTACTTCGTTGCGTCCCTGCTCCTCCGGCGCCGGGGGCACGGCCCCACACTGATCGTCTCGCCGCTGCTTGCCCTCATGCGCGACCAGGTGGCTGCCGCCGCCCGCGCCGGGGTGCGCGCGGTCGCCATAAACTCCGCCAACCAGCTGGAATGGGACACCGTCCGGGAACAGCTGGCCGCCGACGAGGTGGATGTCCTCCTGGTCTCGCCGGAGCGGCTCACCAATCCGGCGTTCCGGGAAACCCAGCTGCCCGAACTGCTGCGGCGCACCGGCCTGCTGGTGATCGACGAAGCCCACTGCATCTCCGACTGGGGCCACGACTTCCGCCCCGATTACCGCAGGATCGCGGACCTCATTGACCGGCTGCCGGAGACCGTTCCCGTGCTGGCCACCACCGCCACCGCCAATTCCCGGGTGGTGCACGATATCGAAGAGCAACTCGGCGCCGGTGTCCTTACCATCCGGGGTTCGCTGGGCCGCGACTCTCTCCGGCTGGGTGTGCTGACCCTGCCCGATTCCAGGCAGCGGCTGGGGTGGCTGCTGACGCACCTGTCCGATCTTCCCGGCAGCGGGATCATCTACACACTGACGGTCTCGGCCGCGGAGGACACCGCCCGGCTCCTCTCCGAGGCAGGACATGACGTGCTGGCGTACACCGGCCGGACCGATCCGGCCGACCGCGAACGCGCCGAGCAGTTGCTGAAGGACAACCAGGTCAAGGCGCTGGTGGCCACCTCCGCGCTGGGCATGGGCTTCGACAAGCCCGACCTTGGCTTCGTGGTCCACCTCGGGGCGCCGTCGTCACCGGTTGCCTACTACCAGCAGGTGGGGCGTGCCGGACGTGGTGCGGCCAACGCCGACGTCCTGCTCCTGCCAGGCTCCGAAGACCGGGAGATCTGGCAGTACTTCGCCACGGCGTCGATGCCGTCGGAGGAGAAGGCCGCCGCAGTGCTGACCGCCCTGGCCGAAGCCGGAACCGCCGTGTCCACGGTGGCACTGGAAGCCCGGGTGGACCTGCGGCGCACCCCGCTGGAACTGCTGCTGAAAGTCCTGTCCGTGGACGGAGCCGTGGAGCGGGTGGGCGGCGGCTGGCGGTCCACCGGCCGGCCATGGGTTTACGACGCGGAGCGCTACCGGCGGATCGCCGAAGCCCGGGTGGATGAGCAGGACTCCATGGTGATCTACCAGGACACGGCAGGGTGCCGGATGGAGTACATCACCTCGGTCCTGGATGATGGGACGGCCCGTCCCTGCGGACGGTGCGACAACTGCGCGGGCCAATGGTTCCCGGCGGAGGTGGCTGCCGAGGCCACTGCGGCGGCCGGCCAGACGCTGAGCAGGGCGGGCGGCGTCCTGGAGCCCCGCCTGCAATGGCCCAGCGGCATGGACCGTCTGGGGGTGCCTGTGAAGGGCAGGCTCAAGCCGAACGAAAGCCTCGCTGAGGGACGCATCCTGGCACGCCTGACGGACCTGGGCTGGGGCGGGGCGCTGCGCGACCTGTTTGCCGCCGGTGCCGCGGACCGGCCAGTAGACCCGTCAATGCTCCAGGCCTGCGTGCAGGTCCTGCGGGAGTGGGGAGCCGGCGACGCCCGCAACCCCGGGTGGAGCGGTGCCGGCAGGCCGGCCGCAATTGTGGGCATGCCCTCGCGCACCAAACCGCAGCTGGTGGACTCCCTGGCACAGGGCATCTCCGGGATCGGACGCATTCCCTACCTCGGCCAGCTTCAGTTGGCCCATGGCGGGCCCACGGGCGGCCGCGGCGGCAACAGCGCCTACCGGCTTGCCGGGGTGTGGGACAGGCTGGTGGTGGGCCCCGACCTCCACGCCGCGCTGGAGTCGGCCCCGGGCCAGACAGTGATGCTGGTCGATGACCTGGCCGACAGCCGGTGGACGCTCACCGTTGCGGGGCGCGCCCTTCGGCAGGCCGGGGCGGGAGCGGTCCTTCCCCTGGTGCTTGCCCAGGCTGGGTAACTCCAGGCTGGGTAACTCCAGGGCCGCCTGCGGGGCCGGGGTCCGCGGACGCAGGGCCGCCGGGGCCCGGCTGCTGCCGCTTTCCCTGGCTGACCGCTGCTCCCGCATGGCGCGGCAGCAGGATGCTGTCGGCGGTGCTGGCCAGCATGAGGACGGCCATGGCCAGGAATGCCCCGCGGAAGGGTCCGGCCGCGTCCCCGGTCAGTGGCCCCACAGCATCGAAGGTGCCAGCGTCGAACGTGCGGATCAGCAGGGCTGCCAGGGCAATTCCCGAGCCCGTCCCCAGCTGCACGAGCGTGGCGGAGACCGTGTTGGCCGACGTCAGCTGCCGGGGCGGGATATCTGCGTACTGAACGGATGCGTACGCGGAGAAGCCGATGGACCGGAATGCGCCGCTGCACACCAGGAGGACGAACATCAGCGCCTCGGGGGTTTCGGGCGTCAGGAGGGCGCAGAGCGCAAAGGTGGCCGCCGATGCCAGGGAAGCGAACACCAGCACCGCCTTGAAGCCGAACCGCCGGATCAGCGGGGTAGTGGCCGGTTTGATGCCGATGTTTCCGATGAAGACCGCCGCCACCAGGATGCCGGCATGCAGCGGGGACCAACCGAAACCGGCCTGCAGCATGAGGGGAAGCAGGAACGGCACAGAGCTGATGGTGACGCGGTAGATGAACCCGCCGGTGGCCATGGCCCGGAACGTCCGGGTGCGGAAAACGTCGAGGTTGAACAGCGGGTTGGGCGTGCGGCGCATCCAAAGCACCGCCCCGGTGAGGGCGGCGAGGCCTGCCACTGCGCTGATCCCCGCCCAGGGTCCGTCGGGGTGGCTGCTGGCGAGCTCGAGGCCAACCACCAGCGCGCCCACGCCCAGTGTGGTCAGCACCATTCCGGGCCAGTCCAGCCGCCGGCCCGGGTCGCCCGGGGCCACGGGGACAAGCCGCAGTGCGGCGATGAACGCTGCGGCGCCCAGCGGAAGATTAATCAGGAAGATCCAGTGCCAGGACAGGTACGTGGTGAGCGCGCCGCCGACCAGGGGTGCGAGGACGGGGGCCAGGAGTCCCGGCCACACCAGGAACGCGGTGGCCCGCAGGAGATCCGATTTCGGGGTTCCGCGCAGGACCACCAGGGTCCCCACGGGAACCATCATGGCTCCGCCGGCGCCCTGGGCGATGCGGCTCAGGGTCAGGGTGGCCAGGTCCTGGCTGGCGGCGCAGCCCAGGGAAGCGAGGGTGAAGACGGCGATGGCCAGGCAGAAGACGCGGCGTGCCCCGAATCTTTCGGCAAGCCAGCCGCTGATGGGGATGCCGACGGCAACCGTCAGCAGGTACGCCGTCATGGTCACGTTGACGTCGGCCGCGGGAATGGCGAAGTCGCTGGCAATGCTGGGGATGGCGGTGGTGAGGACCGTGCCGTCCAGGAACTCCATGAAGAACGTCGCCGCCACCAGGAGCGCCAGGCGCGGGTTCCATGCCGCCCGGGTGCCGTCCCGCTGGTCCATACTGCTTGCCGCCATCTGCTAATCCTGCCACCGCGGCGACGGCGGACGCGCCCTGTGTCCGCTGATCGGACAGCGTTTTCCGGGGTGTCGGAAGGGGGCCGGCAGGGATTCGGGCGCAGTGGGGGAGGGAACGCAAAAGGCCCCGGTCCAGAGACCGGGGCCAAACGCGGAGACGGGGGGATTTGAACCCCCGGTCGAGTTTAACCCCGACCCTTCATTAGCAGTGAAGTCCATTCGGCCGCTCTGGCACGTCTCCAATTGCTATTCCTAGCCCACCAAGGATACGCAGATCCGGCCATGCAGTGCAAAACGGTCGCCCGAAAGTCCGCAGCCTTGCCGCCGGCGGTCCGGCCGGCTTACGGGCGATGCTGTTCCCCGCGGACCATGCGGATCACCGGCAGGCTTTCCCAGTCCGCCAGGATGTCCTTGGCGCCGTCCGCGTCAAATCCAAAGCGGCGGTAGAAACCGATGGCCTTATCGTTGCCGGCGGCCACCCAGAGGCTCGCCGCTTTGTCGCCCAGGGCGGCATCGAGGAGCCCGCGCCCCAGGCCCAGGCCCTGGTGCGAGGCCAGCAGGTACAGGCCCCACAGCTCCACATCCCCGGACGACGGCGGCGGGTGCCCTTCGGGCGATCCCGGCCCCGGCAGCAGCCGCACGCCGGCAAATCCCACTGGCGTCCCGCCGTCGCACGCCACCCACGCCTCCGCGGGCTGCGGCCGGTCCAGCAGCTGCCGCCAAAGCGCCAGCCGGCCCGCAGGGTCCACCGCGGCGAGGAAACCGTCCGACAGCATCCCGCGGTACGTCTCCTGCCAGCACTGGTAGTGCACCCGGGCCACCGCCTCGATGTCCCCTGCACCAGCGCGCCGGATCGATAGCCCGGATTCCACGGCCGTCAGCCCGCCAGGGCCTTCCACAGGAAGTGCTGGCTGCGGGCCTGCAGCGCCGCCGCCTGCCGGTTGTCCGAGGCGCCCGCGTGGCCCCCTTCGAGGGCCTCATGGAACCAGACGTTGGGAATGCCCATGGCCAGCATCCGGGCCGCCATCTTCCGGGCCTGGACCGGTCCCACCCTGTCGTCGGACGTCGCCGTCCAGATAAACGTTTCCGGGTACTCCACGGCGTCCTTGAGCAGGTGGTAGGGCGAAAACGTCCTGATGTACTCCCACTCCCCGGCAACGTCGGGGTCGCCGTACTCCGCGATCCACGAGTGCCCGGCCGAAAGCCGGGTGTAGCGGCGCATGTCCAGTAGGGGCACCCCGCAGGAGACCGCCCTGAACAGTTCGGGATACCGGGTGAGCATGTTCCCCACCAGAAGCCCGCCGTTCGATCCGCCCACGCAGCCGAGCCGCCGGGGCGAGGTGACCCCGCGCGAGATCAGGTCCCGCGCCACCGCCGCAAAGTCCTCGTAGGCCCTGTGCCGTTTCTCCTTCAGCGCGGCACGGTGCCAGGCCGGCCCGTACTCGCCGCCGCCGCGGATGTTGGCCACCACGTACACTCCGCCGCGCGAGTGCGGAGCCTTCCCGTCGCCCCCGTCTGACAAGGTTGTCCGCCGTTCCAGCCAGGCCCGGCCGACGGTGCCGCTGTAGGCCGGGGTACGGGAAACTTCGAACCCGCCATAGCCGGACAGCTGGGTGGGGTTCTGCCCGTCCAGGGCCAGCCCCCGCGGGGCGATCTGGAAGTACGGGACACGCGTGCCGTCGTCGGACACGGCGAAGTGCTGCTCCACTTCGTAGTCGTTGTCGGCGAAGAACGACGGCGACGTCTTCACCACTGCGTGCCGGCTCACCACGCCGGACGTCCCGGCCCGGTCCTGGGCAGCATCGTTCTGGGCAGCGTCCTCCGTCGGGCGGCCCCGCTCCAGCGTGCCCCGCATCAGGGTCGTTGGGGTGGTGAACCCGGTGGCGACCAGCCAGAAATCATCGCCGGCGCCGCCGTCCGCCGGCGCCTCGTCCTCGTCGTCCACGGCGTAGGCGTTCACGTCGTGCAGCGGCGGGCAGGCATCCAGGACCGTGGCGGCCCACGCGGAGCCATCCGCCGCGCCGCCGGCCCGTGACGGGTCGAGCACCCGGATTTCGGAGGAGACGTCCTTGAGCAGGTTGAGCAGCAGGAAATTCCGGGTCCAGCTCCAGGACTGCAGGGAGGTGGCGGCATCGGGGGTGAAGAGCACCTTGATGGCGCGGTTGCCGGCGAGGAAGTCCTCGTAGCCCGCGGCGAGCAGCGAACCTGCCGGGTAGGTGGTGCCGTCCAGCGTCCAGTCCTGCTGCGGGCGGAACAGCAGCCATTCCCGGTGCGCGTTGACGTTGACGTCCGTGGGGACGTCGATGGCCACCCAGGTTCCCGCGGGTGCCGGCCCGCCGCGCAGCACGAAGTTGGTGCGGTTGAAGAAGTCGATGTAGTCCACGGCGAAGGTGCGCTCGAAGCCGGGCGTGGAGTCGTGGGCCACCGCCGCCATCATGTGGTTTTCGGGGACCTCGAACAATACGGGAGCCCCGGCCAGCGCTTCGCCGCGCTTCAAGGTGACCGCCGTGCGGGCGTAGGAGGACGCTGTCTTGGGCAGCCCGTCGGCCGTGGAGGCGACCAGCAGGGTGTCCGCGTCCAGCCACGACACGTTGCCCTTCGCCGTCGGCAAGTCGAAGCCGCCCCGTGCCGGGTCAACGAAGCCGCGTGCCTCGACGTCGAACTCGCGGTAGCGGTTCGCGTCGCCGCCGTCGGGGGAGAGGGCAAGCAGCGCCAGGCGGTAGGGTTCGCCGGCCGCGGGCCGCCGGAAGGTGGCGCCGTGGAAGACCCACTCTTCGCCCTCGGCGGCGGAAAGCGCGTCGACGTCCAGCAGGACATCCCATTCCGGAGAGTCCGTGCAGTAGCTTTCCCACGTGGTTCGGCGCCACAGGCCCTTGGGGTTCTGCCGGTCCTTCCAGAAGTTGTAGTACCAGTCGCCGCGCTTGCCCACCATGGCGATCCGGTCGGTGGAGTCCAGGACCTCCAGGATGCTGCTTTCCAGGCCCGCGTACTCTGCGTCCTCCAGCAGGTCCTCGGTCCGGGAATTCTGCTCCCTGACCCAGGCGAGCTGTTCTTCGCCGTAGATGTCCTCGAGCCACACGTTTTCATCGACCGGTTCCGGGGCCGTCCCGGTGGAAGCGGTGCCGGACGTGTCCGGGCCGGGGCCGGGGCTGGACGCTGGATCAGCTGCAGTGGTGGTCATGCGCCCCATCCAAACAACTCCGCCAGGGGCTGGCAAGTCACGCCCGGGCGCACCCGCGGCGTTCAGCCCGTACGCTGGATGCCGTGGAAATAACGCAGAGCATCCGGGCCGTCATCATTGGCGCCGGCCCCCGCGGCACCAGCGTGCTGGAGCGGTTGCTCGCCCACCTCGCCGCGGCCAAAGCGTCCGGCCGCCGGCAGCCCCCGGTCCGGATCGACGTCGTGGACCCCTATCCGGCCGGTGCCGGGCACGTCTGGCAGCCGGGGCAGTCCCGGCTGTTCCTGATGAACACCCAGTCCTTCTACCCCACGCTGATTCCACAGGATCCCGCGCTGCCCGCACCGGTGGCCGGCACCACTTTCGACCAGTGGCGCGAACGGCAGCAGCGGGACCCGCTGCCATCCCTCACCGCGGAGGAGCTTGCCGAGCTGGCCGTGCTGCAGTCCAATGATTTCCCCAGCCGCGCGCTGTATGGCCGCTACCTCCGCTCCACCCTGGCGGACCTGCTGGACAAGGCGCCCGACGGCGTCACCATCGACTTCCACCAGACGTCCGCTGTGTCGGTGCGCCGCCTCCGGGACGGAACCTTCGACGTCGGCCTGGCCACCGGGGCGGGCCTGCGCGCAGGTTCGGTGGTGCTGGCCCTGGGGCACATCCCGTCCCGGCTGAACCCCGAACAGCGCGACCTGCAGTCCGCGGGCGACCAGCTGGGCCTGCAGTATTTTCCCCCCGCCGTGCCCGCGGATGTGGACTGGACCCGGATTCCTGCCGGCGAGCCGGTGCTGGTCCGGGGCATGGGGCTGAACTTCTTCGACACCATGGTGCAGCTGACGGAAGGCCGCGGCGGAAAGTTCGTCGCCAAGGGCAACCGGCTGGAATACGAACCATCCGGCCAGGAGCCCCGCATCGTTGCCGCTTCCCGGCGCGGAACGCCGTACCGGGCCAAGGCCGAACAGGCCGGCTACTACGCCTCCTCGCTCACCCTGCGCTACCTCACCGGGGCCGCCCTGGAACGGCTGGCCACCGCCGGGATCCGGCCCTCGTTCGACCACGACCTCTGGCCGCTCCTGCACCGCGACGCCCTCTGGGCCTATTACTCCACCCTGGTGCGCTCGCAGCCCGGCGCGGTGCCTGACGCCCCGGCGTTCCTGGCCGCCCTGGAGGAAGCCCTGCACCCGCATGCGCACAGCGCCGCCAACTGGGAGGACGGGGTGGAAAGCGTCCTGGCGGTCCACGTCGGTCCCCGGCACCGCCTGGATTTGCCGGGCCTGGCGGCACCGCTGGCCGGCCGGACATTCCCCTCCCGCGCCGTCCACGACGCCGCGGTAGTGGAGTTCCTGCTCGATGACGCCCGCCGTTCGGCGCTCGGCGAGGATGATCCGGTCAAGATGGCCATCGGCGCCCTGCACCACGGGCGTGCCGTGCTGAAGACGGCAGTGGCCGACGGCGGCATCACCGACGAATCATGGGTCGCCGGCCTGCGTGGATGGTTCGAGTCCTTCGTTGAAGGCCTGGCCAGCGGGCCGCCGGCGCTGCGGTCCGAGCAGCTCGCCGCCCTGGCCAGGGCAGGGGTGGTCAGTTTTGTGGGACCAGACCCGAAGTTCGCCGTGAACAGGAAAGCGGCGGTGTTCACCGCATCCTCGCCCTGGGTTGCCGGGCCTCCGGTCACCGCCCGGACCATGGTGGAGGCCCTGGCGCCCGGCAACCGGGTCTCGGCCAACGATTCAGCGGTCCTGGAGCAGCTGCTCGCCGACGGGCTGGTCCGGCCCCGGCTCATGATGACGGCCGAAGGCGCTCCCGTGCAGTCCACCGGCCTTGACGTGCTGCCCCATCCGTACCGCCCCGTGGCGGCCAACGGATCCGTCACGGACAACATGTACGTGCTGGGCCTGCAGCTCTCATCCACCCAATGGGGGACGGCGATCGCCGCCGAGGCCCTCCAGCCCGGCGGCCCCGCGTACCGCAGCGGCCAGCGCACCCTGCGCGACGCCGACGAGATCGCCGCCGCCATCCTGGGCGCTGCGTCATAATCGTGCCGGCGCGGAAGAAATATTCGACGCCGGCAGCCCGGCGCCTGCCCGTGCACTGGCGACATGACTTGACGAAGGCGCGTCACGGAAGGCTGGAATTCGACGGCCGGGCTGCCGCCTCGCAGCGGGATCGCCCTGGATATGTCCCCGCGCTGCGCGCGATGACCTGTTGTGACACCGGGGACGTCATCCCAGCCCATTTTATGACGCCGGGCTTCCCCGCAGGACCCTCCGCGACGCGGAAAGGCCGCAGGTAAAGGGAAATAACCCGAAATTTCCTGCCGTTTCGCGCAGTTACCAGCTCTCTTCTGCTTCGGTTCCACCTCTGTTCTAGTGGTTGCCACGAGCCAGCCGGCCCGGACCCCACGGACTGCAGAAAGACCATCCATGAAGAACCGACTCCTGCCCGCCAGAAGATTTTCCGCCGCAGGCACAGCGGCGGTTGTTGCCGCCGCCGCGGCATTCTCGCTGGTGCTGTCGGGCTGCAGCGGCACCGCCTCGGCCCAGCCCGGCGGCAACGGCGGCACCGAAGTGAAGACGATCCGCTACCAGGGTTCGCCCAACAACGTGGCGCTGCTGGAGGTGGCGGAGGACCTGGGCTACCTGGGCGACGTCAAGCTCGAGTGGGTCAGCAACACCACCAGCGGCCCGCAAAGCATCCAGTCGGTGGCCACCGGCCAGACCGATATCGGCGGGGCCTTCACCGGGGCGGTGATCAAGCTGATCGAGGCCGGTGCCCCGGTCCAGGCCGTCATCAACTACTACGGCGAGGACAAGGAAACCTTCACCGGCTACTACGTCGAGGAAGGCAGCCCCATCCGGACGCCCAGGGACCTGATCGGCAAGAAGGTCGCGGTCAACACCCTGGGCGCCCACCACGAGGCAGTGATCACCACCTACCTGAAGAACAGCGGCCTGACGCCGGAAGAAATCAAGCAGGTGCAGCTGGTGGTGGTTCCGCCGAACGAAACCGAGGTGGCGCTGCGCAAGAAGCAGGTGGACGTGGGCACCCTGGGCGGCGTGCTCCAGGACCGGGCACTGGCAGAAGGCGGCCTCCGGGCGCTGTTCACCGACGTCGGGGTCATCGGCGGACCGTTCGACGCCGGCCAGTACGTCCTGCGCACGGATTTCCTGGCGAAGAATCCGGAAACCAGCCGCACCGTGGTCACCGGCGTCGCCAAGGCGATCGAGTGGGAACGCAGCACGCCCCGGGAACAGGTGATCGCCAAATTCGAAGAGATCATCGCCAAGCGTGGCCGCAACGAAAGCACCGAGGCGCTCAAGTACTGGAAGAGCGTGGGCGTGGCGGCACCCGGCGGCCGGATCCAGGACACGGATTTCACCCGCTGGGAGGACTACCTGAAGTCCGCCGGCATCATCAGCGGCGGCCTGGACACCGGGAAGCTCTACACCAACGGGTTCAACACCCTCGACGCCGCCGCTCCCACCGCGCAATCCGCAGCACCGTCGAAAGGATAGCCAATGACCCCCAAGATCAGCCTCCGGAACGTCACCAAGGAATTCGCCGTCCGGCCGGGCAGGACGAAAGGAAGCGCCACGGGCCGGGGCACTCGCCACCAGGAGCCTTCGGTCCTCACCGCACTGGAGGACCTCAGCCTGGACGTGGGCCCCGGCGAATTCCTCACCCTCGTCGGCCCCAGCGGCTCCGGCAAAACCACCCTCCTGGACCTGCTGGCAGGTCTCTCCCGGCCCACCTCCGGAAAAGTCCTGGTGGACGGCAAGGAGGTGACAGGCCCCGGCCAGGACCGGGCGGTGGTGTTCCAGCAGTACGCACTGTTCCCGTGGCGGACGGCGTCGGCGAACGTCTCCATCGGCCTCGAAAACCGGGGATTGTCCCGGAAACAACGCGCCGAGGCGGCCTCGAAATACCTTGACCTGGTGGGCCTGGCCGGGTTCGAGGACCGGTACCCGCATGAACTGTCCGGCGGTATGAAGCAGCGCGTGGCCATCGCCAGGAGCCTCGCCTATGAGCCGGACATCCTCCTGATGGACGAGCCGTTCGCGGCCCTCGACGCCCAGACCCGCGAGCAGCTGCAGGACGAACTCCTGCGGATCTGGAAAGCCACCGGCAAGACCATCGTCTTCATCACCCACGGCATCGACGAAGCCGTGTACCTCGGCCAGCGCGTGGCGGTGCTGAGCGCCCGCCCGGGCAGGCTCAAGGAGATCGTGGAGATCACCATCCCCGACCGCGACGGCGACGCCGACGTCCGCTCGCATCCCGCCTTCGTCCAACACCGGCACCAGGTCTGGACCCTGCTCCATGACGAGGTCCGCGTGGCCCAGGACTCCGGGCACCGGAAGATCCTGCCCGACGGCACCGCACCCGACGAACAACCCCTGGAAAGGAGCGCCGCCTGATGAGCACCGTCCTGAACCGGCCCGCCGAGGCCGCGTCCGCCGTCGAACCTCCAGCCGAAACTGCTGCGGCACCGCGTCCGGACATCCAGCGCAACGAACGTACGACGGCGGCACGCCGGTTTGGTGCCGCGGCGAACCTTGCCGCGCGCGCCGCTTGGAAGTCCCTCGCCGTGCTGTTGTTCCTGGCGCTCTGGGAATTCGGCCCGCAGTACCTGGCCGCCCCGGCCACCCGCGTCTTCCTGCCGCCGCTGCACGACGTCCTGAGTGCAGCGGCGAGGCTGCTGGACACCGGGCAGCTGCAAAGCCACCTGCAGGCCAGCCTCACCAGGTCCGTCTCCGGATTCGGCGTCGCTGTGGTGTCGGCCGTGGCACTTGGACTGCTGATCGCCTGGTACGGCTGGCTGAACTCGTTCCTCAACCCGCTGCTGGAACTCTTCCGCAACACCGCCACCCTCGCCCTGCTGCCGGTGTTCACCCTCCTGCTGGGCATCGGCGAGGAATCGAAGATCACCATCGTGGCCTACGCGGCCTTCTTCCCGGTACTGCTGAACACCATCGCCGGGGTCCGGACCGTGGACCCCCTGCTGGTCCGCGCCGCACGGTCGCTGGGGCTCAACAGTTTCCGGCTGTTCCAGAAGGTCATCCTGCCCTCGGCGGTACCCACGATCTTCACCGGGATCCGGATGGCCGGCACGTCCTCCATCCTGGTGCTCATCGCCGCCGAAATGGTGGGCGCCAAAGCCGGGCTGGGGTACCTGATCGTCAACTCCCAGGCGAGCTTCCTCATCCCGGATATGTACGCCGGCATCCTCACGGTCTCCGTGCTGGGGCTGCTGGTCAACGTCCTGCTGGTGGGCCTCGAACGCCACTTCTCCCGCTGGCGCACCGCCGTCGGCGCCGGAACCTGAACGTCCGCACCAACACATCGACAAACCCAACGTGAAAGGCAAGGAACCATGACCACCATCACCGAAACGAAGCTTAAATTCACCAAGCTCGGCTCCCGCATCGGCGCCGAAATCCGCGGCCTGGACCTCAGCGCCGACCTCAGCCCTGCCACTGTGGCGCAGATCCGTGAGGCCCTCAACGTCCACAAGGCGCTGGTCTTCCGCGAAGCGAACGTCCGGACCGACGAGGACCAGGTGAAGTTCGCCGGCCACTTCGGACCACTGACCAACGCCCACCCCACCGTCGCATCGGTGGACGGAAAGCCCGCCGTGCTTCCCGTGGACAGCGAAAACGGCAGCGCCAACAACTGGCACACGGATGTCACCTTCGTGGTCAACCCGCCCCAGGCGTCCACGCTGCGCAGCATCACACTGCCGGAATACGGGGGAGAGACCCTCATCGCCTCGTCGGCCGCCGCCTACCGGGACCTGCCGGACGAACTGCGGAACTTTGCCGATACCCTGTGGGCCATCCACACCAACGATTACGACTACTCCGTGCCGAAGAACCTTGAACACGCCAACGCGGAGGAACGCCGCAAGGAGTTCACCCGGATCCACTTCGAAACCGCCCACCCCGTGGTCCGGGTCCACCCGCTGACCGGGGAGCGTGGCCTGTTCATTGGCGGTTTTGCCCAGCGGCTGCGGATCGTGGGCCTGTCCAACACCGAATCCAAGGACATCCTGCGGATCCTCCAGGCGTACATCACCCGCCCCGAGAACGTGGTCCGGGTGAACTGGGAACCCAACCAGCTGGTCCTGTTCGACAACCGCATCACCCAGCATTACGCTCCGGACAACTACGACCACCAACCGCGGAAGCTGAACCGGGTGACGATCGCCGGCGACATCCCGGTGGGTGTGGACGGACGCAGCAGCACCTCGATCAAGGGCGACTCATCCACCTACTCCGAAACCGTCGCCGTCCCCTGAGTGCATGGCAGGCAGGTGCCCTTCCGGCCATACCGGCCCGAAGGGCTGCCGCCTGCTGTCCGCCGGCTCCTACCGCTGCCCGGGTACGGGCTGGATAATCCTGAAGACGGCGCCAGTGGGATCGGCGAGCTGGGCAACCCGGCCGAAATCCGAGTCCGAGGGGCCGTCCTGCAGGGTTGCGCCCATGGCCGTGGCCCGTTCCACCGTGGCATCGGTGTCCTCCACGGCAAAGTAGACCTGCCAGTGCGAGGGAATGTCGGCGGGCAGGTACCCGGAGGCGTCCATGATGCCGGCCTGCGCCGTCATCCCGGACCCCATGGTGGTGTAGCGGAACTCCGGAGTGTCGCTCAGGACCTCGGTCTCCCAACCGAACACGTCCTTGTAGAACCGGACGGCGGCGTCGTAGTCCTTGGCGTGAAGCTCGTGCCAGGCGGCAGTTCCGGGCTCGGCCACGAGCTCGTAGCCGAGCATCTCGCGCGGCTGCCAGATGCCCACCGCGGCGCCGGTGGCATCACCGAAGATGGCCATGTGGCCCTGTTCGGGGACATCCATCGGCGGAACGAAGACCTGCCCGCCGCTGGCCTCCACGGCCTTGGCGGTGGCCTCGGCATCATCCACCCGCAGGTAGGTGGACCAGGCATCCGGCGTGCCGGCCTGTGAGTTGTCCTTCTGCATGATGCCCGCGACTGAGCGCCCGTTCTTCCTGGCCATCACGTAGCCGCCGTACTTCTCCTCGTCGCCGGTCTCGTACTCCCAGCCGAACAGGTCGGCGTAGAACCGCCGGGCGCCGGCGACGTCGGAGGTCATGAGGTCGATCCAGCAGGGTGCGCCGGGAGTGGGTACGGGGCTGGGCATGGCAGTCTCCTAGTAGTACTTTGTTAGGTTGGTGGCGCGTGCTGGCAGTAGGGGCAGCGGGCG
>NZ_JBTZSU010000056.1:0-16380 GCF_054890965.1 Arthrobacter sp. C152
AGCAGTCCTCCGAGCAATCAGCATCTGGCTGACAGCTTTAGGAGACACGCCCTAGGACTGCCTGGGCGCCTCACCAAGGCACCAACGACGGCGGGACCTGGCTCCCGCCGTCGTCCGCGTCTTTTGTGCCGGGCCGGTATGGGGTCAGATCTCGTAATCGAGCGGGGCCGGCTGGCCGTAGCTTCCGCCGTGGTAGAGCAGCGGCGAACCGTCGCCGCCCACCTGGCCATCCACCACCTGGACCACCACGACGGCATTGTTTTCGAAGGACAGCCGCATCTGCACTTCGCCGATGAGCCACCCGGCGACGTCCTTGAGGATGGGCACGCCGCGGGGGCCGATCTCCCAGTGGTTGCCTTCGAACCTGTTGCCGGGGCGGGCAAAGCGGGCCGCGAGCTCCTGGTTTTCCAGGCCAAGCATGTGCACGCCCAGGTACTGCGTGTTGGCGACGGCGGGCCACGACCGGGAACTGCGCGCCATGTTGAAGGTGAAGCGGGGCGGCTTGGCGGACAGGGAGGCCACGGAGGTGGCGGTGAAGCCGTAGGGCTCGTCCTGGTAGTTCACCGTGATGATGGCGACGCCTGCGGCGTGGCGACGGAACATCTCCCTGAAGGTCTGCTCGAACGGCGCGCTGTTGTCGGTCACCGGAACTCCTGGCAATAAGTGGCGTATCTGTTCCTCCAAGCCTATGGGGCTTCGGGCCGCGGCGGTAAAAACCGGCAGCAGCAACTCCCTGCGCCGCGCCCGGTGCCCACCGGAAGCTGGCGAAACCTTTGTTAAGGTGTGGTGCATGACCAACTCTGTCCGGGCCGCGCGGCCGCGGCTTCCCTGGCCCCTGCTGTTCGTCCCCGCGGCGGCGGGAATCCCTGCCGGCATCCTGTGGTGGGTGCTGGCGCCGGGCGGCCTGAACCTGATCACCCGGGACGCCTCCCTGGCTTCGGGAAGCAACCCCGTGGTCTGGCTTCCACGCGACCTGACGCTCGCCGGGCTCATGGTGCTCGCAGGCTGCCTGCTGGCGGTGTTCCTGGCTGACGGTAAACACGCAGATCCGCAGGCGGCACTGCTGATGGGACTGGGAGGGGCCCTGGCCGGAAGCATCACCGCCTGGCTGGCCGGTCTCCTGGCGGCACAGCTGTGGGGCCCGGCGGCGGACCCTGCCGCCAACGCCAGCGTGGCTTTCTCCCTGCGCGCGTGGCCTGTCCTGCTGCTGTGGCCCGGCGCCACCGCCCTGTCCGTCTTCGTCCTGGAACTCATGCCCCTGCTCGGCCGGAAGTCCGGTGATGGCGCTTCCGGAACGTCCGGCGGCTTCAGCCCCGTAAAATAGACCGGTGACCATTTCTTCGGAGTTCCCCGCCCCCGCGACAGCCGCCGTCGACTTCCGCACCATTGACCTTCGCGGCCGCAGCATGAGCCTCGCCGCCCTCCGCGCCGCCGTCCCGCGCGCCCAGGGCCAGACCATGGCGGACGCCGAAGAAAAAGTCCTGGACATCATCTCCGCAGTGCGCGGCCGCGGCTTTGCCGCCCTGGCCGAGCTGGCCCGGACGTTCGACGGCGTGGAGCAGGACCACCCGCTGGTCCCCGCGGAGGCAATCGCCGGCGCCCTGGCCGGCCTGGACCCCGCCGTGCGGACCGCGCTGGAGGAATCGATCAGCCGGGCACGGAAATTTGCTGACGGGCAGCGGCCCCGGAATGTCGACGTCGAACTCGGCGACGGCGCCGTGGTCAGCCAGAACTGGGTTCCCGTGGCGCGCGTGGGACTCTACGTCCCCGGCGGCCTTGCCGTCTACCCGTCCTCGGTGATCATGAACGTTGTCCCCGCACTGGCCGCCGGTGTGGAGTCCATCGCACTGGCCTCGCCCCCGCAAAAGGCGTTCGGCGGACTGCCGCACCCCACCATCCTCGCGGCGGCGGCGCTGCTCGGGATCACCGAGGTCTATGCCATCGGCGGCGCGCAGGCCATTGCGGCCTTCGCCTACGGGGTGGACGGCAACGCCCACGGGCCGTCGCTGGAGCCGGTGGATGTGGTGACCGGTCCCGGCAACATCTTCGTCGCCACGGCCAAGCGGCTGGTCAAGGGCGTCGTGGGGATCGATTCGGAAGCCGGAACCACCGAGATCGCCGTCCTCGCCGATGACTCCGCCCAGCCGGCGCTTGTCGCCGCCGACCTGGTCAGCCAGGCCGAACACGACCCGAAGGCGGCCTCGGTGCTGATCACCGATTCCGAGGACCTCGTGAACGCCGTGCGCGCCGAACTCGACCGGCAGGCGGCCACCACCAAGCACGCCGCACGGGTCCGCGAAGCGCTCTCCGGCCCGCAGTCCGGCGCTGTCCTGGTGGACGGCCTGGAACAGGGAATCGCCGCCTGCGACGCCTACGCGGCAGAGCACCTGGAGATCATGACCCGGGACGCTGCAGCGGTGGCGGCCCGGATCCGCAACGCCGGTGCCATTTTCGTGGGCGACTACAGCCCGGTCAGCCTTGGCGACTACTGCGCAGGCTCGAACCACGTGCTGCCCACCAGCGGCACCGCCGCCTTCTCATCGGGCCTGAACGTCACCACGTTCCTGCGGGCCATCCAGGTCATCAACTACAGCAAGTCGGCCCTGGCTGAGGTCAGCAGCCACATCGTCAACCTTTCCCGGGCGGAGGACCTCCCTGCCCACGGAGACGCTGTCACGGCCCGGTTCCCGGAAACGCCCTAGCTACTACATGTAGTAATTACAGGATTGTTATTCCCCCAGATATGGCCGTAAACTGAAAGACGCCACGGAATCGCCCCACGGCGGTGCCGGTGGCCTGACCAAAGCTGCGCACCACGAGCGAGAAGGGGGAACGCCATGTACTGCCCGTTCTGCCGCAATCCCGATTCCCGCGTGGTGGACAGCCGGATGGCCGACGACGGCTCAGCGATCCGCCGGCGCCGCCAGTGCCCTGAGTGCGGCCGCAGGTTCACCACGGTCGAAACCACCAGCCTGTCCGTGATCAAGCGGTCCGGCGTGGGGGAGCCCTTCAGCCGCAGCAAGGTCATCAACGGCGTGCGGAAAGCCTGCCAGGGCCGGCCGGTGAGCGAGGACGACCTCGCCCTGCTCGCGCAGGAAGTCGAGGAACAGATCAGGGCCTCCGGGGCGGCCGAAATCGACGCCCACGAGGTGGGGCTCGTGATCCTTGGCCCGCTGCAGAAGCTGGACAAGGTGGCCTACCTCCGCTTCGCCAGCGTCTACCAGGCTTTTGAATCGCTGGAGGACTTCGAAACCGCTATTGCGCTGCTCCGCCACGAAGCCGAGGATGAGGCCAAGGGCACGCCCGGCGGCGCAAAGAACGCCGACAAGAGTTCCGAGAAGAGCCCCCTCTAGACTCCGGTGGCGGCAGCGGAGGGGAAGCCGCAGCCGCCACCGGCACCAGCGTTACTTCGCCAGCTTGTGCTGCAGGGCGATTTCCAGGGCCGCACCCACGATGCCAGCCTCGTTCCTCAGCACCGCGGGCACGATCGGCGTGCGGAGCTTGAGGTTGGGAAGGTATTCGTCGGCGCGCTTCGAGATGCCGCCGCCCACGATGAACAGTTCGGGTGAGAACAGGAACTCGACGTGCGAGAAGTAACGCTGCAGCAGCACGCTGTACTCGTCCCACGACAGTCCGTCGCGTTCCCGCGCCACAGCTGACGCCTTGGTTTCGGCGTCAAAACCGTCGATTTCAAGGTGGCCCAGCTCGGCGTTCGGCACCAGCTTCCCGTCGAAGATGAAGGCTGAGCCGATGCCGGTGCCCAGGGTGATCACGAGGACGGTGCCGGACACGCCGGCGCCGGCGCCATAGCGCGCCTCGGCCAGGCCTGCGGCGTCGGCGTCGTTGATGACTTCCACCGGCCGGCCCAGGCGGGCGGTGAGGAGACCGTCGATGTCCGTCTCCAGCCAGCTCTTGTCCACGTTGGCCGCCGAATGGACCACGCCGTGCTGGATGATTCCGGGGAACGTCACGCCCACCGGCGAACCGGCCGCAGGCGCCTCCGGCCGGGCTGAGAGTTCCGCCACCACCAGGGCCACGGCTTCTGCCACTGCCTCGGGAGTGGCCGGCTGCGGCGTGGGCACGCGGAAGCGGTCACCCAGGAGCTTGCCCTTCTTCAGGTCGACAATGCCGCCCTTGATACCCGTTCCACCGATATCGATGCCGATCAGGGGTTCGTTCTTGTGCGGCTTCTCGTCGTTCTTGGCCAATGCGGTTTCCGTTCGTGACAGGGGCGGGCGGGAAAAGGGGCGCATCCGGGCGCCCTGGGTTTGGGTTCTTCGTGGTGAACCCGTTCTGCGTGCCGGGGCCGGCTTGCCGGCCCCAGGCGCTGGCTCAGGGAAGGGTCAGGATTTCCGCGCCGGTCTCCGTGACCAGCAGCGTGTGTTCGAACTGTGCGGTGCGCTTGCGGTCCCTGGTAACCACGGTCCAGTCGTCACCCCACATGTCCCATTCAACCGTGCCCAGCGTGAGCATGGGTTCGATGGTGAACACCATCCCGGCTTCGATCACCGTGTTGTAGGCAGGTGCGGCATCGTAGTGCGGAATGATCAGTCCGGTGTGGAAGGCCTCGCCCACGCCGTGGCCGGTGAAGTCGCGCACCACTCCGTAGCCAAAGCGCTTGGCGTAGGACTCGATGGCGCGGCCGATGATATTGATTTCACGGCCCGGGGCCACCGCTTTGATGGCCCGGTTCAGGGATTCCCGGGTCCGTTCCACCAGCAGCCGGGATTCCTCGTCCACGTCACCGACCAGGAACGTGTAGTTGGTGTCCCCGTGGACCCCGTTGATGTAGGCCGTGATGTCGATGTTCAGGATGTCGCCGTCCCGGACCACGGTGCTGTCCGGGATGCCGTGGCAGATGACCTCGTTCAGCGACGAGCACAGCGACTTGGGGAAACCGCGGTAGCCGAGGGTGGAAGGATAGGCATGGTGGTCGAGCAGGAATTCGTGCCCCACCTTGTCCAGCTGGTCGGTGGTGACACCGGGCTGGATGTGCTTTCCAACTTCCACGATGGCCTGGGCCGCGATCTTTCCCGCGACCCGGATCTTCTCGATCGTCTCGGCGGATTTGACCTCGGATCCGGTGAACTTCGCGGGGGCGGGCTTGCCGACATACTCCGGACGGGGGATGGACGCCGGAACGGGACGCTGCGGGCTTACGGCTCCGGGGGTGAGGGTGCCGATGGGTGCAGTCGAGGCAAGGGAAGGCATAGATTGATCATATAAGGCACCGCAGAACGCCCAACAACCGACAGGCGGCGAAGACCCGCCGCCTGGTTTAAGTTACGTGGCCCACCCGCGGCGCCCCGACGGAACGAGGAGCAACGATGACCGAGTATTGGTTCAACGTCAACACCCACGAAGTGGAAGAGGACCGGCTGTCGGACTGGAGCCAGCTCATTGGCCCGTACAAGACCAGGGCGGAAGCTGAGCATGCGCTGGAGAAAGTGAAGGCGCGCAACGAGGCCTGGGAGAAGGGCGACGACGACTGACGGGCAGGTGCCCGGTTAGAACGAGTGCTCCGGGCCGGGGAACTGCCCGGACCGGACATCCTCGCCGTACGCGGTGGCAGCGTCCAGGAGGGTGCTGCGCAGGTTTGCGTACTGTTTGACGAACTTGGCCATCCGGCCGCCGCGCAGGCCGGCCATGTCCTGCCAGACCAGCACCTGGCCGGTGGTCGCCTTGCCGGCGCCGATGCCCACGGTGGGAACCTCGACCGCCGCGTCGACCGCTGCTGCCGTCTCGGCCGGAACCATTTCCATCAGCACGCAGAACGCGCCGGCATCAGCCAGGGCGCGGGCGTCCTCGACAAGCCGCTGGGCGTCGTCGCCGCGGCCCTGGACCCGGTAGCCGCCCAGTGCGTGCTCGCTTTGCGGGGTGAATCCGATGTGCGCCATCACCGGAATTCCTGCCTGCACCATCGCGCGGACCGTGGGGGCGTAGTACTTCCCGCCCTCGATCTTCACCGCGTGGGCCAGGCCCTCCTTCAGGAAGCGGACGCCGGCCGAAACCGCCTGTTCGGCGGAGACTTCGTAGCTGCCGAACGGAAGGTCGGCCACCACCAGGGCGCGCTTGGCGGAACGGGCCACGGCGCGGCACAGCGGGAGAAGCTCATCCACGGTGACCGGCAGGCTGGTCTCATTGCCAAAGACATTGTTCGACGCCGAGTCGCCCACCAGGAGCACCTCAATGCCGGCAGCGTCAAAAATCTCCGCCGTGTACTGCTCGTACGCGGTGAGCATCGCGAACTTGGTGCCGTCCCTCTTGGCCTGCTGCAGGTGGTGGATCCGGACCTTGGCCGGCTTCCTTTCGGCAGCGGCTGCCGGAACCTGCCCGGGGCCACTGCCGTAGGGAGCGGAAACGTCGGCGGACACGCTGGAGTCGGAACTGTTGCTGGAGGCCATGGGATGAGCGTAATGCGGTACCCGCCGTCCTAGCTACCGCCGCCGGCTGCAGTGAAGGTGATTAGCGTCATAAGCCGGCCCGGGCGACCCCTGGACCGGGCCAGGAACCCGGGCAGGCCGCGTCCGCGGACGGCCGCCGAGGTTAATGCTGTGTTACGCGCCGCGCAGGCTCAAGCATCGGCGCCGAATGCTTAGTACAGTGTTGATGAACTGCTGCCGGCTTCCCCTGTGCGGGGCCCCGCAGCATGGACGTTGACCGGAGAAGAGGCCATCATGGACCGCCAGCAAGAGTTTGTCCTGCGCACAATCGAAGAGCGCGACGTACGTTTCGTGCGCCTGTGGTTCACCGACGTCGTGGGATCGCTGAAGTCCGTGGCATTGGCTCCGGCCGAGGTGGAGGGCGCCTTCGAGGAAGGCCTCGGCTTTGACGGGTCCTCCATTGAAGGCCTCGCCCGCGTTTTCGAGTCCGACATGCTGCTGCAGCCCGACCCGGCCACCTTCCAGATCCTGCCGTGGCGCGGCGAGACGGAACAGACCTCGCGGATGTTCTGCGACATCCTCACTCCCGACGGCGAACCCTCGGCCGCCGACCCCCGGAACGTCCTCAAGCGCACGCTCGCCAAGGCCGCGGACATGGGCTTCACCTGCTACACGCACCCGGAGATCGAGTTCTACCTGCTCAAGTCGCAGGAGCCGGGCCCGAACGGGGCGCCGGTGCCGGTCGACGAGGGCGGCTACTTCGACCACGTGCCCGGCGGCGTGGCCCAGGACTTCCGCCGCACGGCCGTGACCATGCTCGAATCGGTGGGCATCTCCGTCGAGTTCAGCCACCACGAGGCCGGCCCGGGCCAGAACGAAATCGACCTCCGTTACGCAGACGCCCTGCAGACCGCGGACAACATCATGACGTTCCGCACCGTCATCAAGGAAGTGGCGCTGCAGCAGGGCACCTATGCCACGTTCATGCCCAAGCCGTTCACGGACCACCCAGGTTCGGGCATGCACACCCACTTCTCCCTGTTCGAAGGCGACACCAACGCCTTCTTCGAGGCAGGTGCTGAGTTCTCGCTCTCCAAGACCGCCCGCCAGTTCATCGCCGGCATCCTCAAGCACGCCCCCGAGTTCACGGCGGTGACCAACCAGTTCGTCAACTCCTACAAGCGGCTCTGGGGCGGCGGCGAGGCACCCAGCTACCTCAGCTGGGGGCACAACAACCGTTCGGCGCTGGTCCGCGTGCCGCTGTACAAGCCGGGCAAGGGCCAGTCGGCGCGGATCGAATACCGTGGCATCGACTCGGCGGCCAACCCCTACCTGGCCTACGCCGTCCTGCTCGGCGCCGGCCTGAAGGGCATCGAGGAAGGCTACGACCTGCCCGCAGCCGCCGAGGATGACGTCTGGTCGCTCAGCTCGGCCGAACGCCGCGCCATGGGGCACGATCCACTGCCTGCCAGCCTGCACGACGCCATCCGGTCCATGGAGGATTCCGAGCTGATGCCGCAGATCCTGGGCGAACAGGTCTACGAGCACTTCCTGCGGAACAAGCGCGCCGAATGGCAGGACTACCGGCTGCAGGTGACCCCCTACGAGCTGCAGCGCAACCTCGGCATCCTCTAGGCGGCGGGCGTGAGCCTGGCGCGCCGCCTCATCGCGGCCGGATTCAGCGACCTTGAAAAAGGCGAGCGGTTCCTGGCTGCCCGCGAACTTGAGGGGCTCGACCAGGACAGGCTGTTCGCCGGCCTGCACCTGGCCGCCAGCCCTGACACGGCGCTCCAGTCCCTGGTCCGGCTGATCGAAAAGCACCCGCAGCTGCGGGACCTGGCTGTGGCCGATCCCGAGGCGAGCGAACCGCTGTACCGGGTCCTTGGGGCCTCCGAGGCGCTGGGGGAGTTCCTGATCCGGCACCCCGAGCACCTGGACGCCTTCGAGGTCCGCGCCAGCCCTGAGCCGCTGCCGGCCGACCCCGGGATGCTGCGTGCAACCCTCCTCAATTCGGTGGGCGCAGATCCGCGTGCCGTGCGGCCCGTCGCCGCCGCCACCGGCCCCGACGCCTATGGTGCCCTGCGCACGGCCTACCGGCGCGGCGTCGTGGACCTCGCCGTCAAGGATCTCTGCGCGGCGGACCCGCTGGATTTCATGCCGTCCGTGGGCGGTGAACTGGCCGACCTCGCCGGGGCCGCCATCGAGGCAGCCCTGGCCGTGTCCCGCGCCGAGGCAGCGGAGCAGTACGGCGCCGCGGACGTGGCGGAGGTGGGCCTGGCCGTGATAGGCATGGGCAAATGCGGGGCGCGCGAGCTGAACTACATTTCCGACGTCGACGTCATCTACGTGGTGGACCCCGGCGGCCTCGAGGACGCGCAGGCCAATACCATCGGAACGGCGCTGGCCAGCGGCATCTCGCGGGCCATCTCGTCCGTGGCCCGTGAACCTGGCCTGTGGGAGGTGGACGCCAACCTTCGGCCGGAGGGAAAGTCCGGCCCGCTGGTCCGGACCCTGGCCTCGCACCAAACGTATTACGACCGTTGGGCCGAAAGCTGGGAATTCCAGGCGCTGCTAAAGGCGCGGACCATTGCCGGCGACGCGGAGCTGGGCCGCAAGTACGAGGAAGCCGTGGCGCCGCTGATCTGGAACTCGGCGGGCCGCGAAGGCTTTGTCGAGTCCGTGCAGGCCATGCGGCGGCGGGTCACCGAGTACATCCCGCCGGCCGAAGAGCACCGGCAGATCAAGCTTGGCCGCGGCGGCCTGCGGGACGTCGAATTCACCGTCCAGCTGCTGCAGTTGGTGCATGGCAAGGCGGATGAGACATTACGACGGCGGGACACCACCTCGGCGATCGCAGCGTTGTCGGCGGGGGGTTACATCGGCCGGTCGGACGCCGCCGCGCTGGACACCGCGTACAGGTACCTGCGCCTGCTGGAGCACCGGATCCAGCTGTTCCAGCTGCGCCGGACCCACCTCATGCCCGTGGCCGAACCGGCGCTGCGGGCACTGGCCAAAGCCGTGCTGGGTCCGTTCTCCAACGAGCGGCCGCACCCCGATGCGCTCCTGTCCGCCTGGCAGAAGACCAAACGCTCGGTGCGTGAGCTGCACGAGCGCATCTTCTACCGGCCGCTGCTGAATACGGCGGCGAAGCTCAGCAGCGAGGACGCCAAGCTGACGCCGGAAGCCGCCGAAGGCCGGCTCGCTGCCCTCGGGTACCTGGACCCCAAGGGGGCGATGCGGCATATCGAGGCGCTGACCGCCGGCGTCAGCCGGCGCGCCGCCCTGCAACGGCAGCTGCTGCCCATCCTGCTTGACTGGCTGGCGGAGGGCGTGGATCCCGACGCCGGCCTGCTGGCCTTCCGCCGCGTCAGCGAGGCCCTGGGAACCACGCACTGGTACCTGGGCATGCTCCGCGATTCCAACGCCGCCGCCGAGCGGCTGTGCCACATGCTGTCCAACTCCCGGCTGATCGCGGACCTGCTGGAGGTATCACCGGAATCGGTGTCCTGGCTGGGCCACGACAAGGACCTGGTGCCAGTCGACTTCCAGGCGCAGTGGCAGGAGATCACCTCCAAGATGTCGCGCCACGAGGACCCCGGGAGCGCGATGCGGCTGATCCGGCTGATCCGCCGGCGCGAGATCCTGCGCATCGCGGTGGCCGATTCGGCAGGCCTGCTGGATCAGGACCAGGTGGGCAGGGCACTGGCGGACACCGACCGGGCCGCGGTCCTGGGCGCACTGCGGGTGGCTGAAGGGATCGTGTCCGCCAACGGGCCGCTGAAGACGACGGTGCTGGTGGTGGCAATGGGACGCCAGGGCGGCCAGGAGATCGGCTACGGCTCCGACGCCGACGTCATGTACGTCCACCGTGCGCTGCCGGGCTACTCCGAAGCCGAGGCGCAAGAGCAGGCCGCCCGCATCGTGGCGAAGGTCTCCAGCCTCCTGACCCAGCCGCTGAAGCCCGCCATCATGGCCGAACGCGTCCTCCAGATGGACGCCGACCTGCGGCCGGAGGGAAAGAACGGGGCGATGGTCCGTTCCCTCGAGTCGTTTGCCGAGTACTACCGGCGCTGGTCCCTGGTCTGGGAGGCCCAGGCGCTGCTGCGGGCACGCCCCATGGCAGGCGACGACCGGCTGGCCGCCGACTTCATCAAACTCGTGGATCCTATCCGCTACCCGGACACGGTTTCCGAGCAGGATGTCCGGGAGATCAGGCGCATCAAGGCCCGGGTGGAGTCAGAACGGCTGCCCCGCGGCGCGGACCCCGCCCGGCACCTCAAGCTGGGCCGCGGGGGCCTGAGCGACGTTGAGTGGCTCATCCAGCTGCTGCAGCTCCAGCATGCAGGCAAGCACCCGGAGCTTCGCACCACGTCCACCGTGGAAGCCCTGGAAGCCGCCGCGGAACTGGGCCTGCTGGCTGCACCGGATGCGGCACTCCTGGCACGGGCCTGGCGCCTGGCGAGCCGGATCCGGTCCGCCAACGTCATCTGGAGCGGTAAGGCCTCCGATCTGCTGCCGTCCTCCCGTCGGGACCTTGAGGCCGTGGCGCGCTGGTGCGGCTATGAGCCCGGCAACGCCACCACGCTGGAGGAGGATTACCTGCGGGTGAGCCGCCGTGCACGGGCGGTGTTTGAACGTGTCTTCTACGGGCAGTGACCACAGCACCGGCGCGCCGGTCTGGCTGATTCCACTCCGGGACCTGGACGGCGACGCCTGTGCCGTCCAGCTCGGTGCCGTTGCGGAGCTTGAGCTGGCACCCGGACAGGAACGTTTCGTGGGCGATCCGCTGCGGATGGCCCTGGCGGGTTTATCCGAACCCGCGCGGCGGCCGTACGTGATTGAGTCGGCCGGTGCTGCCGTCGGCGTGCTGACCCTGCAGGCCGGCGCGGCGAGGCTGGCCGGCTGGCCGGACGACCTCTCCGCCTGGCTGCTGCGGGGGTTCCTGATCGACCGGCGGCACCAGGGCTCAGGCCTGGGGACACGAGCGGCCGCCGCCGCCGCGGAGGCCGCTCTCAAACTCACGATGAGGCACTGCAGTGGGGAGTCCGGCGTCGTACTCTCCGTCAACGAAGCCAACCCGGCCGGCCTCGCCGCCTACCGCCGCGCCGGCTTCGTTGACTGCGGCCCCTACACGGGCGGGTCCGCCGGGCCGCAACGGACCATGTTCCGCAGCTTTCCCCGCACCGCACCGGCGTAACGCATCGGCCGGCATTGCACTCGGGAACCGTTTGCCCGATTATGTGGATTGGCGGTGTTCTCCAACCTTGTTGGGGGGAAGGCTGGGCAGAGTCTTCGTCTCGGGGGGCATTCGTCAGGGGGTCCGGCTCCCGGTCTCAGCACGTCAGGAGCCGGGCCCCCGCCTTTATGGCCTCAGTCCGCAGCCTGGTGGCCCGGACAACGCGAAAGGCGGCCACCGGAGGGTTCCGGTGGCCGCCTTTCGCTGATCAGCTGGCCTGTCAGGCAGGCAGCGGACTAGACGCCGTAGTAGAGCTCGAACTCGTAGGGGTTCGGGCGCAGGGACAGCGGGCGGATCTCGTTCTCGTACTTGTACTCGATCCAGGTGTCGATCAGGTCCTGGGTGAAGACGCCGCCGGCCTGCAGGAACTCGTTGTCCTCGCGCAGGGCCTCCAGGGCTTCCTCAAGCGTGCCCGGAGCCTTGGGGATGTCCTTGGCCTCCTCGGCGGGCAGCTCGTAGAGGTCCTTGTCGATCGGAGCCGGGGGCTCGATGCGGTTGCGGATGCCGTCGATGCCGGCCATCAGCTGGGCAGCGAACGCCAGGTACGGGTTGGAGGAGGGGTCCGGAGCGCGGAACTCGATGCGCTTGGCCTTGGGGTTGGAGCCCGTGATCGGGATGCGGATACCGGCGGAGCGGTTGCCCTGCGAGTAGACCATGTTGACCGGGGCTTCGAAGCCCTTGACCAGGCGGCGGTAGGAGTTCACCGTGGGGTTGGTGAAGGCCAGGACGGCGGAGGCGTGCTTCAGCAGGCCGCCGATGTACCAGCGGGCGGTGTCGGACAGGCCGGCGTAGCCCTTCTCGTCGTAGAACAACGGCTCGCCACCGTTCCAGAGCGACTGGTGGCAGTGCATGCCGGAGCCGTTGTCACCGAAGACGGGCTTGGGCATGAAGGTCACGGACTTGCCCCAGGCGTCGGCCGTGTTCTTGATGACGTACTTGAACTTCTGCAGGTCGTCAGCGGCGTGGGTCAGGGTGGTGAACTTGTAGTTGATCTCGGCCTGGCCGGCGGAGCCAACTTCGTGGTGGCTGCGCTCGACCTCGAGGCCGGCCTCGTCCAGGGCAACACACATGGCGTCGCGCAGGTCGGCCTGCTTGTCCGTCGGGGAGACCGGGAAGTAACCGCCCTTGACCGGGGTCTTGTAGCCCAGGTTGCCGCCCTCTTCCTCGCGGCCGGTGTTCCAGTGGGCTTCCTCGGAGTCGATCTTGTAGAAGCTGCCCTCGGGGGAGGACTTGTACTGGACGTTGTCGAAGACGAAGAACTCGGCCTCGGGAGCGAAGAACGCGGTGTCGGCGATGCCGGTGGATGCCAGGTAGGCTTCAGCCTTTTCGGCAACGCCGCGGGGGTCGCGGTGGTAGGGGTCGCCCGTGCGGGGGTTCACGATGGAGAAGTTCAGCGCGAGGGTCTTCTCCATGCGGAAAGTGTCCAGGAACGCGGTGGTGACGTCCGGGATCAGCTGCATGTCGGACTCGGCGATGCCCTGGAAACCGCGGATGGAGGAACCGTCGAAGAGCTGGCCGTTGACGAAGAAGTCGGCGTCAACACTCTTGGCGGGGACGTTGAAGTGCTGCTGGACGCCCGGAAGATCGGTGAAGCGGATATCGACGAACTTTACATCTTCGTCCTTGATGAACTTGAGGACTTCGTCCGCAGTCTTGAACATCTATGCTCCTAACGCATATGTAAATATCTGGCTCGCAAGCCATCTGGTCCAGCGCAATCCAAAGGCAGGGAGAACGCGAGGTTTTCCCTGCTGCGTGTACCTGCCGGGGATTTGCTTGAAACTGCTAACAGCCTATGGATCCGGCATTTCCCGTCCGTGTCCGCATTGTTTCGGGCAGGTTACAGAATGCCCTGCTATGGCAACGCTATCGCCGGTCCACAGAGTGGTCCAACCCCATCCACAGTGTGGGCGCCTCCACCTCCCGCCTGGCCGGTAGGCTTGGATGGTGGTAGATCGCAAAGACATTGGTTCCTGGCTCAGTGGACCGGATACCTCCGGCATCTCCAAGTATCCGGGGGAGCGGCTGGGCCTGCCGGAATCCGGGCCGGGCTCCATCGCGCGGGCCGGGCGCAGGATCGCGGCGATCATGATCGACTGGGGCATAGCACTGCTGATCAGCAACTTTGCCTTCGGCGGTGACTCCTGGGCAACCCTTGGGGTCTTTGCCATCGAACAGATCCTGCTCGTGGGGACCCTCGGCTACAGCATCGGCCACCGCGTCATGGGAATCGCGGTGGTGCGGCCCGGCGGCGGCACACCCGGACCCCTCGCGGCGCTGGTGCGGACGCTGCTGCTGTGCCTGGTGGTGCCGGCAGTGATTTTCGATCCCGACCAGCGCGGCCTGCACGACAAAGCCATGAACACGCTCCTGATCCGGCGCTGAGGCGCCCCCGGGATTTACGTTCCGGGCCCTTCCTGAGGCTGGCTCCGCCGCCGGAACGACCGTGCATTGGCCAGCACCACGCCCCCGATCACGATGGCCCCGCCGACGATCTGCGCCGCGGTGTGGACCTGGCCGCCGAGCATGGTCAGTACCGCCGTGAAGACGGTGATGAGGTTGAGGAACACTCCCGCCCCGCCTGCCGGCAGCACCGTCAGGGCCCTGTTCCACAGCAGGTATGACAGGACCGACGGAAAGACCGCGATGAACAGCAGGGATGCCAGCGCGGAACCTGTCGACGGCAGGGTCAGCCCGCCCGTAGCGGCCCGGACCGGGGCGAGCACGGCCACTGCCACCGCGGCCTGGACGGCGGTGGCAGTGATGGGAGGAATCTTTGGTGCCAGGCGTCCGGTCACCGTGTATGCGGTCCAGACGGCGATCGCCCCCGCCATGAGGGCCTCGCCGGTCCCGAAACCGGTGCTGAACAGCCTGCCGATGTTCCCTCCACTGATGACAATCAGCACACCTGCCAGTGCCGCGAGGACGCCGGCCGCCGCCGTCACGGTCAGCCGTTCGCGCAGGAAAACGGCGGCAGCCAACGTGATGAGCGCAGGGTTGAAGGCGTTGATCAGCGATGCACTAAAAGCGCCGGTGTGCTCCAAGGCGAAGTAGAGGAGCAAGTTATAGCCGAGCAGCCCAAACACGCTCAGCGCCGCCAGCCACGGCAGCGCGGCGAACACTGACCGCCAGCTCGGCCGTTCCACGAGCTGCGCAATCACGAGCAGCGGCACCACAGCCAGCGACCACCGCAGGAACACCAGGCTCAGCGGGTCGATGTCCTGGACCGCACCCGCCCCGACGACGTAGTTACCGGCCCAGAACAGGGTTGCCCCCAGCAGGGAGAGCACTGCCACGGTCCGCCGGCGGCGCTGCCCACGGCCACGCGCCGCTGTCGCCGCCACCCCCGGTTTAACGGTTCCCACCTGCAACCTTTCCCGTCCGGAGTGCCGCACCTAGGCGCGGCTCGACTCCAACTCCACTGCTGTGTCCGCGCCGAGATGGCCGCGGCGCCCGGCCCACCGCTCGAACCAGATGGTGGCAAAGGGGAAGACGGCGGAGACACCGGCCAGGACGGCAACGGGGAAGGGCCAGCGCTGGACACGCCACAGGGTCAGTGCGGCCAACGCGTAGCCAACGAACAATGCCCCGTGGACCGGGCCGGCCACCTGGACGCCGACCTCAGTGGTGCCGGCGATCCATTTGAAGTACATCCCCGTGAGCAGCGCCGCCCAGCTGAACGCTTCAGCGACGGCGAGGATCGGGAAGGCGCGGAGGACCGTTGTCCGCAAGGCCATGGTTACACGTCCTGTCGTTGTTGATGCCCGGGGGGAAGGACCGCCGCCGGGTCGGGGACAAGAAAAAGCGCCCCGTGCCCGGCATTGCCGGCGCCGGGGCGCTTGTTCCTAGCGTCCGCGGTTGGGACGCGCTTTGTAGGGATCGATGCCCTTGGGAATGGGGAGCCGGGTGCCCATGGACGCGATGCGCTTGGACACCGTGCTGACCTCCAGCTTGGTCAGTTCGTTCTTCATCTTGCCCATCTGCTTGGCCACTTGGCTCAGCGGCACCTGGCCTTCACCGTGGCCGGTCTGGATGGTGTGCACTGGAACGTTGGGCAGGATGCGCGCAAGGCGCTTGCGTTCGGCATCGAGCAGCGGCTTGACCCGGTGGCTGGGGCCTTCACTGACAAGGACGACGCCGGGACGTCCCACGGCGCGGAACACGGCATCCTGGGTGCGCGGGTTGACAGCCACAGGCTGTTCCTCAGTGATCCAGCCGCGGCGCAGCGTGCCAAGGGCAGCGCCCGAGGCGCCCGGCTGGTTTTCGATCTGGGCAAACGCCGCACGCTCGGCACGGCGCGACAGGATGAACGTGGCCGCCAGCAGGCCCAGCGGAATGCCAATGATCAGGCCGGTAATCCAGTTATCCAGCCAGAAGCCCACCAGGAAGCTCACGGCCACAACGCCCAGGAAGACCAGGAGCATCAGCCAGGGGACCATGGGGTCGTGGCGGCGGGTCATGGTGAAGACCTCGCCGATCTGCTTGAACCGGCTGGGCTTTTTAGCCTTTGCTTCCTTCGGCTTGCGCGTGAACAGGCCGCGCTTCACCGCGCTGGAGCCCGCGGGGGTGGAGTTGCTGGAGTCAGGGGATTTCGCCATAGTGCCTCAATTCTACGTGACTTAAAGCAAAGGGCCGGACGCCGGATTCTTCCGGTGTCCGGCCCTTGTTGCGGCTTCCCCGGGCTCAGGAATGGGCGGCGAGGACGCTGGCGGCTTCCTGGCGGGTGGTGCCGGAGTCCTGGATGCCTTCGGCGATGTGGGC
>NZ_JBTZSU010000057.1:0-14972 GCF_054890965.1 Arthrobacter sp. C152
CGGCAGGACAAGAAAAATGTAAACAACCCGGGATAACGGAATCCTCGGAATAATCGCGATTATCCCGAACTCGGGATAACAAGGACAAAGCCGCGGCCGAGTCCGCGGTGAACGTGGTGAACAAGCGGGTAATCGGCTATCTGGCCGAGGAGGTCTTCACCACGGTGCAGGCCCTGAACGAGGCGATCGGGGCCCGGCTAGTCGAGATCAACGAGCGGATTCCCCGCGCCGATGGCAGCACCCGGTGGGAACGCTTCACCGCTGATGAGTCCGGCCTGCTCCAGGCGTTGCCGGCCGACGGGTTCGACTCGGTGGAATGGAAGCAGCTCAAGGTCGGACGCAATTACCACGTCAGTTGCGATTCCCAGCATTATTCGGTGCCATACACCTACGCCGGGCAGCTCCTGCGGGTGCGGGTCACGTCCACGACGGTGACCGTGTTCGACGGTGACCAGGTCATCTGTGAGCACGCCCGGCGGCTGGGCCGGAAGGGCCAGTATTCGACCGATGCCGCGCATGCCCCGACCCGGCACCGGGGTATCGACGGGTTGTGGTCCAAGCGGTGGTTCACCGATCGGGCCAGGGGCTTCGGGCCGGCCACGGAGGCGGTCATCGCCGGGATCATCGACCGGCACGCCGTGGAGGCCCAAGGCTATCTGGACTGCCAGAACATCCTGGAGTCCCTGGGCAAGCGGAACAAAGCCCGCCTTGAGGCAGCCTGCCAGGTCCTGCTCGACACCGGCCAGGGCCCGGGAACCTACAGCACGATCAAACGGATCATGGCCACCATCGACTCCGACACCAAGAAGCCCAGAACCATCACACCGGCGGCGGCCACCCGTAAACCCGCCGGCGGCGCCGACCCCGGCGCAGGCATCCAGGCGGCGGTGCACGTGCGCTCTGCCGACCACTACCGCCGCGGCGGCCAGGGAGGCCAGGGCTGATGTTCACCAGCGAGGACCACGAGAAATTCCGGACCCTGCGCATCGCGCACCTGGCCGTGCGGTTCGAGGAACTGATCACCGACGAGGCCAATGACGAGCTCACTCCCGAGCAGATCTTCCTCACCGCCGTGGACGACGCACTCCACCAGCGCCGGGCCCACCGGATCGACAAGCTCATCCGGGCCGCCAGGTTCCCCATCCCGCAAGCCTCGGTCGCCGAGATCAACTACCAGGAAGGACGCGGGATCACCCCGGTGCGGATGAAACGCTACGCCGCCCACCAATGGCGCCAGGACCCCACGAACCTGCTGGTCATCTCACCAACCGGCGGCGGCAAGACCTACCTGGCCTGCGCGATCGGGATCGCCGCCTGCCAAAGCGGACACACCGTCTCCTACACCCGGATGGACGACCTCGCCCGCCGGCTGGTCATCGCCCGCGGTGACGGCATCGGCCACCAGAAGCTCCTCAACGAACTCTCGGACGTGGACCTGCTGGTCATCGATGACTTCCTCACCGTGGGCATCGACCCCGAAGCGGCCAACGACCTCTTCGCGGTCCTGGCCAACCGGGAACACCGCCTGCCCACGCTCATCGCCTCGCAGTCCGGCCCGGCCTACTGGGTCGAGGCCCTACCGGACCGGGTGGCCGCGGACTCGATCGTGAACCGGCTCGCCAACAACGCCCGCCAACTCAACCTTGGCGACGTCGACATGAGACGACTCCGCGACGATACGGCCCGGTCGCAACCGGACCACTGGGAATAGAACCCACCCAGGAAGACGGTGCCGGCCCCGAGCAGACAAGCGAAGGGCCGGTACCAAGTCCACAAAATCTCAGTACCAACTACCCAGACCAGCAGTTCCAACAACGGCTATCTGCCATCCTGACCGCGAACGTCCGGATGATCCGTTCTACGCGGTCGGCGCTACCTTCTTTTCCAGCCCCTCTTGGCCGGATACCAGCGCAATGGTGAAGTATTTGCCGGCTGAAACAAGCGCTGCCGGCTAGCGAGCATCCGGCCGGCGGCCCCTATCTTAATTGCCTGGAAGTAAGTAGCCTTATTGTTAGGCGCGGTGTCCAGCAGCGGGGCGCTGCGTCTCCACCTGCGCAGATTCTGACTGGGAGCGTACTCTGCCCGTCCTGGCAGCCAGCGGGTCGCGGCCGCCGGCAACCACCCGTCCAGGCCGCGCCGCCCAATATGACGCCAGCCTGCGTTGGCGTCTTGTCTTCAGCGGAAATTTGGCTAATCATTTCCAGTGGCGGTGTTTTGCCTTGCTGGGGAGGTTTCTTGGCCTTCATGGGGGCGCCGCCAAAGGGGCTGGCTCCTGGTCTCAACAATCCATCGGGAGTCAGCCCTGCTTTTTGTCCGCACACCCCGACTGGATAGCTGTGCAACCCGGCAGGGCATTGCGACGTGTCCTATGGGCGTTCGTAGGGCCTTGATATCCCTGCGGACGGGTACTGGTTCAGGTGGTTTGCGCCGGACCAGAGTTTCCATTCTTCGGTGGCCACCGTGGGGCGGCCGAGCAAATAGCCTTGGCCGGCGTCCATCCCCAGCGTTCGCAGGGCGTCAAGTTCAGCCTCGGTCTCAATCCCTTCGGCGATCAGAAGAGCCCCTATGTCGCCTGCGAATCGGACCATGGCTGCGCCCAGGGCCCGCAGGCCCGCGTCGGCGTTGATGCCGGTGATGACTTGCCGGTCGAGCTTGATCGAGTCCGGCTTGAGTTCGACGATGTGGCGCATGGAAGCGAAGCCGGCGCCGGCATCGTCTATGGCGATCCTCATCCCCGCGCGCCGCAGTGGATCCAGTGCTCTTTCCAGGGGGCCGTAGTCGTCTACTTCGTGGTGTTCCGTCAGCTCGAGCACAATTCTTTGCGGCGGAATCGAGGAATTCCGAAGGAGAGCGGACGCCCGGTCGCTTAGGCACGTCTTGGGGGAAAGGTTGAGGGCCACGTACAAGTCTTCCGGCAGATACGCTGCAGCGGACAAGGCAGCCTCAAGCGCCAGCACTTCCAGATCCTCTCCGAGCCCCACGGATGCGGCCCCAGCAAACCAGGCCTCGGGGGATATGCCGCGATCGCTGGCGCTCAGAAATCTGGTTAGCGCTTCTGCCCCGATAACCCGGCCTGTGTCCAGGGCGCGGATGGGCTGGAATGCTGTGAGCAACGTGCGTGACGTCAGCATTGCCTCCACCCCGGCACGCGTTTCCTCCGCTGCAACGTCATAGGGTGTGGGTACGCCCAGGGCTCGCGTGGTGCCCTCGAAGCCGCACACGCGGCCCTGCCCGTCAAGGACTGGCCGGCCGGATACGTCCACAAGGATCCGGCTGCCGTCGCGGTGCCGGCACGTGGCCACCAGGCCAGACCATGAAGCGTCAGGACCCTCCCTTTTTGCCCGGTTGCGCACTGCCTCGGCCAGGTCACCTGGTTCGATGACCTGGCTGTAGTGCTGGCCCACGAGTTCGGAAGGGGTGTACCCGATGATTTCCTGGGACATCGGCCCGGAGAAGGTGAACGTGCCCTCCGGGCCGATCGTCCACAACCATTCCCGGCTGGTGGCCAGCACCGCGTCCAAGAGACCGGACGCCTCTTCTGCCCGTGGAAATTCGTGGCGCTGCCTGCGCAGCAGTGCCCACGCCACGTAACCGGCCACAACTAACATCCCAACAGCCAGGCCGGGTGCTGCCCACGGTTCCTTGATCAGGACGGCCAACGCGGCGAGGACCAGAATCACGGTGGCCAAAGAGGCCGAGTACAACATCCACCAGGGCGACAAGAAGGGCCAACGCCAGTGTCCCTCGCCTCGGGCTATGTTGTGCCCGGAAGAGTCATGTGCCGCGGGACGGCCTGGACCGCCCAGGGGATCTTTCGGCATCATGGACGGCTCGGCGTTGCCGCCTGCCGGTCATGGACTTGTCCGGCCTTCCTCCGGAACCTGAAAGATTCCAAGACGTCGAAAAACAACGGTAAGCGATTACTGCAGGTCGAAGCCACGATTTCCCCCGAAGATCAGTTACTGGACCCCAACCAGTAACAACATCCATAATGCCACGCAAACTTATCAACGAAGCGCCGTGGCAATTTGTTGGCCGTGCTTGAGGGCTGCCGGGAACCTTCCTGCCACGGGAGCGCCGAAGCAATGCTATTGGGGCCCGGAATTCCCGCGAACGAAGAGGCTTCACGATGTAATCATTGGCACGTTGTCGATCCCCCAAGCGCGTCTATCTCGCCGTCCTGCCCAGTCAGGATGTTGACCTAGCTGTCACCAAAAAAGCCGATGGGCCAGGTCACCCGGAACACGCCCATATCTGCCATCGCAATGTCGAGCGTTACTGCAATGGGTGATAGGCGGTTTCTGATCGGCATCTGCACATTTATTCGGTAATTGATACGGACCAGAAGGCAAATAGCGAACCTGGCAGATGAAATGCGGAAATTGCCCGCTCGCTGTGCGGTGGAACTTGGGGGTGTGAATGGCCGTGGGCGCTGGGTCCGCGGAAGAATGGATTCTTTGGGGGATCCATGAGCACTTTAGGCGTCGCTGTGATCGTCGAAGACGATCGGGACGTGCGGAACCTTCTTGAGGGTGTGCTCGATCAGGTCGGATTCGAAGTACGCACCGCCATGGACGGCCACTCCGGACTTGAGGCGGTGCGGGCCGCGCAGCCTGCCCTCGTAACTGTGGACGTGGGACTGCCGGACTTTGACGGTTTCGAGATCCTGCGCCGCATCAGGGGATTGAGTGATGCCTACATCGTCATGCTGACGGGGCGGACTGCCGAAACTGATGTGCTGAACGCCCTCCAGGCAGGAGCCGACGATTACATTGCGAAACCGTTCCGGCCCAGGGAGGTACGCGCACGGATCGAGGCCATGATGGGGAGCCCAAGGGACGCTCGGAACGGCCGCCCAGTGAACATGCCGATGACGGATCTCAACACTGTCCGCAGTATCGCAGCCACAGTGCCGCCACCGTCCCCTCTCCGCAGGCCTTGATCTCATTCAGGAGAATCGCCGCCTCCTGTACGGCACCTTGCCGTATCCGATCTTCGAAGGTGCCGGCAAGATCCGCCAGGCGCAAACCGCCGACCATTCCCGATGTGACCTTGAGGCTGATTGCAGCGTCCAAGGCCCCATCCCTACCATCGCGGCAGGTCACCGCCGTGGACAGGCGCTGGCACCGGTATTCCCACATTCCGATGTAATCCCGTGCGAAATTCCGTACCAGCGGCAGCTCCAGCTCGTCCTCCAGATCGCGAAGGATTGTCAGGTCCAATAAGGGCAGCGGAACTGCGCGGCGGTGGCTGGCGGAAGCAGATGCACCGTTGGGGGGAGGGACAGAAGGTGGCATGCTTCAACGCTATGCCACCTTCTGTCCTGCGGGCCTTGGCTTGGGCGGATCCTCTCACAATCCAAGGCTTTCCTTGCGGTTACTGCGATCGGCGAACAGGCCTCGCCATGGTGGCCACCCGCCGGACCTGCCCGTCCGGCGACGTCTGGAAGTTCCACCTGGCCAGGCACCGCCAGAGATGACCAGCGGCGTCATCTCTGGCGGCGTGTACTGCGGAAACTGCTCTTCTAAAACCCTGACGACCCTGCGGCGGTGAAGGTTGCGGTGCCGAGCGGGTTGCCAGGCACGTCGGCAAGGCCCGTTGCCGGGGTGTAGCGGGGTACGTCGTTCGGGATACCGGTTCCCTGCGCGCCGGTGTTTTTCTTGGTGCCGCCCAGCCTGATGGTGAGGGAATTGGTCCCCGGATTCCAGCTGACACTGCTGGCGCTGGTGTTGGCGCCTACGAATTCCACGGGTGTGGTGGTTGAGGCGTAGTTGGCGTTGGCGCCCAGCACGATGGTTCCGATGTTCAGCGTGCAGGTCTTGCTGGACACCGCCAGGGTGTTGGACGTCCCGCTGTGGCTTATCGTCACCGTGATGTCGTTGTTCGCACTGAGGGTCTGCGTTCCGGTGTTGCTCCAGGTGGGGCAAAACTTCGTGGCGTCCATGGCGTTAGCGTCCGCATATTGGATGGTCAGCGTGTCACCGGCATCGGCGGTCCCCGTTGTCCCGCCGTTGGCCAACGAGATGCCGCTCACGGTGGGCGCCTGCGTGTCCTTGGTGGTGGTGCCCGCCGCGCTCGCGGTCCCGTTATTACCGGCGGCATCGGTGGTGTCGGCGGTGAAGGTCAGGGTGCCGTCACCCAGTGTGGACAGGTCCATCGTCGTCGACCATGTTGTCCCGCTCGGCGTGACCTGCTTGGTGACACTTCCGGAGAGGCCCTTCCTGACCGTGACGTTCACTACCGTGCCTGCGTCTGTAGTTCCGCTTACCGGGACGGCAGTCACGGTGCTGCTGTTCACGTACATCGGTGCGGTAATGCTCAGGACCGGGGCCACGGTGTCCTTCGTGTCCGTTGCCGTTGCGGCCGTGCTGGTGTTCCCGGCCGCGTCCTTGACCGTGACGGTGTAGCTGACGGTCCCTTGGTTCAGCTTGGTGAGGTCGAGGTTCACCGACCATCCACCACTGCCTGACGGGGTTATGGTGCCGGTGACGGTGTGCGCGGCTCCGGCGTCAGTGGCCGTGACGGTCACGGTGCCGCCGGCTTCGGCGGTGCCGGAGACCGGGACCGCGGAAACGTTGCCGGTGTTCACATAGGCTGGCACGCTCAGGGCCTGCGCCGGTGCGGGGGCAACCGTGTCCTTGGTGCTCGTGGCCGTTCCTGCCGGGCTGGTGTTGCCCGCCGCATCAGCCGCGGTCGCCGTGTAGGTGACCGTGCCCTGGTTCAGGCCGGTCAGGTCCGGGCTGGCAGACCACGCTCCGGCGCCGGACGCGGTGGCCGTCACCGTGACGGAATGGGCGGCGCCGGCATCGCTGGCCGTAAGGGTGACCGTGGCGCCCGCTTCCGCGGTGCCGGTGACCGGCACGGCGGAAACATTTGCCGAGTTCACGTACGCCGGAACAACCAGCCCCGGCGCGGCCGGCGCCTGGGTGTCGATCCGCACCGTCTGGCTCTCTGCGGATCCTGCGTTTCCCACGTTGTCCGTCGCGAAGTAGGACACCGTGTGCGTTCCGTTGCCGCTGACCGGGATGGTGGCGGTGGCGGCGCTCACTGTCTGCTTGGCGCCGCCGTCGAGCACGTATGAAATGGAGGCCACGCCGGAACCGGCAGCCCCGTCATCTGCCGTGACCGTCACGCTGACCGGGCTGCTGTTGTTCCAGCCGGCCGCGTTGGGGGTGGGCGAAATACCGGACACGGTGGCAACCGGTGCAGTGGAGTCGTTGCTGGTGCCGTTGCTGCGGGGGCTCTCGGCGCCGGTCCACAGCGCGATGGCCGGGGTGACGGTGTAGTACCAGATGCCGCCCGGGGCGTTCTGTTCGGTGCAGCTGAGCGTGGTGACGGTCCCGGCGCAGCCGCCGGTGGCCGCCGTCGCCGTGCCGCCCGTGGCTGCCGAGTACCGGGTGACGGTGTACCCGGTGGCGGGCCGGCCGTTGACCGTGGTTCCCCCGGCCCAGGTGACGGTGAGGGCCGTGCCGTTGGCGGTGACCGCCGGCTTGGATCCGGGCGAGAGCGTGTCTGCTGCCGCTGCCGCGTTGCTGCTGCTGGTGGCGGCGGCCCAGAACGCGTAGGCGGCCGTGCCCGTGCCGAGCAGGAGCAGGAACAGGGTGGCAATCCAGGGCAGCCGGCGGGAGGGGCGCAGGGAGAGGAGGCTCATTTCCGCACCTCCGCCGTCACGGGAAGGCTGAACGTTGCGCCTTGGCAGGCTGCGAGCGAGGTGGTGTCCATGGCCGCCGTTCCGGGGAGGGTGATGAGTGCCGACGAGTTCGCGGCAACGTAGGTTGCGGGGGAGAGCGGCGCGACCGTCCCGGTGAAGCTGACTCCCGTGGTGGTGCAGCCGGGGTGCGCCGCGTCCGCCGTCGCGGGGCCGTTGGCGGTGACGCTGTATACCTGCACCTGGTAGGGGTTGGGATTGGTCAGGCGGAGTACGACGTCGGCGCTGCCGCCAGGGATGAGCGCGGCCTGCGGGTTGTCGCCGGCTACCAGCGCGTCCACGGTGACGGCCTGCATGGTGCCGGCGGCCGCAGACCCGGCACCGTTGCCTGCCCCGGTCCAGTAGGCGTAGGCGGTTCCCGCCCCGGCGGTGGCCAGGAGCCCGGCGAGGGCTGCTGCCTTGAGGTGCTGCCTACTTGTGATGGCGTTCATCTCAGTTTCCCTGTCCTGATCCCGAGTACGTGAGCTGGAGGGTGGCGCCTTTGCAGCCGTCCTGGTTGTTCGAGGCGTCCACCATCGCCACCCGGGGCCAGGCGGACTCTGTGATCTTGAGTTGGGAAAGGGAGGTGCTGCCGGCGGGGACCGCCAGCGGGTAGGGCCCGCTGTACTGGGCGACGGTGAAGTCAGCCGCCGTGCAGGCCAGGTTCCTTGCCACGGCATCCGAGGTCCTGGTGACCCCCGCGATGGCGACGGACAGGTTGGTCACGGACAGGGGTTTGCCGGTGGCGTTGCCGATCTGCAGGTCCAGGCCGGCGGAAGTGCCGGGGGACAGGGCGCCGGGAAGGTTGCCGGAAAGCGTGAACTGCTTGATGGTGGAGTCCAGGACCAGCTGAACATTCGCATAGGCGTACTGGGTCTTTCCGGTGGAGTCCTTGCCGCTTCCCACGAGGTAGAGGCTGGATGTTCCGTTGGGCGACGCGGCGGTGGTGGCCACCTGCAGGGTAGCGGTGTTGCCGGTGGTGGGATTGGGGGAGAACGTTGCTGTGGCTCCGGACGGAAGGCCGCCCAGCACACTGAAGGAAACGGCGCCGCTGAAGTTGTTCCGGGCCAGCTGCACCGTGTAGACGGCGGTGGCGCCGGGCGGGACGGTCACGGAGTCCGGGGTGGCGGTCATCGAGAAGTTGGACGAGATCTTGTAGTTGACCGTGAGGCTCGCGGTGGTGCTGCCGCTTACCTTGCCGCTGGTGGCGGTGATGGTCAGGGAACTGGTGCCCGCCGGCGTGGTTGCGGCGGTGGTGGCGGTCAGGGTGGCGGTTGCGGTGGCGCCGGAGGCCAGGGTGACGGACGACGGCGAGAAGGCGCCGGATGCGCCGGCGGGGAGCCCTGCCACGGAGAGGCCGACATTGCCGCTGAAGCCTCCGGTGGACGTCAGCGTCACGGTGTAGGCGGCTTGCTGGCCCTGCTGGACCGACTGGCTGGCAGGGGAGACCTGCACGGTGATGCCCGGCTTCGGGCTGCTTGCCGCCGCGATCAGCGCCCCCGCGCTCGCCAGCAGCAGGACCAGCGCGATGAGCGATGCCTTGATGCCGGTCCGCTTGCGACGCCGCGGCTGTCCGTCCTGGTTGTGCACCCCGTGCCCCTTCCCTTTGGTGCAAATGACGGCAAGCCGGGGATGGGGTTTTGACCCGTCCCCGGCCCGCTCGCTTGGTTAGTTGCTGCTGGCAGTCACCGTGATGGTTGCGCCCTTGCAGGAGTCCTGGCTGGCGTTGACATCATTAAACGTGAGCGTGCCGGTGCCCATATCAACGTTGGTCGCATTGCCTGCCAGCGTCTTGGTTCCGGCGGGCACGCTGGCCGTGAACCAGCTCGCGTCGCAACTGCCGCTGGCCGAAACCACTGCGCCGGTCAGGGTTACAGGCGTGCTGCCGGAGTTGGGGTTGTCGGCGGTGTAGGAAATGGTCCTGGTTTGGCCGGGTGCGATGTCGCTATCGAACGCCACGTGAATGACGACGGCGTTTGTCGCGGCCGCCGCCGTAGCGGCTCCGGAACCCGAACCCGTGGTGCTCCAGTAGGCATAGGCGGCACCGCCGCTGACGGCCACCAGGGCGGCGGATGCGGCAATAGCGGCGATCTTGTTCTTCTTGGTCATTGGGCGCATGGAAAGACTCCTTGTTGAGTGAGATTGAGAACCCGTTCCCCCAGTGGTCGGCTCCATCCAGGTGCCTTTCGGTGGATCGATGAGCCAATAATTTCGACTGTGGCCTGCAGCAACAACACGTACCGGTACTCGAATTTGTGGGAGCTTGGCTGAGCCACTACTTGGATGAAGCAGCCACTACTCGGCTCCTCCGCAGGGGCCTGACCGGCGGTGACGTTCTCTTGCCCCGGGATTCAAGGTGTGTGAGGCCGAACAAGTAGTGCGCTGGAACGGAACCCAATCCCTCCTCGAATGGCGTCCTGGCCGCGCTCACATGTGGGGGATTTCGAGTATCAACAGCGTCACACAATCAGAAATTGGGGCGTGACGGTGGGCGCGTTCTGAGCAATCGGTCCTCCATCCGCCCAGATGACTTGTGGTCGCGAAACCTAATGAGCGTGGGACGCCGTTAGCTCAACACCAAACGTCACAAAGAACTGCGAAGCACAGGAAAGAGGGCCCCTTTTGGTCGTTCGCGACTGTCTGACCGCATAATCTTGCCTAGCTGTTCGCACACGCGTAGATGGGGGCAAAACATGACTGACGATCCTGGTCCGGGTGACCGTCCGCAAGTGGACGAGGCGGCGCTGCCCCACCTGAAGGAGCGGTTCCCGCGGAAAAGGCCCTATGTTGTGGCAATCGTCGTGTTGGCCCTCGGCGTGCTCGGCCTTGGTGCCGCGTACGCCTACAGCACAAACTCTGCAGAACAGTGGCGGACGACCGCGGACAAGTATTCTCGAAATCTTGCCTCGATGACGGCCGAACGGGATGGGCTGGCAGCGAAGAACACTTCTTTGACGACGCAGTTGAGTGATACGAACGGCAAGCTGGCCAGTACAACGAGCCAACTCAACGACGCCAACGCTCGGATTCGCTCACTGGCGAATGAGAAGGCCCAGCTCGGGGATAGCACGGCAATTCTGGCGGAAGTGGTTGCCGACTCACAGAATGTCAGCACGCAGATGTCGACGTGCATCCGCGACCTTCAGAAACTGCAGAGCTATCTGGTCAATTACACAGCGTACGAGCAGGCATCGCTGATCAGTTTCGTCCAGGGCGTCAATTCGGAGTGCAATACTGCGCGGGCAGATAGCGACAGCCTCACGCGAACGATTCAGGGGCTGAAATGACCGCCGGACCCATGCCCCTTGCGGGCGTGGCGATACTTTGCCTGCTGGCAATGTCAGGCTGTGGACTCGTCCCAGTGCCGCCTCCGGCTGCAACAGTTCCGACGCGAACAGTCGCCCCGATACCGTCGATAACGTCGGCGACCATCCCCATTCCGACTTCCACACTGGCGGGGTTTAGTGCTTATGAGCGGGCCGCGCTGAGAGTGCGAAACATTGGCTGCGGCGGGGTCGCGAGTGGGTCGGGGTTCGCGATTGCGGACCATGTCTTCGTAACGAACCGCCATGTTGTCAGCGGTGCCACCCTGCTGCAGGTGAGCACCTACGACGGCAGGGACATCACAGTCAACACCGTCGGTGCGGTGGTTGTCGCCGATCTGGCGCTCGTTTGGACCAAGGAGTCGTTGCCAGCAACGCTTCCGCTCGCGCCATCTAACGCGCGGCCTGGGGCGGACGTGACGGCGGTCGGGTACCCATTAGGTGGCGAACTTACCACTACGACGGGAAAGGTGCTGCGATATGGCACCGATCCCCTGGGCTCGTCATCGATGCAAATGATGTATAATAGCGCGCCAATAGAGCACGGCAGTTCTGGCAGCCCATTGGTTGACTCATCGGGGAAGCTTGTGGGCGTGGCGTATGCCGGTGGCGGTGGACAGTTCATCGCGGTGCCGGTGGAGATCCTGAGCCAGGTTCTCAAGGATCCTTCAAAATTCTCGAATACGGCCGGCTGCGAGTAAACGGCGGTCATCGGTGATACTCGATCCATGGTGATCAATATCAGGCTCAGCGACCGGACCATGGCGAACGGCGATGATCCGCTTGAACGTGAATGGTATGGCTACGACCCCGCCGTAACACCGGAGGAGCTGTGGGCGCACAACCGCGGAGACTATTCCCTCGATGCGAGCCGAGTCGCCACTGAGCGTTGGGCGGCGCTCAACTATAAAGGCCGGGTCGTGCTCGTCGCGGAACTGGGCGATCCGGATCACGAGATCCTGCCTGATATCGCAAGGAAGCCAAAGAAGGCCCTCATCGGCAGAGTCCTGTCGGACGGCGATTCAATCCACGACGCCCTGATCGGAACGCCGGTCGTTTATGACGGCAGGAACTCGATCAAGTACGGGCCAGATCCTCAATTCCCCGGCGTTTCAGCGGTGGAAGAATTGCAGGCCCCGGACTGCCCTGGTGCTCGTGGCCAAGGTTTGCAAATGGACGCGGTCACCCGGAAAGTGATTGAGGACACGGCCCAGGACCGACTGATGCGTTGGTACCGGCAGCGTGGCTGGACCGTCACGGACACCAGGCTCAGCCGTCCCTACGACGCTGTGGCGGTCAAGGGAAACGACAAAGTCTACCTTGAGGCGAAAGGAACTCAGAGCGGAGGGGGCTCCGTTATCGTCACGCGCAATGAAGTCGATCATGCCCGTGAGCATCCGGGCCAATGCAGGATGGGGGTTTGGTCTGAAATGCGTTTATTGGACGGCGTAGTAGACCCGGATGCGGGGACTTTCAGGATTTTAGCCTTCGATCCAGACCGTCGCGATCTGCGCCCGCGTGACTTCGATTGGACCCTTCCCGGGGAGCAGGTGTAATTAGGCGGCCGGTGCCGGTCGCTGCCCGGGTGCGTGCCGCCGTCGTACTTCTGTCCTTTCCGATGCGCAAAACCATCCGTGACGCGCTCGTTCCCTGGCGCGCCCCAAATATGGGTCGCGGAAAGTAAGCTGCGCGTCGAAGCGGAATCTGCGCTTCGCGGACGCGACTGAGCTCCCACCTGCAGCAACGCCGTCGACATCGTCGTCATGACCTGCGGCGTAGACCCCTGCAGCTGGTGGGCATGACGCGGGGTTAGACCATCGAAAGTTGTTATTTGAAAGGCCTTCTTGGGTAATTGCCACCAGGTCGGGTCTTTTGGGCGGCGCCGGGCTGTTCGGGAGGCCTGGCAGCTTAGGGGGAATTATGAGTGACGCCGGCGTGGCGGTAGTTGTGGAAGATGACGCGGACATGCGCAATCTTCTTGAGGGGATGCTCGTCCAGACGGGTTTCGAAGTGCACACGGCAAAAGACGGGCGCGAAGGTGTTCAGCTGGTGCGGGACAGGCAACCGTGCGTAGTGACGTTGGACGTCGGGATGCCGGGCATTGACGGATTTGAGACTTTGCGGCGGATCCGGCAGTTCAGCGACGCGTATGTCCTCATGCTGACAGGCCGGGATGCTGAATCTGATGTCCTGACCGCACTTCAGGCAGGAGCCGACGACTACCTCACGAAACCTCTCCGTCCACGCGAAATGAGGGCACGGATCGGGGCAATGCTGCGCAGACCCCGCCCGCAGACTCCCAGTAGGACGCCACAGATCCCCAAAGCCGTACCGGCTCCTGGTGCGCGCCAGCGGGAGGAAGCCTTGCTGCATCACAACGGGCTTGCTCTTGACTACAGGATGCGGACCGCGGTGGCGGGGGAAGTGGAGTTGGAACTGACACGCAGCGAATTCGATCTCCTTCATGAACTGCTGCGAAGTGCCGGAGCCGTACGGTCAAGAAGGCAACTCGTCGGTGTTCTCCGCGGAGGCTCCGACGGCTACATCAGTGAGGCAGATGAACGCGCAGTGGAGGTCCACGTAGGCAATCTTCGGCGAAAGCTCGGCGACGATCCCCTGCGTCCCCGTTGGCTCCAGACGGTCCGCGGCGTGGGGTACCGCCTGGCCAGGAAGCGCTCGGACCACGCCGAACCATGACGGGCCTCCTACGGACCGGTCAACAAATTTCCACTGGGTAGCGGCATCCGATTTCGTTGAGTGTCGTCTGTCCCGTTTCCGCCAGGGTCGCCAGCATGGCCTCAATGTTGAGCGGGACGTTTTTGCGGGCGGCGCTCTTCAGTGCCCCTGCGAGCCGTGCCAGTCGCATCGCGCCGATCATGGCGGCGAGGGGGCGGAATGGGGTGTAAGACTGGCCATGGATTAAGGCTAGGGGACCGGACCTCGCGGGTAGGGTGTTTTTCGCCGGGGTACGCAAGTACCTAATCAAATTGGTTAGAACCCTCTACTCCCTAATTGCTCCCCAATTACTGGTCATGATTTTGGTTGGGTAGGCAATCTCCTTTTCTGCAAGTAATTTGGAAGGTAGGCTCAGGCTGCCAAGCGCTTAGGCGTTTGGACAATGTCTCTTTGGGGGCTGGCTGGGACCCGCCTACATCGCCACCTCAGGAAGGTCGCTTCAGTTATTTCGTCTCGAACCAGGGGACACAATGGGCCAGCAAATCTCCGCCATTCTCGCCACGGCTGTCGCCGTGATCCTCCTTACAGGGGGCCCTGCTGAATCAAGGGCAGACATTTCCAACGAAACCGCTATCACCACCTACGTCGATTGCCCCCTTGAAAGGATCGGCGACCAACTGGTGCGATGCGACAACCTCACCGGGGCAGGCACTTCTGCGCCGTTCTGGATCCCCGAGCAGCAATAAACCCTGTCATCCGAATGCGTTTGTGCCAATGCGTAGAGCTGACATGATTCATCCGGGAAATCCGAGAAGGACTCAGTCCCTGGGCGTCCTGTTGTGGTGCGGGATGATCTTAGTCGCCGTGGGGCTCGTGGCATTCCTGCTCCTTACCCACCTCCACGCCGTCGTCACGGCAGTCACCACGATCATGAATTCCGGGTTTCCCTAGGAGGCCGATAGGCCCTACCCCCAACCTGTTCTGGTCAGCGCGTTGACCTGGTTCGGCTTCACTTTCAGCTCTTCGGTGACCTCGGTCGGTGTCAGGACGCGGTGCGTGGGTTCGTCGGTCACCCGTCATCCGGTGCAGACGGGCATTACGGGCTTTGTGCGGCCCGCCCTTTACCTGCCGGTCCCGTGACCGGTTCGCCGGCAGCGGCCATGCCGCCGGACGTGTTCACACGTGTGTGTTCAAAATCGCATGGCCCTACACGTGGGCCTAGATGATTAACTCCTATTGGTTTCAGTGGTCGTAGGCGATGAGTGAGCGTTTGCGGGGCGCGTTGA
>NZ_JBTZSU010000058.1:0-13438 GCF_054890965.1 Arthrobacter sp. C152
TCCAGCTCTTCCGCCCCGGATTGTCCATCGCCGAGCTCACCCAGCCCGGCCAGCCAGCCCAGCGGATTTCCCTCCCGCGGCGCAGCCTCCGCGAATGCCTCGCCGAGGAGCTCCGCCGCCTCGACCCGGACCCGGTGTTCGGCGAGGTGCTCGCCGCCGTCGGACGCCTACCCCAACGGACGCCGGCGGCAGCATCCCCGGCTCCTAGCGCCGCCACGCCGCGGCAGGAGTTCCTCGCCGTTGTCTAGGTGCTGGGCGCCGGGAACCGGCCCCCTTTAGCAACGATGGCCCCGGCGCGTGCGCCGGGGCCATCGTTGCTAAAGGGTGTTGCGTTACCGGATGAGCTCCTTCTCCAGGTCCGGCCCCGCGGCCGGGCACGGCGTACCCTCGGCGCATCCTTCCGAGCATTCGTGCTTGGTCACGAGCTCGAACTGGACACCGCGGTGCTGCTCAACGCCGGAGCGGATTGCCCGCTCCACCACTGAGTCCGCCAGCCGGCGGCGCAGGGACAGCGGATCCCGCCGCAGGTCCTTGGCGATAGCGAAACAGAGCAGGAGCATGACGATCACGAAGGGCAGGGCTGCCACGATGGTGATCCGCTGCAGGCCCGACAGGGCCTCGGAGGGCTTGTCGCCGCCTGCCAGGAGCATGACGGCGGCCACGGCGCCGGTCAGGGCGCCCCAGAAGATGACCAGGGCGCGCTTGGGCTCCGAGCTGCCGTTGGAGCTGAGCGAGGCCATGATCAGGGACGCGGAGTCGGCGCCGGTGATGAAGAAGATCGCCACCAGGACCATGGCCAGCACGATCACTGCCGCCATCAGCCACGGCGGGAGCGGGAGGTTCTTGACCAGGTTGAACAGTGCGCCGTCGAAGTCGATGCTGGGGGTCCCGTTGGTCATGGTCATCAGGCCCGGGGTGCCGGCCTTGTCCGCGTCCTGCTGGATGTTGAAGGCCGTGCCGCCGAAGATGCCGAACCAGATGACGCTGACGATGCTGGGCACCAGCAGGACGCCGGTGACGAACTGCCGGATGGTGCGGCCACGGCTGATGCGGGCAATGAACATTCCCACGAAGGGCGTCCAGGAGATCCACCAGGCCCAGTAGAAGATGGTCCAGCCGGACATCCAGGTGCGCAGTGCTTCGTCACCCACGGCTTCGGTGCGGGAGGACATCTCGGCCAGGTCACGGATGTAGTCGCCCACGGCGGAGGGGATGAGGTTGAGGATGAAGAGCGTCGGTCCCGCCACGAAGACGATGAGGGCCAGGACCACCGCGAGGACCATGTTGATGTTGGACAGCCACTGGATGCCGCGGCTGATGCCGGAGACGGCCGAGGCGATGAAGCAAGCCGTCAGGATGGCGACGATCGCCACCAGGACCGGGGTCCCGATTTCGCCGGCCCAGCCGTTGGAGGTGAAGCCGCTGCCGATCTGCAGGGCGCCCAGGCCCAGGGAGGCCGCGGTGCCGAAGAGCGTGGCGAAGATGGCCAGGATGTTGATGACCTTGCCCACCGGCCCCTCAACGGTCCTGATCCCGAACAGGGAGGTGAAGGCTGCGGAGATCAGCTGCTTGCGGCCCAGGCGGTACGTGCCGTAGGCCATGGCGATGCCCACCACGGCGTACATGGCCCAGGGGTGGAGCGTCCAGTGGAAGATCGAGGTGGCCATGGCCGTCTGGATGGCGGCGGGCGTGCGGCCGTCGACAGTTCCCGGCGGCGGAGAGATGAAGTGGTAGAGCGGCTCGGCAACACCGTAGAACATGAGGCCGATGCCCATGCCGGCGGCGAACATCATCGCGATCCACGAGACGGTGCGGAATTCGGGCTTTTCGCCGTCCTTGCCCAGCGGTATGTTGCCGAACTTGCCCAGGGCCAGCCACAGCACGAAGACGACGAAGAGCGACGCGAGGACCATGAACAGCCAGCCCGTGTATTCCATCACCCAGTCGAGGGCGTCCTTGGACGTGGTGGCAAGGCCGTCTTTGTCGAGGAAGCCCCATGCAACAAAGGCCAGGGCAATGGCGCCCGTGATCCCGAATGTTGCTTTGTCGAGCGTCAATTTCCGGTTGCGGCGCTGGGAGAGGGCCTGCTCCCTCTTGCTCAGCCGCAGTTCCTCCAGGATCTGCTCGTGTTCGTTGACGGCGTGGGGGTCCGCCGTCGCTTCCTCCAGGTCGGAGTCTTGATCGGTGTCCAGCAGCTCGGGGGGAACGCCGTCTGACGGCGGCACCTTGGGCTTCGGGGAGGTCAGTTCACTATTGATGGCCATGAAAGCGGGTCCTTTGGCTAGTCCATGGGCTTGCGATAAATGCTGGGTTTTCGGCTGCGCAATCCGGGGATGAATTGCCGCGGGGCCGTTTGCCAGCGGGGGCAGGGTCGTGAGCCCTATGGGGGAGGTGTTCCGCAAAGATCAACAGAGTTCGCGCTAAGCAACAAGAGTGCGGTACGTCACTTTCAAAGTCAAGGGTGTCACATGGGCGGCACCCCTTGACAGGGCACGTGCCGTGGTGAACGCTGTTGCTTATTGCGATACGTGTTGCGCAATAAGCGACTTTGAAGGGAAACTATGCAGACGCTTGCGATCGCGGGAGCGTCCCTGGCAGGCCTTTCGGCCGCCAGGGCCGCCCGCGCTCAGGGCTTCGGCGGACGGCTGGTCATCATCGGCGATGAACAGCACCGTCCGTACGACAGGCCTCCTTTGTCCAAAGACTTCCTCCTCGGTTCCATTACTGCAGAGGATCTTTTTCTTGAAACAGCCGACGACGGACTCGATGCCGAATGGATCCTCGGCGTCAGCGCCGTGGACCTGGATGCTGCCAGCCGCACCATCACGCTCTCGGACGGGCGGAGCGTAACCGCCGACGGCATTGTCATTGCCACGGGGGCCCGGTCCCGTAGGCTGCCTGCGCTCGAAGGGCTGGACAACGTCTCCTACCTGCGGACCATCGCCGACGCCGAAGGCCTGGCGCCGAAACTCGTTGCCGGCAAGCGGATGGTTATTGTCGGCGCCGGGTTCATCGGTGCCGAGGCCGCCTCGGTGGCTGCCATGCGCGGCATGGACGTCACCATGGTCGACTACGCCCGGGTTCCGTTCGCCCCGCAGCTGGGCGAGGACATGGGTGCCACGGTGGCAAAGCTCCACACCGCCAACGGCATCAACCTGATCTGCGGTGCCGGGATCGAATCCTTTGACATCGAGGACGGCAGCGTTGCCGGGCTTCGGCTGGCTGGCGGGCGGCACCTGCCCGCCGACGTCGTCCTTGTGGGAATCGGGGCCCAGCCCAACGTCGAGTGGCTGGAGGGTTCCGGCATCGAACTGCGCAACGGCGTGCTGTGCGACGCAATGGGGCGCACCACCGCGCCGGGCATCGTCGCCGTCGGAGACTGCGCGAACTGGTTCGAACTCACTCTGGGCGAGCACCGCCGGGTGGAGCACTGGACCGGCGCCCTGGAGCGCCCGGCCGTTGCCGTCCACGGCCTGCTCGACGCGGACGCTCCGCAGCAGCCGGTCAAGCCGCCTTATTTCTGGTCGGACCAGCACGGCGCGAAGATCCAGTTCGCAGGCCATTCCGCCGGGCACGACCGGCTGGTCATCGAAACCGGGGATCCGGAGGAACACAACTTCCTGGCCGTCTATTACAAGGGCGAAACCCCCGTGGCAGTCCTCGGCATCAACCAGCCGCGCCTGTTCACCAAATGGCGCCGCAGCCTCGCGGCCCCGGCGGCGAAGCCGGCACCGCTGCTGGCGGCAGCTTCCTGATACCGCTGCGGCGGTACACGCATTTTCACTACCAAACGTTCCCATGCACTGGCGCATGGGGTTTTTGAGGAGGACTTTTGTCTGTTGAAGTGGTCAGTCCGAGTTTGATCCCAACACTGCCTGGATCGACGTACGTGGACGAGGGGTTGTTCCGCGCAGAGCAGGAGCGGATTTTCGAGCAGATGTGGTTCTGCGCCATCCGTTCCGCGGACCTGGACAAGGCCGGCGCCTGGCGCACGGTCCAGATCGGCCGCGAAAGCGTCCTGATCAGCCGCACCCGCAAGGGTGAGATCCGCGGCTTCTACAACATCTGCCGCCACCGCGGCGTGAAGCTGTGCATGGAGGAGCAGGGCGAAGCCGCACGCTCGTTCCAGTGCCCGTACCATGCCTGGACCTACGACTTTGAGGGCAAGCTCATCGCCGCGCCCAACCTGACCAAGATGCCCGACATCGACCGTGACGAGTACGGCCTGGCCAAGGTCCACATCCGTGAATACCTCGGTTACGTCTGGGTGTGCCTCGCCGAGGACCCGCCGTCGTTCGAGGAGGACGTCATGGGCGCCATCGAGGAGCGCCTGGGCGACCTGAAGGCCATTGAAGGCTACGACGTGGCCAACCTGAGCCTCGGCCGCCGGATCAAGTACGACGTGAAGGCCAACTGGAAGCTCATCATCGAGAACTTCATGGAGTGCTACCACTGCGCCACCATCCACCCGGAACTGACCGAGGTCCTGCCCGAATTCGCCGACGGCCTCGCCGCACAGTACTTCGTGGGCCACGGCGCGGAGTTTGGTGCGGACATCAAGGGCTTCACGGTGGACGGCTCCGAAGGCCTGGACATCATCCCCGGTGTCGGCGAGGACCAGGACCGCCGCTACTACGCCATCACCATCAAGCCCACGGTGTTCGTGAACCTCGTCCCGGACCATGTGATCATCCACCGCATGTTCCCGCTGGCGGCGGACCACACGATCGTCGAGTGCGACTGGCTGTACCTGCCGTCCGTCGTCGAAAGTGGCAAGGACGTGTCCGCATCGGTTGAGCTGTTCCACCGCGTCAACATGCAGGACTTCGACGCCTGCGAACGCTGCCAGCCCGGCATGGCTTCCAGGACCTACTCGAAGGGCGGCGTTCTGGTCCCCAGCGAGCACCACATTGGCGCCTTCCACGACTGGGTGCAGGAGAAGGTGGGTGATGCCCCGCTGTCCGGCGACGTCCGGCTGGGCATCACCGCCGACACGCCGCCGCTGGAGGAGCGCGCCGTGACCATGGAACGGAACGAGCCCGCGGTGGCCGCAGCGAACTGAAGTACTCCATAACAGGGCATGACCCCCGGGCCCCGCCCGGGGGTCATGCCCTGTTATCGCCGGTTGTAACCCATGTTGGCGCTGACTTTGAGGCCGGCTTCCTTCAGTGTTTCCAGCAGGCCCGGAATCTTCTCCGGGTCGAAGCGGAACGCCGGGCCCGAGATGCTGATGGAACCAATCGTGGTGCCCTGGTGGTTGTAGACGGGGACGGCGACGGCATTCAGGCCGATTTCGAACTCCTCGCGCACCACGGCGTAGCCCTTGGCGCCCACGTCCAGCAGCTGGGCATCCAGTTCCTTCCGGTTGGTGATGGTGCGGGAGGTGCGGGCGGCAAGGCCGGTCTCCTTCAGGATGCGGTCGCGTTCGTCCGCCGGCAGCGCAGCCAGCATGACCTTTCCGCTGGAGGTCGCGTGCAGGGGCGTCAGGCTCCCCACCCAGTCATAGGTGGCCAGCGTGGAGGGCCCCATGGCCTGGTCCACGTTCACCGCGTAATTTGAGCGCAGGACGGCCAGGTTGACCGTTTCCTTGAACTCTTCGGCCAGGCTTTCCAGGACGGGCCGTGCCTCGTGGACCAGGCTGAGCCGGCCGGGAATCGAACTGGCCAGGCGCAGGATGCCGAATCCCAGCTGGTACTTGCCGCGCTCGCTGTTCTGGTGGACCATCTCCCGCGTCACCAAAGAACCCATCAGGCGGGAAACGGTGGATTTGTGGATGCCCATTTCCTCGGCGATCTCGCTGACCCCCGCGTGCCCTTCCCGTGCCAGGATTTCCAGGACGGTGAGGGCGCGCTCCACGGACTGCACGCCGCCGGACTGGCCGCTTTCGCCGTCGACGTCGGATTCGGGTTCATTTTTAGAAGCCATACTTCCTGATCCTATGCCGGGAACTGTGACGGCGGTGACATTGCGTTAACCCGGTTGACGCGGCCGTGCCCTCCCCAGCCCCTAGCTGCCGCGGTAGGTGGAGTAGGCGAACGGGCTCAGCAGCAGCGGCACATGGTAGTGCTCGGGGCCGGTGACCTCGAAGACCAGGTCCACTTCCGGGAAGAACGTCCGCGTCTGCAGCCCGGCGTAGTAGCTGCCGGTGGCAAAGTTCAGCTTGTAGTGGCCGGGTTCGAGCTGTTCGGGGCCCAGGTCCTTTGCCCGCCCGTCAGCGTCCGTGGTGGACGCGGCCAGCTCGCGCCAGGTGCCGGCGTCGTTATGGAAAAGGACGACGGCGACCCCCGCCGCCGGGCGCCCGGCACCGGTGTCGAGGATATGGGTGGTGACGTGCGAAACGCTCATTCGCTGATCAGTCCTTCAAGCCGCAGTACGGCGATTTCGCGCAGCTGCTGGGCCACGATGGTGTCTTCGGTTTCGGGCGAATTGGACAGGCGGCTGTCCAGGGCATGCAGGATCTCCGGCGCGGTGCGGCCGGCGGCCCGGATCAGGAAGACCCGGCCAAACTTCTCCTCGTACTCCCGGTTGCCACGCGCCAGGGCGTCGGCCGCAGCGGCATCCGCGGGATCGACGCCGGCCTGCTCGGAACGTGACATGGCCGCCTCGGTGCCGGCCGCCGTCGGGCGTTCCCCGATCCGGGGGTGGTGCGCCATGGCAGCCTCCACCTCGTCGGAGGTGAAGGGGTCGGCGGCCTGCGCCGCGAACTCCAGGAGTGCCTCCCGGCTGGCGAACGGCCGGGCTTCTGCCACGGCATCCACCCACCGGGTGACGTCAATGCAGGGACGCAGGGTGGCCCGGGCCGCGGCAGGGTCCGCGGCGTTGAATTCGGCAAGCTGCATGCTGGCTCATTCCTCGGTGTGCTGGCATCCATGGTGACGGCTATGCGGGGGCCGGAATTCCCGGCGCTTGTCCTGGCGCATTCCAGGCCAAGCTTCCGCATCATGGAACTGTTATTTCAGCATACGTAATATTCAAAAGGAGACCGCCAGCCTGTGTCAAGAGAGTACAACAGGCGTCGGGCCCAGCCGGTAGGATCGCGGAAGGGCCGCGTGCCCTGCTGACAGTTGTGGGGGCACAAGGGAAAGATGGACGGGACGGCTCTGCGAATGCTGACCGATCAGGAAACGGAACGGGCGCCTGGCCTGCGGGAATACGGCCTTCTTCCGCCGGCAGCCGGGGAGAAGCCGGGCCTGGCCGATGACCGGGCGCAGGGATCGCTGGACAACCTGGTCCGCCTGGCGGCCTCGCTGTGCGCAGTGCCGTACAGCGTGGTCAACATCATCACCGACGACGAGCAGGTGCAGATTGCGGCGGCAGGCATCGACCCCGGCGTCTGCTCGCGGGAGGACTCGATGTGCGCCGTAGTGTTCGCCGACGGCGCCACCACGGTGGTACCCGATGCTTCCAAGGACCCCCGGTTCGCCGCCAACCCCTTCGTGACCGGTGTCATCGCCAACGTGCGGTTTTACGCTTCGGTGCCCCTGGAAACCTCCTCCGGCCTGGTCCTCGGCTCGCTCTGCGTCTTCTCGGGCGAAGCCCGGCTCCCCGCCCCGGAGAAGATTGAGCTGCTGGAAGTCCTGGCCAGGCAGGTGGTGGAACTGCTGGAGCTGCAGCACCGCACGCTCCAGCTCAATGACGCCCTGGTCGAGCTGCGCCGCAGCAACGGCATGCTCTCCGAATTCGCCGGCCGGGTCAGCCACGACCTCAGGGCACCGCTGACCACCATCCTGGGCTACGTGGAGCTGGCGCAGGACGATCCAGGGATCCCGCCGTCGCATCCCTCCCTTGAGTACCTCGAACTGATCGGCTCCGCCGGCAGGCGCATGCTGGCCACGCTTGAGGGCGTCCTGGATTACTCCCGGGCCGACGGCGCGCTCAGGCCTGAACGGGTGTCCCTGCTGGCGGTCACTGCGGAGGCGGCGCAGGACCTCGGCGCGGAATCCGGGCCCGGCAACGGGATTTCCTGCGAGGACGCCGACCTGTTCGCGGACCGCGCCCAGCTGCGCACCCTGGTGCAGAACCTGCTCGCCAACGCGCTGAACTACCCCAGCCCCGGGCGGGAGCTCCAGGTGGTTGTCAGCGCCGAAGAAGGCCCCCGCGGCGTCACCGTCAGCGTGGCGGACAACGGCAAAGGCATCCTGCCCGCCGACCGGGAGCGGGCACTGAAGCCCCTGGTGCGGCTGAACCGCCCCGGCGACGGACCGGGCACGGGCCTGGGCCTGTCCACCTCCCGGCGCATCGCCCAGGCGCACGGCGGGGAACTGGCCATCAGTGACACGCCCGGCGGCGGCACCACGGTGTAGGTGCTGTTCCCCGGGAAGCCCCGGGCGTAGGGCAGCGGCCCGGTCAGTCCTGGGAGGACGTCCGGGTCAGCACCCAGGTATTGGTGCCGTCCTGGCGTTCGAAGGTGACCGTGGTGACCAGCGCCTCGATCAGCGCCAGGCCGCGGCCGGATTCGGCGTCCTCGCCGGGAACCATGGGCTCCATCGGGCCGTACGGCGGCTTGGCGTTGAACGCGCTGACGCGGGCCTGCAGGAGGTGGGGGCGCACGATGGTTTCCACGCCGAGCTCCACGATCCCTTCGCCTGCCGGCTCCGCGTGCTGGACGATGTTGGAGGCCGATTCGATCACCGCGGTGGTGAAGGTCATCTGGTCCATGTCGCTGACGAAGGGGACATCCAGCCACAGGCTGTCGAGGTCGTTGTGGACGGCTTCGATGGCGTCCTCCGCAGCGGGTCCCCGGAAGCTGCGGGAAGCCAGGACCTCAGTCATTGCTGAACGCCTCTTCAGCGCTGGTGTAGGCGGTGAGGACTTTGTCCATGCTGGTCAGTTTCAGGACCATGTCCACCTGCGGCTGCACGGCGGCGATGCGCAGGTCGCCGCCGGCCTGGCGGGCCGCCTTGAGGCAGCCGATGAGGGCGCCGAGACCCGAGGAGTCCATGAACGCCGTGTGCTCGAGGTTGACCACGATCCGGTTGGACCCCGCGGCGATCACGTCCGTCACGAACTCGCGCAGCTTGGGCGCGGAGACCATGTTGAGCCGCCCGTCCGCCTTGACCTCGGCGTACGAGTCCTTGACCTCGTAACTGAACTCCATCAGGATTCCTCTCTGTTTGCAGGTTCTGCGGCCGGTTCGTACCCCTTGTAGAGCACGGCGCGGACCAGGATGCTCATGACCACCAGGTCAAAGACCACCCAAATGACGTTGACCAGGGTGCCGAGCGGCTCCGCGAGCCCGGTCACCAGGCGGATGATGCCGACGACGGCGGCGAGGGCGAGCAGGATGGACACCACGATCTGGGGCTGGATGAGGCTCCAGCTGGGTCCGCCGGTCTGCCGGGCCTTGGGGGTGACCGCGAAGCCCAGGGGGCGGCCGAACCACACGTTGCGGGCCGCAGTCGTGCAGGCCTTGATCCAGGTGGGGAACAGGGCAAGGCTGTACTGCTGTCCGCGCCAGGTGGGGATGCCCCGCCCGGCCACGGCAAACAGCAGCTGGTTCACCACCATGAACGGGATGAACCGCACGAAGAAGTCCCAGCTGAGGCTGCTGACCGGCAGGATGCCCAGCAGCAGGTAGATGATCGGGGCGGCGAAGTAGATCACGGCGGCGAACCCGCTCAGGTACGTCCACATGGTGGCGAAGTACATCAGGCGCTGGCCGAGCTTGAGGCCCTTCTGCACCAGCGGGTTTTCCCGCAGCAGCACCTGGATGGTGCCCTGCGCCCAGCGGAGCCGCTGCGTCAGCATGGTCGCGATGTCCTCCGGCGCCAGGCCGTAGGCCAGGATCTCGTGGTGGTAGACGCTCTCCCAGCCCATGGCGTGCATGCGCATGGCGGTGGCCATGTCCTCCGTGACGGAGATCGTGGCCAGTGGCATCACGGGCTGTGCCTCGCCGGTGCGTTCCACGGTCAGGGCGTCCAGGACGGCCTGGACGGACTCCAGGGCGCCCAGCGGCGACCAGTCCCGGGCGGACATGCGCTGGACGGCGTCGTCCGCCACCACGGGGACGCCGGACTCGCCCACGTGGGCCAGCTCCATGGCGGCGATCTCCTCCAGGTCCGCCTGCAGGGCGGCGACGTCGGCCTGGACCAGGGTCTGGACGGCGGCGTCCACGCGGCGGCGGACCCGGTAGGTGACCTCGGCCAGCGGCTGGCCGGCGTCCACCTCCTCCTGCGCCTCGCGGGTGGCTGCCTCCACCTCGTCCAGCACCTGCGCCACCAGCGGCGACTCCATGTCCGCGGACTTGCGGGCCTGCTTGATGGCTGCCCGGGATGCTGCCAGGGCGCGGCGGATGCTCTTCTCGGTTTCCTTCACGTAGCCCACCAGGCCCAGCTGCATCAGCGCCTCGCGGCGCAGGATGGCGTTGGAACCGCAGAAGAAGGCGGCGTTCCAGCCGTCCTTGCCCTGCTGGATGGGGCCGTAGAACAGCGGCGCCTGGCTGCCCAGGGGATCGTCCGCGGGGACGTTGCTGAAGTACTGCGGGGTCTGGACCAGGGCAACCCGGCGGTTGTTGAAGTAGCCCAGCGTCTTTTCCAGGATGTCCGGCTCGGGGATCTGGTCCGCGTCCAGGATCAGCAGGAACTCGCCGTGCGTGACCATCAGCGCGTTGTTGAGGTTTCCCGCCTTGGCGTGGCGCGGCAGGTCCTTGGTCCAGTCCCCGCTGCGGGTGACGTAGCCCAGGCCGTGCTGCTCGCAGAGGGCCTTGAGTTCGGGGCGGGCTCCGTCGTCCAGGATCCAGGTGCTGTGCGGGTGGCGGATCTTCTGGGCGGCCAGCGCCGTGGTGAGCACCATGTCCAGGTCCTCGTTGTACGTGGTGATGAAGACGTCCACGGTGGCGTCATGGGGCGGTGGCGGGGCGCCCTTGCGGATCTTCAGCTTCCACACGGTCATGCCGAACAGCATGACGTCGATCAGGCTGTACGTCTCGGCGGCCACCAGGGGCAGCGCGATCCACCACGCGTCCCAGTTGAGGGAGGCCAGCCAGCGCCAGGCGATGTAGTTCACGCCTGTCAGGACGGTCAGGACCACCACCAGCCGGGTCCAGAAACGGGTCATGCCGCAGCCGCCACGGGGAGGCGGCGCACCACGACCACCGTAACGTCGTCCTCCGCGGTGTCGGCGGGGGCCAGCGCCAGGATGGCGTTGCTGGCTTCATGGGCCGAACCGGCGGCGCGGGTTGCCCGCTCCACCGCACTGGTGAAGTCTTCCACGGACCCGAAGACGTCCAGCACCCCGTCGCTGACCACTACGAGCGAATCGCCGGGCGCAAGCTCCAGGCCGGCGCTGGGCCACTGCGTTCCGGGCCACGCGCCCACCGGCGGTCCACCGGACGGCAGGCGGTCCGTGGCAGCGCCGGCCTGGACGTGCAGCGCCAGCCCGTGTCCGGCGTCGACGTAGCTGACCTTGCCCGACGCCGCATCCAGGCGGGCGTGGAACAGGGTGACAAAGGAGTTGGAGGAGTCCAGGTCGGTGGCGATTGCCTTGCTCGCGGCGGCGAAGCCCGCATCGAGGTCCTGCCGCAGGCCGGTGGAGCGCATCACGGCCCGGACGGTGGCAGCAATCAGGGCGGCACCCATGCCCTTGCCCATGGCATCGGCGAAGGTCAGGTGGAGTCCATCGGGGGTCTCGTACCAGTCGTAAAAGTCGCCGCCCACGTTGCGCGAAGGACGGAACACCCCGGCTACGTCATAGCCGTCCACCCGGATGTCCTCCTTGGGCAGGAGGCTTTACTGCACCTCCGTGGCCCGTTCCAGTTCGCCGCGGGCGGCCGACTCCGCGGCGGCGGAGGGGCGGCGGCGGAACAGGGCATTGATCCGCGACTGCAGTTCCCGGGAGCTGAACGGCTTGCTGATGTATTCGTCGGCGCCGTTGTCCAGCCCGGTGAGCTTGTCCAGTTCGTCGGCGCGGGCCGTGAGCATCACGATGAAGGCGTCCGAGAATTCCCGGAGCAGCTTGCAGACCTCCAGCCCGTCCAGGTCCGGCAGGTTCAGGTCAAGGGTGACAAGGTCGGGCTTGCGCCGGCGGACTTCCTCCACGCCGGGCAGGCCGGCGCCGGCCTCGGTAACGTCGAAGCCCTGCTTTGCCAGGACACGGACCAGCAGTCCGCGGATGTCCGGGTCATCTTCGATGACCACCGCACGGCGGGTTTCGGAGGGAGAGACCATGCTCTACTTCTACCGTATTAAGCCGCACACGGCATGTCGCAGGCTTCACAGGTTTCGGTGACGTCGCTGACAGGGCCGGAATTTCCGGTGCCGCCGGTCCGGGAACGCGGCGGCCGGGCACCGCCAGGTTCGATCTTGCGGAAATCCTTGCGCCTGCTTGCCGGGACGTTGAGGAACACCGGGGACACTCGAAGAAAGGCAACCGGCTTCCAGGCAGCAGGGTTCGACGACGGCCGCGCCGGAGGCTGGGCGGGTTGCGGAAGGCGGGGAAGCCGATGGAACAGATGAAAAGAACGGGAGTGGAGCGGGCAAGGGCACTGCTTCGCCTCTACTTCCACTCACGAAAGGTCCGGGCGGCGGCCCGCGAACTGGAGCACGCGCTCGCGGAATCGCGTGAAGTGTCCAGCTGGCCAGGTGACCGGCTCCAGGTGGGCGCCGAGATCTCCCGGCATGTGGAAATCCTGACCCGGCGGCTCAAGCTCGAGACCGAAGCGCACCACCGGCTGGAAATTCTGTTCAGGACTGCGGGCGGAAGGCGTTCCGTGCCGGCGGTTTAAGTGCCACACTTAGCAGCAATCGATTGGCTGGGGATAGTCAGGAGATTGCGGTGGGTACTTTGGCGGGTTGGGCGTACCTTTTGGCGGGTCTGATGACCATGGATGCGTTGCTCCTGGCATTGTGGGCCATGGAAGTCGACTGGGGAAAGTACTGGCGCCGGAAGTGAACCGGTCCCGCCGCTGATTCTGCCGGATTCGCCGCAGCCGGATTGGCGTCAGCCGAGTTCTTCGGCCAGCTCCACGATGATGCCTTCCGGGCCCCGCACGTAGCAGAGCTTGAAAACGTCCGCGTAGCGTTCGACGCTGCCCACCAGCTCGGCACCGTGCGCTTTCAGCCTGGCGAGCGTGTCCTCGACGTCGTCCACGGCAAAGCAGACATGGCGCAGTCCCGGAACGTTGGCAGGTGCCTGCGGGTCGCCGTCGGGCGTGGCCGGCGCATGGAAGCTGCTGAGCTCCAGCCGCGACCGGCCGTCCGGTGTCTCCAGCATGGCGATTTCGGACCTGACCCCCTCGACTCCGATGATGCGGTCCACCCAGGCGCCCTCCACCTGCCCGCTGCCCACCGGCCTGAGGCCGAGCTCCACGAAGAACGCCGTCGCGGCAGCCATGTCCGTCACCACCACGCCCACATGGTCCATGCGTTGGATCGCCATGGGTCGATGCTAATACGAAAGTAGGGCTTGTCAGGCTGCGGTGGCCGGAGTGATGGTCACGTTG
>NZ_JBTZSU010000059.1:0-13427 GCF_054890965.1 Arthrobacter sp. C152
CGCAAAAGAATGCGGCCAGAAACCCGGGATAACGGAATCCTCGGAATAATCCTTGGGCGCCCGGATACGCCCGGGCAGCACCGCCGCCGAATAGTGCGCCGCCATCTCGCGGTAAGCGTCATTGAGCACCACTTCGCCCTCGCGGGGATGCTTGATGACACCGGTCTTCAGATTGTCCGGCACGATCCGCGGCACCGAACCGGTGAAGGCTTCGAACATCGCAACGTGGGCCCGCAACCAGGTGTCCTGCTTCATGTCCAGTGCTGGTTCGACAAACGCAAACCTGCTGAAAGGCAGACACGCCACAAACAAATACACGGTCCTGGGCTTGCCCGTGACCGGATCGGCCAACTGCATCGTCGGGCCCGACCAGTCCACCTCCACCGTCTGCGCCGCCTTGTGCCCGACCCGCGATGCCACCCCCGTGACCAGCACATGCCGCTGGTAGGTCCTGCAGAACCGGTCATAACCCATCACCGGCTCACCGGCAGCGGCGCGTGAATCGGCATACTCGCCATGCAGCAGCTTCAGCGTCACGCCGACCCGGGCCATCTCCCGGTGGACCTGGTCCCAGTCCGGCTGCGCAAACACGCTCTGATGCTCACCACGCCCGGGAAACAGCCGGGCATAGACCTCGCCCTCTGAACTGTTGGCGATGTCATCCCACACCACACCAGCCGCGTCGGCAGCCTCCAACACCGCCGTGATGCTCTTCCGGGACATTCCCTGCGACGCAGCGATCGCCCGGCCTGACAAGCCCTCGGCGCGCAACTGCAACACCAGCTTCGCCCTGATCTTCCGTACCATTGATGATTACTCCTTCCGCCGTGCGCCCTATACACACGACGGAAGGAGCCTAAAACGGGGTGGCCCCCAAGAACGCCACTACCGGCACCCAAGACCGCTACTGCCCGCTCTGCCCGCCGGCCCCCACACACACGACGGATGGACCCCAAAAGAGCGAATATTCACCTTGCGGAACTGCAGGATGGTCGCGAACACTCACTCTTTCGCTTGCGGCTCTTGAGTGAGCTTCGACCCGCGCGCCTGTTTCTCTATCAGCAGTCACCTTTCCCACCCCCGGCATCATCCATCAGTGGCGAGAGGGCGCGAAGGATTGTCACGACACCGCAGAGGCCGCTTCAGGCCGGACCTGTAGTTTCCCGTGAGAACAGGGTCGGAGCCATCACAACGTGATGGGGCTCCATGGAACGCTCCTCGAGGCGCTCTATGAGGAGCCGAGCGCCAGCACGGCCCATGTCAAGACCGGATCGCCCAACTGTCGTCAGGGAGATGGCTGAGGATCGAGCAAGACTCGTGTTGTCGAAGCCGGCGATCGATAGCTCACCGGGAATATCCACCTTCCGTCTTCGGGCTCGACCAAGGACACCGATCGCCGACAAGTCGTTGGCCGCAAAGACGGCGCTTGGCCGTGAGGAGTCCCATAACTGGTCGAAGCCGGACTCCCCGCTCTTTTCCGTGTAATCGCCTTTGAATACCGCGACTTCGCGTTCGAGTCCATGGGATTTCATGAAGTCTTTATAGGCCTTCAGGCGCGCGAGGGCCCGGGCACCGCTCCCGCCGTCAAGGTGTGCGATGCGTGTGTGTCCCAGTTCCATGAAATGTTCCATTACTAGACGTACCGCGGCCGCGTCGTCCACGAGAAGTGAATCTGCAGACCGGGTCTTTCGTCCGACGACCACGGTCGGAACATTGCGCGACAGCTCATCAAGCTCGGGGACGGGGAGTTGGCAACCGAGGAGGATGATGGCGTCCACCTGCAGGGCAAGAAAGGACTCGATCGCTGTTCGTTCGCGACTAGGGTCGTTGAATCCTGATGCCAGGAGGATTTGATCCCTCAAACCGCCCAGGCCTTCGTCCAGGCCGTCGAGGACGTCAGCAAAGATGGGGTTGTGCAGATCGGTTAAAAGGACGCCAATCGCCCCGCTCCGTTTGCTGGCGAGACGCCTCGCATTCAGGTTCGGCCGGTAACCAAGATCTGCCGCAGCAGCGGCGACGCGCTCACGGCTTTGCTCTGAAACCCGCGTGGACCCCCTCAAGGCCATGCTGACAAGGGTTCGCGATACTCCAGCCTTCTGCGCCACGTCATCCAGCGTCACCCTCACAAAGCCTCCTAGGAGCGAACCCTTGACATCACTGTTGAAGCGCTTCACACTATAACTTGTTGTAGCGCTTCAACACCATTTTCTTCGGGTAGTTGATGCTCCTAAGGACAATGAACCAAGGAGGCTTCGTGTTATACGCTGACGTAGGCTCAGCCCAACTTTGTTATGAAACCAGTGGCCCTGCGGACGGAGAACCTCTGGTCCTCATCCACGGACTCGGGGCACAACTGATCGCGTGGTACCCGGGTTTCTGCCAAAAGCTGGAAGCAGCAGGATTCCGTGTCATTCGTGTAGACAACCGGGACGTAGGGCTCTCATCCAAACACCCTGGACTGGACTACAGCCTGTGGGATATGGCAGAAGACATAGCTGGATTACTCGATACCTTGGGCATCGAATCAGCTCATGTGGCCGGTGCCTCTATGGGAGGCATGATTGCCCAGCTGCTGGCTGCGTCACGCCCCGACCGCGTCCGGAGTCTGTGTGTCATGTTCTCGGCCCCAGGCCCCGCCTACCTGAGTGATAACGACGAGGAAGTCCGCTGCGTCCTCGAGCAGCAGCCGGCGACCGACCGGGAAAGTGCCATTCAACAGTGGATCACCAGTGAACGGATTTCTGGTTTGGAGGGGCTCGACGAATCCTGGATCGAGGAATTTGCAGCTTCAATTTACGACCGCAGCTATTCTCCGGACGGTTTTGAAAGGCAGGCCCGGGCACTGCGGAGCAGCCCGGACTTGAGCGAGCTCCTTCAGTCCATCAGCGCCCCCACGGCTGTGATTCACGGGCGGAATGACCGGCTCATCAGTTTTCAGGGAGGGATCGCATCGGCCCAGGCGATTCCCGATTCTGAACTCCATGTATACGCCGACATGGGGCACCAGGTGAAACCCGAACTCTGGGATGACTTCGTGCGAGTCATAGCACGAACGGCCAGTCGCGCCTCCTCCCATAAGAAGGGCAGGGACCGCCGTCCCAACCACCTTGCATCGTCAGGAAAAGGCCGCCTTCCCGTCAAGTAGGGGCAGCCCAGTTCTTGATACAACACACGCAAGAGCCGTTCACCAAGACAACAACATTACTTCCTCGGAGAGGCAACAATGTCTGAATCCATACGCCGGCCGGGATCAAGTCGCCGTCGACTTGCACTCCTTGCGGCAGCAGCAGCATCAATCACATTCGCGGTCGCCGGGTGCACAGCTGGCCCTTCAAACTCCTCTTCACCTGGAGCCCTCGAAAGCGGTTTTGGCAGTCGAGGTCAGAACAGGACTATGGACTACTTCATGCTGTTTGACCCAGCTACAGAGCCGACGTTCGCGCAAATCTCCAGAGGCGCCCAAGACGCCGCAAAATTAGCCAATATCCACCTCAACGAACAGAATGCAGGCGGGCAGGCCGCCAACTATGTCCAGCTGATCCAGACAGCTATCGCGAACAAGCCGGAGGCAATCTTTGTGATGTTCCAGGATCCCTCCTGGAATGACGTCGTATGCCAGGCCCATGATTCAGGCATTATGGTGTACGGCTACGGCATCGCACCCACCGGCGACACTAGCAAGTGTGTAGATGGTTTCGTTGGCCAGGACTTCACTGTCGTTGGCAAGACCATCGGTCAGAAGTTGCTCGATTCGGTCAGCCTCAAAACAGGTGACAAGGTGTTGTGCCCGGTCGAAGCACCATCGGCGTCCTACGCGATTCAACGGGCGTCCGGCGTCAATGAAGCGCTCAAGTCGGTTGGCGTTGAGTGCACCATGCTTGAAACTACCGGCGCGGACGAGCAGGCGCTGAATGCCATGAACACCTGGCTTGGTGCAAACAGGGACGTAAAAGCTGTGGTTCCGCTCGGGGGAACACCCAACCGCAACGCGGTTGCGGCCGAGGATGCAGTGGACGTCAAGGCACCAATCGTCGGTTTTGACACATCACCGCAGGTCATTGAGGGGATAAAGTCGGGCCGAATCCTGGCGGTGGCGGACCAGCAGCCCTACACGCAGGGCTTCCAGTCCATCATGCAGGCAACGCTCAACGCTGATTTCGGCCTATCACCTGCAAACATAAATTCCGGGGGCAACGCACTCGTGGACAAATCCAACGTCGCAAACCTTGAGGCCAAAGAACTCCAGGGCATCCGGTGGTAGGTAAAAACGCACCCTCATCAACCCCTTGGAGGGCCCGCAGCGGGAAAGAGAGCCTCAAGCAAGAAAGACCCGAAACACCATGACACACCATGCAACACGCCAGGCATCACCTGACCACTTCCACCCCACTGCGCCACCGGACTCTGAGAGCACCGCTCCCCGTCGACGGCTGGCCGACAACCAGCCGACAACGCTCTCTGGCAGGATCAAGGACAACTTCCGTCATTTGCGGGGCCGAGGATCTCTGGAAATTAGCGCGATTTACATCCTGATTGTCATCGCCGCAGTGGTCACATCCCTTGTCAACCCTGCGTTTCCATTCCTAAGCCAGAGCAACATCTCAGGTGTGCTGACTCAGAGCATCCCAGTCCTTGCGATCCTCGCGATCGGCGCCGGCATTCTGATGGTTGCTGGCGAGTTCGACTTGTCCATCGGGGCCGCGATCGGCCTTGTGGCCATCGTCTACATCCGCCTATCAAACAACCTGCCCTGGCCGTTAGCCCTAGCGATCGCAGTGGCGTGCGGCATTGCGATCGCACTTATCAACGGCGCAGTCGTGGTCTACACGCGTATCCCGTCCTTCATTGCAACACTGGGATTGTCCTTTTTCTGGACAGGCGCGAGCATCTTCGTCAATGGCGTGACCCCGGCCATCTTCCTGCCGGGGGTGAAGTCAGAAACCATGGCCAAGTTCTTCGCCGGCGACTTCGGATACTTCCACTCACAACTGCTTTGGCTTCTTGCACTCGGCGCCGCGGCCTGGTTCATGCTGCACAGACACCGCCTTGGTAACAAGATCTACGCCGTGGGTGGCAATCAAGCGGCCGCCGCTGCGGTTTCCATCAAGCCGAACCGGGTGAAGCTGCAGGCATTCGCGATCCTCGGCCTCACGACGGGTATCGCTGGCGTGCTCATCGCCGTCCGCACCTCGACGATGCAACCCGCAACTACCGAAGACTACACCCTGCTGGCCGTCGCAGCTGCCGTCGTAGGAGGCACCTCCCTCACTGGAGGCAGGGGCACAATCATTGGGATGATCGTCGGCGCAGCACTCATCCAAACGATCCAAAATGTGCTGATTCTGGGGAACGCCCCCGGATTCTACGTACAGCTCTTCGTCGGCGTGTGCATCGTCGTCGCCGCCGTCTTCAACAAGCTCATGGAAGGGAAAGCCAGATGACTACGGCTAGCGAGCTTCTCCGCCTCGACGGCGTCAGCAAGCAATACGGCCCCAATACAGTGTTGGACAACGTTTCCTTCACCATCGGTCGCAGCGAAGTCGTAGGTCTTCTAGGTGATAACGGGGCCGGAAAATCCACACTGGTAAAAATCATGTCGGGCGTGGTTCCAATGAGCAGGGGCCGTTACCTGTGGGAAGGCGAGGAAGTCAAACACGTCACGAGGCCAGAGACGGAGCGCCGGGGCGTGGAGACCATCTTCCAGGACTCCGCACTAGTGCCTTCAATGTCGATCACGCGCAACATTTTTGCTGGGCGGGAAATCACGAACCGCCTCGGGTTCCTCAAGATGAAGCAGATGGACCGCATCACAACCGACATCCTCGACAGCGTCGTAGCTATCGAAGGGATCAAGAGTGCAAAACAACTCGTGTCCTCGCTCTCAGGCGGACAGGCCCAGGCCGTCGCCATCGCCAGGGCCGTTCACTTCAAACGATCTCTACTAATCCTCGATGAACCCACAAGCGCCCTTGCCGTCCGTGCCACCGAGGCCCTCCTCAACTACCTTGTGCAGCTCAAAGGAGAAGGTGTCAGCTCAGTCCTCGTCACCCACAACCTCCATCACGCCTACCAGGTATGCGATCGTCACATCGTCATGAACCATGGCCGGAAAATCCTTGACGTCCTCCGAGAAGACACCAGCGTTGCAGAACTTACCGCTGCCGTCGTCGAAGGCGCGGAGGGCGTCAAGAGATTCCGAGCAGGACGCCCCCTTGCTGAGATTACGATCGAGCCGGAAGCTGCCTACTAGCTTCCAACATTGCTCCACAGCCAAGGGAGGGCCTGCTCATTCGAGCGGGCCCTCCCTCTACAAATGGCGAACACCAAAAGGGCTCGCCTTACTAACGGGGTGCAGACTACTGAATCATGTCAGGAACAAGCGACCCAACCTGCCCACGACCGGCCGCATCCGCGCTGTTCAAAGAAGGCAAGGACGCCGGCCTGGAGAAACTCGGCAATAAGCCGAACAACCTAAAGAACCGAATGCAATGCGGGTGCACCTTTAGGAACGGAACGGTAGCCGCGGATCGATGTTCTGGCTGTCCCAGGTCTGGCGGACCCAGCCGTGGTGCGGGTCGTCGCTGATCAGCCACTCACGCACGGGCCCGGGGCCAGCCATCACGTTCAGGTAGTAGAGGTCGTAGCCCGGTGCCGCCATGGCAGGTCCGTGCCAGCCGTAGGGGACCAGGACGACGTCGCCGGTGCGCACCTCAGCCGCGACATCGATGGGCCGGTCATCCGAGGCGTAGACGCGCTGGTAGCCCATGGCATCGGCGCCCGCAGGCGCCGCGGATCCGGAAGCCACCTGCGTTTCGAAGTAGTAGATCTCCTCGAGGGAGGTCTCGCCGTCCTTCTCCTCGTCGTGCTTGTGCGGCGGGTAGGATGACCAGTTGCCTGCAGGGGTGAGGACCTCACAGACGATAAAACGGTCCGCTTCCAGTGCGGCCGGGGTGCCGAAGTTGTGGACCTGGCGTGAGCAGTTGCCGGCGCCGCGGAGTTCCACCGGGGTTTCGGCGGCGGAAACCAGGCGGGTGGGGTAGGACGCCTTCGCCGGCGCGGTTGCCACCGCGACGCGGCCCCCGTCGGCGGAGCTGATGCCCACGGCACGCCCGGCGCCGGAGTAGAGCACGTCGCTGGGACCCGAGAACACCGAGGCGCGGCCTGCCAGGGGGTAGTCCGTGCCGTCGACGGTCACGGTGAAGGACCCGCTGAGGGGAACCACAATGCGTTCCTCATCCGCGGCAGGAAGTTCGACGGCGGCGCCCGCGGCCAGGGTGGCGACTTTCAGTCCGGTGTGTGCCCAGCCGTCAACAGTGAGGGAGGAATCGGAGGTTCCGATCGAGACGTCCCATTTGCCGTCGGCGGCGCTGCCCAGGGGGTAGACCCAGTTGGTCATGGGGTTGGCTCCTTGGATTATCGCTGTTCGAGTGTCATTTCAAAGCTGGAAGATCGAAGAAAAGCAGCAGTAGCGGCGCACGTTACTTCTTGGGAACTGCGAGTTCTCCAGTGACGTACTGTGCCCGGCCATATCCGAAGGACCAGTCTCCGGCTGTGTTCTCGACGTAGCCGATGAATACGTCTTCGCCGGCCACGCCCAGCTCGGTGAGATTCACGGCCACGGCCGAGAATAGGCGTTGCTTGGCTTCCTGGGACCTTCCACCTTGAGTGAAAATCTGGATCATGACCACGCCCTGCGTGCGTTCAAAGCCGAGGCCCGCGTCCTGAGCAAAGATCTGCCCCTGGGGGTGTTCGGTAAAGATGTGGAAGTAATCCCGTTCTGGAATGCCGTATTCGCCGAGAATGGCATCATGGATGCCTCGGCTTAATGACTGCAGTTCTTCAGGTTTGCGTCCTTCATTGACGTCGATACGTACCAGTGGCATAAGTGAACTCCTCTTTTATGAAACTTTGTCCTATCATTCTAACAAACATGAAGATGTTGTGGAACAGTTTTGGGGTTCTATCCAGGGAACGGGCGCGTATTCGAGTTCTGAGTCGAGATCCGTGAACTGTGTTGTGGGAGCTTCCTCAAAACAGGAGCAGGGCGAGGGATCTCTGTGAAAGCAGCAGGCGGGCCGCGATGTTTGTCGGCTTACGCGGGACTTGCAGTGTGGAACTTTGATACGTGGACCTGCTGCGGATCGGGGCTAGAAGCTCCCCGCGCCGTGCCGTGACGAGGCAAGTTAGAGGAACTTGCTGCCGCTTCAGAACGTTGCTTCGAACCGGTATTCGCTGGCGAGGAAGAAATGCTTCGAAAAGGCGATGGGTTTATCGTTCCACCCGAATGCGGTGCAGGCCATTACAAGCACGGGGGTTTGCTGGGGGACTTCGAGCAGCAGCGACAGTGCTTGGTCTGCCAACTCTGCGGTGATCTGGTGCCGCGCAAGTCGCATCTTTTCTTGATGGCTCGTAGGTAGGACGGGTGTTTCAACACGAAGGAGTCGTTCGGCGCGGCGGGCAGAAGGTTCATCGAGGTGGAAGTTGTCCAGCAATGCCACAGGCCGATTCTTTAGCATCTGCCTCCGCCTTACGCGCCACACGTGGGCGTCTTCGCCCAAGCCAAATGCCTCTTGTATTGGAGTGTCCGCCATGACTTTGACGAGGCTGGCAGACTCAGCGCCGAGCAGTTCATCATTGCCAAGATATGTAACGGTAAGGGGTTGCTTGCGGAACGATGAGGCAACGAACGTCCCGACACCGCGTTTTCGGACGACGATGCCTTCTTCTTCGAGGAGGTCCATCGCCTTTCGTATGGTAGGCACAGATACCCGAAAGTTCTGAGCAAGTCGATGCTCTGGCCCTACGGGTGCTCCTTCAGCCAGCAATTTGGTGTCGACGGCTGTCCGTATGGAAGTGGCGACCTGGTGGTAGAGAGGCACGGGCGACATGTCACTCACTGCGAAGTTCACTGGTCAGCCGCCCGTTGGCCGTGGATCCAGACGGTTCCAACGTTTGTCTGACGCCGCAGGGCGTCTTCCGTTCCATTCGGGACAAGGATGGTTTCAACAGGTTGCCCGTCTCCCGACAGGATGGGATGAATTGCAGCTGACCGGCGAAGGCCAGCAACAGGTCGGAAGAAGGAATGTTTCAGGTTGTCCACGGTTCCTCGCGCTTCATTGAAGCCGCGGCGGCGAGCAGGGCACCGCCGCGGCTTCGGCCGACACTGCCCCTTAGCTGCTCTGCCCCGAGGCGGGGCAGTTAGTGCGGCAATTTTCGGGACGTCGTGGAAGGTGTCTCGAGTGTGGGAGCATGCCCCGTCGCTGCGCCTTCTTTGAAGAGGGCGGACTTGTCGCCGGTCTTGAATTCCTCTTCAAGTTCTTCGAGGGATTTGGCCTTCGTTTCGGGCATATAGACCTTCAGGAAGATCAGCCCTGCGATGCCTAGTGCGACGAAGATGAAGAACGTTCCGGAAATGCCGATCAGACTGACCAATATCGGGAAGAACAGCCCGATCAGGAAGTTGATGATCCACAGCGCGAACACGCAGATGCCCATTCCTGCGCCGCGAAGTGTCAGCGGGAAAATCTCTGACAGCATCAGCCAGGTGACAGGTCCAATGGAGCCCTGCATGAAGGCCAGGAAGGTGGTCATCAGCGCCAGGAAGAGGACCGCGCGCAGCATGCCTGGCGCGGTGACCAGGGAAACCACGCCGATCAACAGCAGTGACGCTGAGGTGCCGGCCAGGCCGATGAGGAGCATGGGCCTGCGCCGCACCCTTCCCAGGAGCATCATGCCGGTGGAAGCCGCCGCGACGGAGACGACGCCATTGGCAATCGTGGCCCACAGGGCTCCGGTGGTTCCGAAACCGGCGTCGGCCAGAATGGTTGTGCTGTAGTACATGATGGCGTTGACGCCGCTGATCTGTTGAATCACTGCAATACCGAGACCGACAAGCAGGATCCTCTTGGTCCACGAGTGGGCGAGAAGTTCCCGCCATCCGCCTTTGCTCGATTCGTAGTCCTCGCGCGCCATCTTGATGACGTCATCGAATTCGCGGTGCAGCTCGCTTTCGGGCCTGACACGTCGCAGCACTTCAAAGGCATCTGCATTCCGTCCGCCCGCGGCGAGCCAGCGGGGCGATTCGGGCAGAACGAGCGTGCCAAACCACAGCACGACGGCGGGCAGGGTGGCCAGTGCCACCATCCACCGCCAGATGTGGTCTTGTCCGAAGAAGGTGCCCAGCAGTGCGTTCGATACGTAGGCGATCAGCTGACCGGATACGATCATCACTTCGTTCTGGCTGACGATCCGGCCTCTGTCCTTGCTCGATGCCATCTCTGCGAGGTAAACAGGCACTGTCACTGATGCACCGCCAACGCATAGGCCCAGGAGGAACCTGGCGATCACCAAAAGCTCGGTTGTGGGGGCAATGGCGGCGGCCGCTGCTGTTACAAAGAACCCTACGGCGAGCCAGCGGATGGTGAGGCGCCGGCCGTTCCGGTCGGAAAGGCGACCGGCGTACATAGCGCCGAAGGCGGCTCCGAGGAGGAGCGCTGAGGTGACCAGCCCTTCCTGAAGGGCATTGAGGGCCAGGTCTTCGCGCATGAATGGCAGGGCGCCGTTGATGACTCCGGTGTCGTAGCCGAAGAGCAGACCGCCGAAGGTTGAAAAGACTGCAATCTTGCGCATGAACTTCTTCGGCGCAGCTGCCTCCTGAGTGCTGCTCTTCGCCGTCATGCGATAGCTCCCGCCGGTGCGCGTCCATTTGAGACGCTGGCGGCAAACTCCTGCATGGTGTGCAGCTGGTAGCGGGCAACTTCAAGGGCGTTCTCGTCCTCGGCGAAGACGCTGGAAACCATGACGGTGTCATCGCGGTCGATGAAGCCGATCTCGCCAAGACCACCAAAGAATTCGTCCCAGTTCACGTCCCCGTCGCCGATTTTGAGGTGCTGGTGCACTCGAACGGGGTTGCCGGGCGGATTGGTAATGTAGCGCAGCCCGTGCGAGGCGTGGTGGTTCATGGTGTCGGAGACGTGGACGACGCGGATCTTGTCTCCTGCGGCCTGCATGATGGTAAGCGGGTCGTCTTTCATATGGAAGGTGTGCGAGGCGACGTAGGTCATGCCGACGTTGGGGGAGTTGAGGCCCCGAATGACCCTAAGGGCAGCCAAGCCCTCTTCGACGAAGTCGTCCGGGTGGGGGTCGATGGCAACGTGGACGCCTTCCCGTTCGAAGATGGGAAGAAGCTCTTCCATGGACTTGTAAAAGGCGGCTTCGGATTCTTCGGGCAGTTCGGGGCGGCCGCTGAACTCAGTGTTCATTTGGTTTGCACCCAGGTCCACCGTGATCTGGATCGCGCGTTTCCAGTAGCGGACGGCTGCCTGCCGCATTGTCTCGTCCGGACCAGACCAGCGCAGGACCGGCAGAACGGACGCAACTTCGACGTCGGCGTCAATGCAGGCCTTTTTGAAGTTGCTCACCAGTTCGTCGTCGGCCTTGGGGTGGGTGAAGAACGGGATCATGTCTTTGTGCGGGGTGAGCTGCAGGTATTTGTATCCCAGGTCTGCGGCGAGTCGGGGAAACTCGAGCAGGGAGTGGCTGTGATGGAAGGGTGTCGGGTCAAGGGCGATTTTCAAGGAAAGCTCCGCTGGATCTGTAGGGTCAGTGTGTAAAGTGAGGAGGCGGCACCCCGCCCCCTCACCGTGTTCTGCGGGGCGACTGAAGTCAACCCCTGCCGCACATTTAGTCCCGGCGTCCGCGGCCTTCGCTGTCGTCGTCAGCGCGCCCAGGAACTGCATCTTCCCCATGTGCCAGCTCATCCGGAAGGCCTTCCGCGATCCCGTCGTGACGAACGGCGTGGTCGTCTGCATGGGATGGGAAGTTAAACGACGCACCTGAGGCTGCGGAGGCTTCCGGCCAGCGGGAGGTGATGACCTTGCCGCGGGTGTAGAAGGAGACGCCTTCGGGGCCGTAGATGTGCTTGTCGCCGAAGAGCGATGCCTTCCAGCCGCCGAAGGAGTAGTAGGCGACTGGCACCGGGAGGGGCACATTGATGCCGATCATGCCCACATCGACAGACCGCTGGAACTTCCGGGCCGCCGCCCCGGAGGACGTGAAGATTGCGGTGCCGTTGCCGTAGGGGTTGGCGTTGATGAGGTTTATGCCGTCCTCAAGGGTGTCGACGCGCACGACGACCAGTACAGGTCCGAAAATTTCCTCCTGGTACGCGCTCATCTCGGTTTTGACGTGGTCGATCACGGTCGGGCCGACCCAGAATCCCTCTTCGTGGCCGGGGACCACGAGGTCGCGGCCGTCAACGACCATGGCAGCACCTGCTGCCTCCGCTTCGCCGATAGTCTTGACGATGAACTCCCGTGATTCGGGGCTGATGACCGGCCCCATTTCCGCATCGTGCACCGCGCCGTTGTTGACCTTCACGGCCAAGGCGCGTTCCTGCACCTTATTGACCAGGGCGTCGGCGGCATCTCCGACTGCGACGGCAACAGAGATGGCCATGCAGCGCTGACCGGCGGAGCCGAATGCGGCGGCGGCGAGGTGGTCGGCGGCGTTATCGAGATCGGCGTCGGGCAGGACGATGGCGTGGTTCTTTGCCCCGCCCAGGGCCTGGACGCGCTTGCCGTGCTTGGTGGCGGTTTCCAGGATGTGCTTGGCCACTGGCGTGGACCCGACGAAGGAGATCCCGTCCACGTCCGGGTGGCTCAGCAGCCCCGAGACGACTTCCCGGTCGCCGTGCAGGACCTGGAACACGCCGTCCGGCAGGCCGGCGTCCTTAAAGAGCTTCGCGAGCAGCATCGCGGCGGACGGCACGCGGTGAGAGGGCTTGAGGATGAAGGCGTTGCCGGTGGCGATGGCCATCGGCGCCATCCACAGCGGCACCATGACCGGGAAGTTGAACGGCGTGATACCGGCGACAACGCCGATCGGCTCCCGGAAGGAGAACACGTCGATGCCGGTGGAAACCTGATCGGAGTATTCACCCTTGAGCAGGGTGGGGATGCCGCAAGCGTATTCGATGACTTCCAGTCCGCGGCCGATCTCGCCCTTGGCATCGGAGAGGACCTTGCCGTGCTCGGCCGTCACCAGCTGGGCGAGCTCGTCAATGTGGGCAGCGACCAGTTCGCGGAACTTGAACAGCACGGCAGTGCGCTTGGCCAGGGAGATATCGCCCCAGGTGTCGGCGGCCTTGCGGGCAATGGCAACGGTGGTGTCCAGATCTGCTGCATCGGCCAGTCGCAGCTGGCCGGTGACAGCACCGGTGGCCGGGTTGTAGACCGGCTTGGTTCCAGTGCCCGATCCAGGGGTCTCTGCCCCGTTAATGTAGTGGTTGATGACGTTGGTAGTCGTCGTTGACATGATGAACTTCCTTATTCTTGGTGCTGCGAACATGTTGACGTCGTGCATTTGCCCCAAAGGGTCAGCCGAGCAGTTTGCGCTGGCGTGACTTGTGGTCGACGTAGGTCTGGAAG
>NZ_JBTZSU010000060.1:0-12600 GCF_054890965.1 Arthrobacter sp. C152
GTTCCGCAAAAGAATGCGGCCAGAAACCCGGGATAACGGAATCCTCGGAATAATCCTTGTTATCCCGAGTTCGGGATAAGAAGGATAAGGCGAGCGTCGAGAATACTGTCTCGCACGTCGCCACTTGGGTGATTGCGGGTTTGAGGCAGGAGCAGTTCACGTCCCTGGTGCAGTTGCGGGCCCGGATTCGGGAGCAGATCGATGCCTACAACCGGCAGCCGTTCCAGAAGCGGGAGGGCTCCCGGCTGAGCGTGTTTACAACCGAGGAGAAACCGCTGCTGCAACCGTTGCCGGCGGCGACTTTCGAGATCAGCACCTGGACCTATGGGCGCAAAGTAGGCCGGAACGGACACGTGGTCTGGGCAAAAAACTTCTACTCCGTCCCGTTCACACACATCGGCGCGCATGTTGATCTTCGCGTCACCGACACCATGGTGGAGATCTATCGGGGTGATGAGCGCCTGACCAGCCACCTGCTGCTGCCCCTGATGACCACGAACCAGTATCGGACGAACGAAGCCGACCTTCCCGAGGGACACAGCTGGCAAGCCTGGGACCGGGCCCGGATCGACGCCTGGGCGTTACGGCTGGGACCAGCGACCGGGAGCGTGATCGAGAAGATCTTCGAGTCTGTCCGCATCGAGGAAGCCGGCTACGACCCAGCCCTGGCGGTCCTGCGCCTGTCTCGTAAGTTCTCACCAGCCCGGGTCGAGGCCGCATGCCAGCTCGCGCTGCGCGGTCCGATACGATCGCCCCGCTATGCCCACCTGCGGCCAATCCTGGACACCGGGCAGGATAAAACCGGCCACGTCGGGGACCCTGATGACGACGATGGCGCCGGCTACGTGCGTGGCAGCTCCTACTACGCAGGAGGGACCCGATGAGCCGCCTGGACACGGAAACCAAACGCAAGCTGCGGGAGATGAACGCCGGTGAGCTGTTGGAAGCCATAGACACCCAAGACGAGACGCTGAGTATCAGCCTGCCGTTCGAAGATCGTCTCCGGCTGGTCGTCGATGACGCCTACGCCTCGTTCAATCATGCCAAAGTCACGGGCCTGATCCGGCGGGCCGGGCTGCGTTACCCGAACGCTGACCTGCGCCGCATCGACCTCCTCGACGAGCGAGGACTTGACCGGCCGCTGCTGAGCCAGCTCGGCACCTGCTCATTTGTTGCCCGGCAGCAGAACGTTGTCTTCCAAGGGTTCACCGGGTCAGGAAAGTCCTACTTGGGATGCGCGATTGCTAAACGCGCCTGCGAACACCGCATCCGCGCGCATTACGTCCGCATGCCCGACCTCGAGGAAGCCTGGGTCGCCGCCCAAGACACCCCAGGTGGATCCGGCAAGTTCCTGCGCAAGTATGCGTCATTCACCCTGCTCGTCATTGATGAGTGGCTGCTGGATCGACCCACGGAATCGATGCGCACCATGCTGCTGGAACTGATGGAACGCCGCTACGGGGAGACCTCCACAGTGTTCTGCACCCAATACACGCAGAAGGACTGGCACCAGCGACTCGGCTCCGGCGTTCACGCCGACGCGATCATGGACCGGATCATCCACAACACAATCTGGGTCGAAACAGGGACCTACAACATGCGCGAACACACAGCACTCGTAACCGCCTAGCAACCATCACGGAGAGCGCCAGTGGTGCCAGGCCACGCGACCGCTGGCGCTCTCCCGCACGAACCCCGGCGCTCAACCGCAAGAACAAGTGGCGCTCAAACCTTCAAATACTCACGCCGACCTCCTCCGGAACGGCCAGGCAGTGACTTTCACCGCCGTCGCCGCCCGCACAGGTCTGGGCCGGACCACCCTCTACCGGGACCCAATGATCCGGGCCATCATCGAGGAAAACCGTCACCGCGCCGCCGCCAGCGGCACCCTCGCCGGCCTCACCGACGAGATCGCCACGCTGCGCGCAGCACTCGATACGCTCGCCACCAGCGTGCGGCGCCACGAAGAACAACTCCGGAAACTAACTACCCGAAACAGCTGAACGCTTAACCGGCTAATCGCCGGGGTTCCGGGTCATTAGCCGGATAATGCGCGGACAACGCCGCGATGGAATCGTTCTTCTCGCTGCTGCAAAAGAACGTCCTGGACCGTCAGCGGTGGCTCAGGAGGCAGGATCTCCGGCTGGCCATCACGACTTGGATCGAGCGGACCTACCATCGCCGGCGACGGCAAAGACGGCTGGGCAAACTCACGCCGATCGAATATGAAACAATCAACCGGACCGCGCTCACAGCGGCCTAAGACCCCGAGCCAACAAAAGCCGGGGCAGTCCCACTCTAGCTTGTATCCAGTTCCGGCGAAGCAGGTTCTCCGCTAGGAAACAGCCAGTTTCGTCACTCTCTTTCCGGCCTGCCAAACCGAATAGGTCAGAGGCATGCCCGGACGATAGGCGAGGTGGGTAACGGACGGTGCATTCAGTAGATGAAGATCAGCCCGATGCCCAACGGCAATCGAGCCTACTGCCCTTTCGCCGTCCATATCCTTTCCGGAATCTCTTCTGAGGGCTAGGGCACCCCCGTAGGTCGCGGCGCGAACGGCTTCCTCCACGCTCAAACCCATCTGGAGCACTGCCGTCGCGACGCAGAAGGCCATCGAGCTCGTGTACGAGGTACCAGGGTTGCAGTTGGAGGCGAGGGCAACTGGCACCCCGGCATCGAGGAGACGACGAGCGGGGGCGAGCGGCTGCCGGGTTGAGAGATCGCAAGCCGGCAGACACGTTGCGACGGTTCCGCGAGACCCCTGACCGTCTATCCGGTCCCAATGTGCCCAGCTTCCCGCAAGAGCAGCGATGTCCCCCTCCGACAAATAGTTAACATGGTCAACGCTCGCGGCCCCGAATTCCACGGCAAGTTTCACCCCTGGCCCATAACCGAGCTGATTTCCATGGACACGCAGTCCGAGACCGGAATCCCTACATGACTGCAATATCAAGTGGGATTGAGATTCCGTAAATGCCCCTCGTTCGCAGAAAACGTCGGCCCATTTGGCGTGGGCCCGGACAGCGTCCAACATAGGTCCACAGACAATAGCCGTGTAATCATCAGCGCTGACGCCCTCCGGTACGAGGTGGGCGCCCAGGTAAGTGACTTCATCGGCAACCCTGGCGGCAATCCTCGCGATCCGTCCTTCCTGCCCGGCGTCTAACCCATACCCCGTCTTGATTTCCATATATGTGGTGCCCTGCGAGGTAGCCTCGTCTCTCCGGGCGAGGGCCAAGTTCTCCAGCTCTTCATCTGTCGCACTTCGTGTTGCGTCAGTTGTGACGGCAATTCCCCCGGCGCTGTAATCTTCTCTCGCCATCCTGGCCTCGAACTCTTTGGAACGGTCGCCGGCGAAAATCAGGTGCGTGTGGGAGTCCACCCAGCCAGGTAGCAACGCTCTTCCGCCCGCGTCCACCATCTGGTCCGCAGCTGGTGCCATAGACATGGGTCCGAGCCACGCGATCCGCTCACCTTCGAAAATGAGGGCAGCATTCTTTAGAACATTGCGGTCCAAGTCCTGAGTCATCAGTTCGCCGATATTGGTAAGGAGGGTACTCATAAAACCAATTCTTCTATGAGTACTTATTCGGTGGGGGAGTTGCTGTATTTTGCCGTCCGGCATCTCGGATCGCTGGCCAAGGTCGTTCAGCATCCTAGAATTGGCCTCACACTTTTGAAGCGAACCCGGAGGAAAAACTCTGAGCCGCAAATTTTGAACCTGTTTTCGCTAGCCGCCGGACGCTGCAATGAAAATTCCCGTATGCACCAAGTGTGCAAGATCCTTCTTACAAAGAGGAATGGGCTGGCTCTCATTCCATAGGTAATTACAGGGCGGCGATAGGAACCGTCCGTCCAGTCCTTCTTATACTCGCAGGGCATTGACCGATCGGGGAATGCGACGAAGGGCTCAATCGAGGACGGAGACTTGACTCCCGGGACGGAAGAAAAGGTCGCGCCGGCTATGTGCATGATGGCCGGCGCGACCAAGAGACTCCTAGGAGATCGTATGGAGGCTCAGATACTCAACGTGTAATTCCGTGCCGGGAGTGACCGTTTATCCGAGGCCAGGTCAGTGGTTTGCTGCCAGCGGGTCGTCCACCGGAGTTTGGGGGGCAGCCTGGACGTAAGACGGGTAGATCATTTCCGAGGGAGCATTGGAATTCCGCTTAGCAAGGAAGTAGAACATCACGGCCGTGACCAAGAGACCTACCAGCCAGGAGATGTCTGCGCCGCCTAACAGTTCAGTCATAGGCCCGGTGTAGAGCGTCTGGGCTAGGAAGGGGATCTGCACTACGATACCGACCGCGTATGAGGCCAGGGCGGTCTTGTTCCACCGCCCATAGCGGCCATTTGGGTCATACAACGCGGGGATGTCCATCTTTTCCTTGGATATCAGGTAGTAGTCGACCAGGTTGATTGAGCTCCATGGGATGAACACCATGAGGAGTAGCAGCACGAAGTTTTTGAAATTGGCGAGGAAGTCAGGAGACGCAAGGACTGCGACAAGCACAGAGACGCCTATGAAGCCACCCACGTACGCGAACTTCGTCCACACTGACACTGCAGATTTGCCGGTGAAGGCGGTGACGGAAGTCAGCATTGTCATGTACCCGCCGTATGCGTTGAGAGTGTTCACCGTCAACTTGCCGACCACGATGACGACGTAAATGACAAAAGCGATCAATCCGCCGCCACTGAGATCACCCAGGAATGCTACTTGGCCGTCAAGGAACTGCTTACCCTTGGGCAGAGCTAAGGCGGCAAAGAGAGCTCCCAAGGTCATTGAGGTCTGGGAACCGACTGTGGTGCCCAGATAGCAGGCGAGAAAGGTCTTTCGGGCAGGAGTGTTGGACGGGAGGTACCGGGAGTAGTCTGCGACATAGGGACCGTACGTCAGTTGCCATCCGGCGCTCAGAGAGATGGCTAGCAGGAACGTGGGAAATTCGAAACTTCCAGCTCCAAGCAGCGCACCCACATCTTGACTTGTAAACAAACGGAACCCCAAGTACATAAAGCCCAGGAGCCCCAGCACAGTGGCGGTGCGCCCAAGCATATGAATGTACTTATACCCCAAAGTTGCCACTAGGAGGGTCAGAGCCCCAAAAATTGCCATACCAAGAATCGGAGTGCCCGTTTGCAGGATTTGATCTACAGCCTGACCCGCCAAAACCGTTCCGGTGGCAGCAAAGCCAAGACACATGATGACAACGAGGCCCAAAGGAATGACGGCTCCAAGCACCCCAAATTGCGCTCTGCTGGAGATCATCTGGGGAAGTCCCAGCTTGGGTCCCTGGGCTGCATGGAGTGCCATAACAGCTCCGCCGAGCAGATTACCAATGAGAAGGCCGATGATCGCCCACAAGGCATCGGCGCCAAACAGCACGGCAAGGGCGCCATCAACGATGGCTGTTATTTGCATGTTGGCTCCGAACCAGAGCGTGAACTGGTGCTTCGGCGAACCATGGCGTTCTTGTTCCGGGATGAAGTCGATCGAGCGGCGCTCCACGCGACCCTCGGCTGCTCCCGATCCTCGACTGGAAAGCATACTTTTCCTCACATTTACATAGAACTTGGCGTCCCCCAACTTGAATCAATATGAGCATGTGGGGTGAGCTGCATCACGATGTTGTCCGCAGTTTACGTCCGCGATCTCGGACGATAGGGGGAAAAGCGCAGCCAAGACCTAGCCACTGAGCATTCGGATACCCCTGAAAACCTGCCAGTGACTGCAGGCAGGTGACCCAGCGGCGGACCATAGCTTGCACAAAAGCCGTGTGATCGTCCTGAGCCAAGCAGAGACTCTGCTGCACGCGGAGGAAGTAGCCGACATATTTTCCGGCTGGTCCCGACGACTATTCAGATATCAGTGGGCTTGCGGCACGCTATGTGCGCAACCATAGCAACCCGCTCCAGAAGGTGATTTTCCCTCCGGGCCTGATGAAAAACTCGAAAAAACCTAAAGGCGCTCCCTATGCACGGATCGATCATGAGGAGCAACCAAAGCAGCATCTCATTCAATCGACCGGACGTACTTGCCCATTCCCCGTCCCGGTCGATGATGCTTGAGTGAAGGGGGATTCCGTTGCAGTGTGCGCAGTGTCGCCGAGGTGGTCTCCGAGGTTCCCACCTTCCCCCCACACAATGAACCAGATGGCGCGGGTCCTTTGGGAACTGCAGTTCCAAAATCTATGTGGGATCGTTGAATCAAAGTGTATTGAGTCGCCAGCCCGGAGCTGTGCCTGGTCAAAGCCGAGTTGCACGGTAAGCTCACCTTCAAGCACCAAGCCATACTCGTGCCCCAGATGACGAAGCAATCCAGCATCGTCTTCGGGCGCATCACTGGGGTCATAGATGATCTCCAGGAATTCAGCATCCTTCAAGGGCGCTGAGGTTAGCCGTTGCCACTTTTTCCCGTCCGGCAGAGTAATCATCGGTCGATTGCCGTATCGCTGGACAATGCCTGCAGCATCGAGCCCACTTTCACGATGGACGTTTCCGGGAAGGCCGGCCGACGTTGCCTTCGTTGTGGACCTGTCCTCGAAGAGGCTATCCATTGAAAGATGCAGTTCGCCGACGACCGCATAGAGGACGGGAACGCTTAAGGAAGCCAGTCCACGCTCCACTTGGGAGAGGTGACTGGCCGATACGCCAACTCTTTTCGCCAACTCGCGAAGGCTGAGGCGCAAGTCTTTTCTGGCCGCTCGCAACCGTCCGCCCACATGCACCCACTCGGCACTGTTGTTACCCTCGGTCATACGCTCCCTGCCCCTGAAATGTGTACCTAGCTGCACAAAAACCAAATGAGTGTGTTGTGAATTAAACAGTATCCGTGGATACAGGGAAGCCTCATGCAACTGAGGCGATCGCGCCCAGCAGACTGAGCAGCGCTATCAACCCTTAAAACCGAAGCTTACAAGGCTTCCACCTTCGGGTTCCCGAAGTTCAGCTTCCGAACTGCGACGACAAGAGAGCCTGAAACGCTTGGGCGATACACGTCACCCCACAACGTCCCGCAGCAATAAGACCAGCTGACCTTGTCAGGTATTACTAAGCAGCCTGACCACGGCGCCACTTTATCCGTTCCACCGAGACTAATAGGCCGTGCTGACCGCAGTCAGCAATGTCGAACCGTGCACGGCTGTGTACAATATTTCAACTGGAGGTGTACATTTTACTGAAACTGATGTTAGTGTAATCACAGCAACTTGGAGACCCGGACGGCACAGTGCAGGGTCATGTTCCCGTTGTCAGTTGGACTCAATGAAGAGTTAGGAAGTGAGTGGCAAACACCCGTTTGCTCGGGTTGGACGCGGTCAATTCCGCATTGAGCAGTTCTGCTGCCGAAGCCTAGCCAGCTGGGCGGACTCTTCAGAAGGAGCGCCTCCGCACCGAGATTCGCCGATTGGCACCAATTCGTCCGGAGGACGCCAATCCGAGGGCCCTGCTCGCCAACATCATCTAGACAGATCTTTTCCAAGGAGACGCAATGATCAAACCAGGTGAATATGTCCGTAACGCGTGGTATGTCGTGGCATGGTCGGAAGAAATCACCCAGGACAAGCCTTTAGCCCGCGACATCCTTGGGGATCCAATCGTAATGTTCAGGGCGGCGAACGGGGAAGCCGTTGTCATGGCTGATCGCTGCGCACACCGTGGCTTTCCTCTGTCGTCGGGACGAACTACCGAGAGAGGCATTCAGTGCGGGTATCACGGCTTCGAATATGACGCTAAGGGCGCATGTGCTCGAGTGCCGGGTCAGTGGCGCATTCCGCCTGGGGGCAAGCAGCGGATTTATCCGTCAGTCGAAGCTCACCGATGGGTGTGGGCGTGGTTCGGCGATCCTGAACTTGCCGATCCGGCAAATGTGCCTGACACGCATTGGATGGATGACCCGGCATGGGATCGCGTGACCCATACAAGGCTCTTTGAAGCCGAAGCTGGCTTGCTCCACGACAATCTGCTCGATCTTACGCACGAGTCGTTCCTTCATGCGTCGACCATTGGGGACGACGCCGTCTTCGAAAACGGTGTAACGATAGAGGTAGATGAAGCAGTCGTTAGCGTAGATCGTTTTATGCCGGACTGCTTCCCTTCCCCCTTGTTCGCCAAAGTCACCAATGCCACCGTCGTCGACCGCTGGCACACCACCGAATTCCAACTTCCGGCGGTTCATATCATCCACTCCGGTGTTGTGGAACCAGGGGGGCGCCGCGAGGATGGTTACCGGTTTGAAGTCCTTAACGCGATTACCCCGGCGAGAGAAGGAAAGACCTGGTACTTCTACGCATTTTGCCGGAATTTCGAAGTGGGCAACGAGGAAATAAATGCCGTTCTCACTGAGAGCCAGAGCACGGTTCTCAATGAAGATGCAGATGCGCTGGCTCTTCAACAGCAGAGTCTCGTCAGGGGCGATAAGGACGTCGAAGACGTCCTTATCGCCCAGGATGCAGGCGTCGCTATGGCGCGCCGGGTGATGGAACAAATGCTTCTACTTGAGCGCAGTCCCCGGGAGAAGTCCGAGCGAAGGGAGACTGTACGGTGATGGTAATTTTGCGCTCAAGCGCAATCGCACTCAATGTCCAAGCTCAGGGAATATGCAAAGTCGCCGCCGCTCCAGACAACGGCCGCCTCAACGAGCCATGGCAGTGGCGACTTAGTCTCGAGGAAGGGCAGTTACCGCTAGAGCGTCCAGGAGCGCGTGTAGACATTCCCGTGAACGGTACCGACAGCAAGGGTGTCCTAAGGCTAGAGGTCGACCCCGATGCCGTAACCGGGACGATAGAGTCAGAAACCATTAGTGTGCCGGTCAATGTAAGCAGGGCGGAGGGCGAACTTGTCGTCGTTTACGTGCACACAGGAGAGCTTGCATTTGGAGATCACTCACTAGGTCAAGGTGACGCAGCCATTCTTTCGGGGGCCGAACACTACGATGTGGCGACAAAACCGCTTGATAGAGAGGCGGGTATCGCGCTTGTGCGCTTGGCGTCCCTTACCGGCACGGGGCTGGTGTGGATCCCGTGACGAAAGAAATCTACACGGCAGGAATCTATGCAGAGCGTGACATGATGCTTACCGTCTCGGCGGTAGAAGCGATAGCCGAAGGGGTGGTTGCTATTGATTTGGTGCGCTCAGATAAAGGGCCCATGCCGCCCTGGCAGCCTGGTGCTCATTTAGAGATTGATGTTCCGGAAATCGGGGTTCGTCATTACTCCCTGTGCGGCGACCCCAAAGATCGTCGCAGCTGGAGGATCGCAATTCGTCTAAGCGATACCAGTACAGCTCAAGCATCATTGTTTTTCCACAAAAAAACATGTGTAGGTGACGAGTTCCATGTTTTTGGGCCCAGGAATAACTTTCCATTTGCGCTGCCTGACCTCGGCCGAAGTGTGCACTTCATAGCAGGAGGAATTGGAATTACCGCAATATTCCCCATGGTGGTTGCGGCTGCAGATGCAGGTGCGGACTGGTCACTTACGTATTATGGCCGATCCCTCGAATCGATGGCGTTTCACGACCGCTTGTCGGGATATGGCGACAAGGTTCGCTTCATTCCACACGGTTCTCGGGCAGGCGTATCCGTGGACTCCATACTTAGTTCCACGTCCCCAGGGAGTCTCACGTATACATGTGGGCCTGCAGCGCTTATTTCAGACGTCGCAGAGGTAAGCTCCCGTCGCGGGTTGCTCCACAAGAGCGAACTATTTAGTTACTCCGGTGAGAACGGCCAGCGGGATGATGATCGCCCATTCAAGCTAGTTTGCAGGGCAAGTTCCCGGACAGTAGATGTAGCGGCGTCGGAGACCATTGTTGAAGCACTGGAGAAGTCTGGCACGCCCACGCGCACTTCCTGCCGGATCGGAATATGCGGGACATGCGAAACCCGCGTCTTGGCCGGAACTCCGGATCATCGTGATTCTCTCCTCAGTGAAGAGGAACGAAGCCGCGGCGAGTCGATGATGATTTGCGTGGGTCGTGCCATAGGGGACGAACTCGTTCTGGATATCTAGGCTCAGACGCGGCCACTTAAACTTACGCACCAACTGCCCTTATGCGGCATGCTCTTAATTACGGCCAGCTCTCAATAAGGGCAGGATCTAGGAAGAAAATTCAGGATGACAAATATTAATCTTATTGAAGCTCGCTCGATTGTTTCCGTTGCGGAGGCCAAAGCAATAGAAATTGGGCAGCCGATGAATATCGCGGTTGTTGACGCCGGGGGAAACTTGGTAACTCACGTGCGGATGGATGACGCTTGGATCGGAAGTATTGACATTGCCATCAACAAGGCCTTCACAGCAAGAGCCTTCAACCTGCCAACCCAAGATCTGAGCAACAATTCACAGCCAGGACAGCAGTTTTACGGGATCCATGCCAGCAATGACGGCCGAATCATGATCTTTGCCGGCGGGATTCCCATCACTCGAGATGGCCGCGTCATCGGAGCCATCGGGGTGAGTGGTGGGTCAGGAGACCACGACCAGCAGGTGGCAGAGGCAGGTGCTTCCGCCTTGGTCCGGAACTTGTGCTCGGTATGAGCGCGACTGACGAGTAGGCCGGCGAATCATACCTGTAAAACGAGACCTGGATGCCGCGATTACGTCGGCTTGGACCACTAATCCTGTCCGGTTGCCATTAATTGTGTTCCGGGTCTCACTCAAGTCAGTTTTTCGCAAATTGCCCCCTGTCACCGTAGGTAGGCACCGATAGATGGCAATCAACACAGAACTGAGAAGGATGCATTGTGGTAATTCGGCGAACAGGGAAGTGCTCGCTTGAAGTCTCGGCCTCTTCGCCGGAAAATCTTCAAAAATTACTTTCAAAGGCCGAAGCGGCTCTTATTCGTATTGCCCTGGACCTGGGTAATAGGGGAATTGTCGTGACCCGCCACAGCCCAAGTAAATACACTCTTGAGCTCACCGAGAAAGTGCCATTTGGAGAAACCCGCGAGCAGATAGCGGTCGCCCATGACGTCAATGGGCTTGGGAAGGTTCTACTTGAACACCCTGTCTGCGCCTAGTAAATGCTACCGAGTAAGCGCTGAAAAAGGCTGCTGTCTCCACTGCCAGTGGGCAGAAAAAGCGCAGATGGCACCGAAATCAAGGCTTAGTAAGGAGAATACATGGATGCCTTAGCAGAAGAGGGAACAATCACGGTACGCACGGATGAAAAGGAGGTAGCCCGGAATCTATTGCTGATTCAGAGTGAGCTGGCTAGAACCGCGGCTGGCATTGACATCGCTCAACTGGCCACCTTGGTGGCCAGGCTCACCCAGGCCGACCGGGTGTTCACGGCGGGTGCCGGACGCAGCGGGCTGGTGCTGCGGATGGCCGCCATGCGCCTGATGCATCTGGGACTTGTCGTGCACGTGGCAGGGGACACCACCACACCCGCCATCAGGAAGGGCGACCTGCTCCTGGTGGCATCCGGCTCAGGTAGTACAGCAGGCGTGGTCAAAGCCGCGGAGACAGCCGCTAAAGCAGAGGCGCAGGTTGCCGCCTTCACCGCCAATCCGGGTTCTCCCCTTGCCGGTCTGGCGGACGCCATCGTGGTGCTTCCTGCGCAGCAAAAGACGGACCACGGCTCCGGCGTCTCGCGCCAGTACTCGGACAGCTTGTTCGAACAGGTGCTGTTCGTAGCCACCGAGGCAATCTTCCAATGTCTCTGGGACAGCGCTGATGTCCCCGCCGAGCAGCTCTGGCTGCGGCACGCCAACCTCGAATAACCAGCATTCCCCTACGAACCCCAAGAAAGAAAGCAGAAAAATGAAACTTCAGGTTGCCATAGACTTGCTCACGATCGAAGACGCTCTCGAGCTGGCCGGCAAGGTCGCTGAGTACGTGGACATCATCGAACTGGGCACCCCGCTGATCAAGGCCGAAGGGCTTTCCGCCCTCACCGCCGTGAAGAAAGCCCACCCGGACAAGCTCGTTTTTGCCGATATGAAAACCATGGATGCCGGCGAGCTCGAGGCGGACATCGCGTTCAAGGCCGGCGCCGACTTGGTCACCGTGCTCGGCTCCGCTGACGACTCCACGATCGCAGGCGCTGTTAAGGCCGCCAAGGCGCACGGTAGGGGTGTCGTTGTCGACCTCATCGGTGTTGCGGACAAGGTCACCCGTGCCAAAGAAGTCCGGGCCTTGGGCGCGAAGTTTGTCGAGATGCACGCCGGGTTGGACGAGCAGGCAAAACCTGGCTTCGACCTGAACGGACTCCTCCGCGCGGGCGAAGAAGCACAGGTGCCCTTCTCCGTAGCAGGCGGCGTGAACGCCAGCACCATCGCAGCCGTCCAGGCAGCGGGAGCTGACGTTGCGGTCGCCGGGGGCGCCATCTATGGTGCGTCCGACCCCGCGATGGCCGCCAAGGAACTTCGGGCCGCGATCAGCTGACCGTTCCACCCCCCCCATACCCCCTCGCAACGGGACAACGGCTCCACCTGTTCAAGGTGGAGCCGTTGTTGTGTCACCCACTGTCGGGTCGGCGACCCTCCCAGCGCCGCAGAACAGGATCTTTCCATGCTCGACACCTTGCCAGAGGCCCGTCCAAACCTGCGGCGCCGCGGGCGTAATCCGTTGCGTGACCCGCGTGATCGTCGTTTGA
>NZ_JBTZSU010000061.1:0-11360 GCF_054890965.1 Arthrobacter sp. C152
TGGTGGGGGAATCACCCGCGAGACAACGGGGGGATGGGTGGCAACTGCGAAGAAAACCCCACCCCCCGCCGTCGCGGTTTTTCCGGGATTTAGGCCTTGCGGGCGATGCCCGTGCGGGCCATGGCGTCGGCGTAGGCGGCGCGCATGTCCTCGAGGTACTCCTCCTGGCGGGCGGGGGAACCGGCGAAAGCGCGGCCGCTCAGGGAGCGGACCTTGTAGGTCTTCAATCCGCGGCGCCACAGCAGCGGAACCTCGGTCTTGAGCAGCAGGTTGGCCAGCCGGTTGGCTTCGGTGCCGTGCGCCACGATCACCGAGGCACGCGGCACGAGGGCCAGGAACTTGAGCAGGGGCTTGAGGCCGGCCTGCACCTGGTCCGGGGTGAACTTGCCGTTGGCCTCACCGGGGACGTGCCAAGGGTGGACGTTCCACGGCATGACGAATTCAGGGCGCAGGCCCAGCTTCCACTGGATGCCGAGCATGCGGGTGCCGGCGTCCTGGTCGCCGGCGGTGATGAAGCCTGACTTGTCAGCCTCGCCGATGTTGGAAAACAGGCTGATGATGCGGCATTCCTCCACATCATGCATGGGGTCGACGTAGGGCACCACCGTCCCGGGCCGGGTTTCCTGCAGCGAATCGCACAGTTCGTTGACGGCTGCGACGTTGGGTTCGTAGCGGCGGCTCAGGAGCTGTTCGTGGAATGTTTCGGGGGCCAGAGCGGTCATGAAGTGCTGGTTCTCCTGCGGGATTGGCGTTGCTGCCGCCGCGGAAACGGACACGCGGGGGCGCGACGGATCAGCGGCGGTTGGTGGGGGTGGACCAACTGCTGGTCGGCCTCGTCCAGTTTACCAAGCCTCCGGGACGCGGCTTGCCCGGCCAGGCGGAGGCGCCGGGGCCCAACAAGTGGACAAACTGCGCCATCGGCTAAACTTGGGTGGTAAGAGCCCCGGGGCCATTGCGTCCGCCGATCCTGCAACGGAGCGGCGGAAGCCGGTCCACTCGGGGCATTCTCATGAACGGCGCTGCGTCAGGTCCGCCACTTCCGTGGCCGGCCCCGGGCAGCCCGAACGAATGGGGGAGGATCCCATGCCAGCAATTGTGATCGTAGGAGCCCAGTGGGGCGACGAAGGTAAAGGCAAGGCCACCGACCTGCTCGGCGGCCGTGTCGACTACGTCGTCAAGCCCAACGGCGGCAACAACGCCGGGCACACCGTCGTCGTAGGCGGTGAAAAGTACGAACTCAAACTGCTGCCCGCAGGCATTCTCAGTCCCAACGCGGTCCCCATCATCGGCAACGGCTGCGTGGTGAACCTTGAGGCCCTCTTCCAGGAGATCGAGGGCCTGCAGGCCCGCGGCGCCGACACCTCCAAGCTCCGGGTATCGGCCAACGCCCACCTGGTGGCCCCCTACCACCAGGTCCTGGACAAGGTGACCGAACGGTTCCTCGGCAAGCGTGCCATCGGCACCACAGGGCGGGGCATCGGTCCGGCCTACATGGACAAGGTGGCCCGCCTGGGTATCCGCGTCCAGGACGTCTTCGACGAATCCATCCTCCGCCAGAAGGTGGAAGGCTCGCTGCACCAGAAGAACGAACTCCTGGTCAAGGTCTACAACCGCCGCAGCGTAGTAGTGGACGAGATCGTGGACTACTTCCTGTCCTTCGCCGAGCGGCTCCGCCCCCTGGTCATCGACAGCACCCTGGTCCTCAACTCCGCGCTGGATGAGGGCAAGGTGGTCCTGATGGAGGGCGGCCAGGCAACCTTCCTGGACGTCGACCACGGCACCTACCCGTTTGTCACCTCCTCCAACCCCACTGCCGGCGGCGCGTCGGTGGGCTCCGGCATCGGGCCCACCCGCATCTCCCGCTCCATCGGCATCATCAAGGCGTACACCACCCGCGTTGGTGCCGGCCCGTTCCCCACGGAGCTTTTCGACGAGATGGGCCTGTACCTGCAGAAGACCGGCGGCGAGTTCGGCGTCAACACCGGCCGGCCGCGCCGCTGCGGCTGGTACGACGCCGTCCTGGCGCGCCACGCTTCCCGCGTGAACGGCTTCACGGACTACTTCGTGACCAAGCTGGACGTCCTGACCGGGATCGAGCAGATCCCGGTGTGCGTTGCCTACGACGTGGACGGCGTCCGGCACGATGAGATGCCCATGACGCAGACCGAGTTCCACCACGCCAAGCCCATCTTCGAGTACTTCGACGGCTGGACCGAGGACATCACCGGCGCCCGCACCCTGGCGGACCTGCCGGAGAACGCACGCAACTACGTGCTGGCACTGGAAAAGCTCTCCGGCACCCGTTTCTCCGCTATTGGGGTCGGCCCCGACCGGGACCAGACCATCGTGGTGAACGACCTCATCAACGACTGACTCATGGGCCCACCCGCCAGGGAGCGGTGGGGACGACGGCGGCGGCGCACCCTCGCGGGTGGGCCGCCGTCGTCGTTTCCATGGTGGAGCGCAATTTACACAGGCTTAACCCGTCCGGTCTTGTGGCCTCCACGCGGGGGCACCAGAATCTTTAGGACTACCTGAACTGATCAGCAGACGGTTCCAGCAGACCCCTCAAGGACGGCGCAGCGATGCCCACCCCGGAAGGGCCGCGCGTGGCAGGACCGCCCAGACCGGAAGGAAACCATCGTGGCAGGGAATTTTGAAGTCTTTCTTGATCCGGAATCGATGTACAGGTTCCGCCTGCTGGCGCCCGACGGCACGGTGATGGCCGTCTCCGGGGCGTTCGAGGACAAACGGGGCGTGGCTGCCGGGATCGCGGCGGTGCGTGAGTGTGCCGGGACGGGCCTGGTCACCGATCTCTCCCACGCCGGTGCCGCGGCCCGCCCAGTTGCTGTGGCCGTTGACGCTGCTGCCGCCCCTTCCGCGGAACTGCCCGCCGTCGCCGTAACGGCATGCGATGACCAGCGGCTGCCCGCACGGCTCCACGCTTTCGCGCTCGCCAAGGGGCCGCGCCGGCAGGCGACGATGCCGCGTTGGACCCGGGCGGCGGTCCGCTGAGCACCGCTGAAGAAAGTTTTAAAAAAACTTTTGGGAATGCGTAACCCTTTCGGGGGTGCCAACGATTACCCCTGTGTAGCGCCGGTCTGGAACTTGTCCCCCATCACGTTCCAGACCGGCTCTTCTTGTTCCCGGGAGGGTCCGCCGCCGGAAAAGACCCCGGCTGCGCGGCACTGCCGTCCTGACGCGTAGGCTGATCGCATGGGCCACACAAACGATCCCGCAGTCATTGATCGACTCATGCGCACCAAGGGGAGGTGGGCCATCGTCGGGCTGACCACCAACGAGTGGCGCGCCGCCTATGACACCTCATTGTTCATCCGCGACCGGATGGGCATGGAGATCATCCCCGTCAACCTGCCCGGCGACGCTGTCCACGGGGAAACCGGCTACCGCACCCTCGGTGACATTCCGGCCGAAAAGCAGCCCATCGACGTCGTCGACTGTTTTGTGAACTCGCAGAAGGTGGGCGACGTGGTGGACCAGGCCATCGCCGTCGGCGCCAAGGCAGTCTGGTTGCAGCTCGGCGTCATCGACGAGGCGGCGGCGGAACGGGCCAAGGCGGCCGGCCTGGATGTGGTGATGAACGCCTGCCCGGCCCAGCTGGCCTGGAAGTACAACCTCTAGGCACTCCCGCGGCTAGCGAAGCGTCAGCTGCGGGTAATGCCGTTCAGTGACATCCGGGTGCGCGCGCATCCGGCCTTTGAGCATGTTGAGGCCGAACGTCGAGAGCAGGGGATTGCCGGGATCGTCGGTGATGCCGCGTGCCTGGGCCTTCAATTCCGGCGGGAGCGGCACCGGGCCGATCTCGGCGTCAAGCCGCGGGGACCAGAAAAACGGGACAGAGTACCGGTCCACGCCCGGCGGCGGCGCCTGGACCCGGTGGATGGTTGCGGCAAGGTAGCCTTCCGTAGCCACCTCCAGCATCTCACCGAGGTTCACCACGAGGGCACCGCGAAGGGGCTCCACGGGCAGCCATTCGGTGGCGCCCGGAGGCAGCACCTCAAGGCCGCCGACGTCGTCCTGGAGCAGGAGGGTGACGAAGCCGTAGTCGGCATGGGAACCCACGCCCTGGTCGCCGGCCTCTTCTACCACGCCGCCGACGTAGTGCACCAGCTTGCCCATCCATGCCGGGGCGTCCCGGAACGGCTCGTCAAAGTAGTCCTCGGGCTGCTGCAGGGACACCGCGATGGCCCGCAGCAGTTCCATGCCGACCTCGGACATCAGCCCGGCCCACGCCATCGCTGCCGGCTTCAACTCCGGAAAGGCATCGTCCGGCCAGAGGTTCGGGCCCTGCAGCAGCCAGTACGGCTGGTCGGCCGGATAGTCCTTCACCGGGGCGCGTTCGGGGGAGTAGTCGATCTGTTCGCGGGCATCCGCCCTGCCCTGCGTCACCTCGGTTCCCATCCGGGTATAGCCGCGGAAATGCGGCGACAGGCGGTTATCCAGCTTCATCCGCTCCTCAAGGGGCAGTTCGAAGAACCGCCGGACCACGTCCAGGAGGTGCTCGGCCTGGTTCGGGGACCCGCCGTAGCCGGTGACCTGGAAGAACCCCACATCATGCGTGGCATGCCGCAACTGCTCGATAAATTCAGGGCGGAACGAACCGTAGGGCTGCCGTGCGCTACTCAGATCCAGGACAGGTATGGCTCCCTGATCGTGTGACATCCTCGCAGACTAGCACCGCAGGGTCCGGCTTTATAGGCTTCGTTCATGGACCCAGCTGCCCTGCGGAGAATCTGCCTTTCCTTCCCCGGCGCCTATGAGGATTTTCCCTTCGGGCCGGAAACTTCGGTGTTCAAAGTCCGGTCCCGGGTTGCCGGCGGAGCCAGGCATGAGGCCAAGCTCTTCGCGTTATCCTCCATGGACACGCGCGACTTCTACGTCAACCTGAAGTGCGAGCCAGCTTTGGCCGTGCAGCTGCGGTCAGTACACCCGGAGATCACCGGTGCCTGGCATATGAACAAGACGCACTGGAACGGCATCCGCCTGGACGGGTCACTGCCGGACGACATGGTCCGAGACATGGTGGAGGACTCCTACGACCTGGTGGTTTCGGGCTTGAGCAGAAAGCAGCAGGAGCAGTTGGGCTGGGCACGCCTCGGAGGGGCAGGAACGGTTGACTGACGGGGGACAGGGCGGCTTGAACTATCCGGGGGTGGGAAGCACCGAGCAGGGCACTGCCCCCGAAGGGTTTGACCAGGTTGTGGAGGAGGCATGGCTGGGCAGCGGCCTGGCCGTCTACAGGCGGGTGGCGGACGGCATCCTGGGGTGGGAACTGCAGCGCCGGGCCGGGCTGCGGGTTCGGGCAGATTCACCGAGGGCGGTGCCCGGGGCGCGGGTGGTGAGCGGCTTCGGCGCCGGCCCCTTCCGCCTGAACGCGCCCTGCGAGGTGGTGTGGGTCCGCGAGCCTTCCGCGGACGGCATGCCGCAGTCCGCGGGATTCGGCTATGGGACGCTGCCGGGACATCCCGCGCGGGGCGAGGAATCCTTCGAGGTGGAGATCAACGGCCAGGGGGAGGTCTGGCTCCGGATCCGCGCCTTCAGCAGGCCCGCCAACTGGTTCTACGCGGCCGGCGGAATGGTCACCCGTGCGGCCCAGCGGCACGTGACCGCCCGGTACATTGAAGGGGCACGAGCACTCGCCAAGGAAGGACCAACCCCGTGATTTTCATCGTCGTTAAGTTCAAGGTCAAGCCCGACTGGTCGGAGCGCTGGCTGGACCTGGTGGACGACTTCACCAAGGCCACCCGGCAGGAGCCGGGCAACCTGTGGTTCGACTGGTCCCGCAGCGTGGATGACCCGAACGAGTTCGTCCTGGTGGAGGCCTTCAAGGATGATGCAGCGGGCGACCATGTCAACAGTACCCACTTCAAGCAGGCCATGGCGGACATGCCCCAGGCGCTCGCCGAGACCCCCCGCATCATCAGCCGCCAGCTCGACGGCGAGGGCTGGGACCTGATGGGCGAGCTCACCATCGACTAACGAAAGGCCGTGCCATGTGGATCGGCTGGATCGAGTTCGACATCCTCCTGGGCGACGTGCACAGCCTGAAGGAGAAGCGCTCCGTGGTCCGTCCCCTGCTCGCCGAACTGAGGCGCCGCTTCGATATCTCCGTGGCCGAGGTGGGGGACCATCACCAGTACCGGCGCACCCAGCTGGGGGTTGGCCTGGTGGCAGCGGACCGGCCCCACCTCGTGGAGGTGCTGGCCGCCGTCGAACGCTTCGTGGCCGGCCGGCCCGAGATCGAGCTGCTCAGCGCCCGTCAGCGGGAGCTCCACAGCGAGGACTAACCCCATCGATTGCTCCGTAAACGCCCTTTTGGCGCCTCAAAAGGGCGTTTACGGAGCAGTCGATGCGGGGTGTGGATAACTTCTGCGGACATTGCACGGTTTTGGTCTGATGTAGCAATGAAGACTGCACGTCCGCTTCCGGAAGTACTTGAGGGCCGCCCCTTCACTGCGGCTGAGGCTGCACGGGAAGGGGTCTCGGCCAAGCGCCTCAGGCATCGTTCCCTCAGCAGGCTTGGTAAGGGCATCAGAGCGGACGGCCCGACGGCGGAGCTCGCCTTGAGCGTCAGGGTGCGGCCGTTCATCGAGGTCAACGAGCTCTGCGCTGCCTCGCATGTTACGGCTGCCGGGCTCCATTCACTCCCTCAGCGGTGCCAGGACGGGCCCTTTGACGTATTCCACCTCATCCGTCCCGAAGGGGCAGCCCACCTGGACAGGCCGCACGTCATCGTGCACCGCATGAAGCTGTTTGAGGATGAAGTCACCACAATTGACGGCATTCCCGTGACAACGCCGGAGCGGACGTGGCTGGACATGGCTGAGCTGCTGTCCGTTGACGAAACCGTGGCCATGGGGGATGCCTGCGTCCGCGTTCCGCGGCCCGAATTTGAGGGCCGGAACATGCCGCTGTGCAGCATATGGGACCTGCAGCGGACGATTGATAAACACCGTGGAAAGCGGGGGCTCCGGAAGGCGAGGGAGGCTCTGGAACTCATCCGGGTTGGATCGGATTCACCGCAGGAAACCTTGCTGCGGCTCGCGATTGTGCGCGCGGGCCTGCCCGAACCCGAGTTGAACGTCCCGATCATTACTGAGGACGGCGCCAGGCATCATGAGCCCGACCTGTCCTATCGCAAATACAGGATCGGGATCGAGTACGAGGGCGAGCATCACGGCGATGCAAGCCAGATTGCCAGTGACATAGCGCGCTCTGAACGGTATGCCGCCCTGGGGTGGACTGAGGTCAGGATTTCCAAGCGACACATGGTCAACGATGCGAAGCCGGCCGCCGCCAAGGTGCTTGTTGCCCTGGCACAGGCCGGCTGGCGGAGGGGTTCTTAAAAACGAGTGCTCCCCACCGGCTCCCGGCCTTCGCAAGCTCAGGCCGGGTCCCTCGCCGGCTGGCGGAGGGATCGTTAAGAACGAAAGCTCCGTAACCGCCGTTTTGAGGGCTCAAAAGGGCAGTTACGGAGCAATCGATGGGGAGGTCAGCCGAAGTACTTCGGCAGGGTCCCTTCGTGGGCTTCGCGGAGGGCGTCCAGGGACAGGCCCTCCACGCCGTTGATCTCCAGGGTGCCGCTGGCCGCGTCCACCACGCCGATGCGGGTGTGCGCGAAGCCGCGTGCGGTGCACATGTCCGTGAAGCGGACTTCCTCGGAGCGGGGAACGCCCACCACGGCACGGCCCTGGGACTCGGAGAAGAGCGCCGTGAACAGGTCCACGCCGTCCCGGTCCATGACATCCTGCAGGGCAATCCGGGCGCCTACGCCGTAGCGCAGCGAGGACTCCACGAGGGCCGCTGCCAGGCCGCCTTCGGAGAGGTCGTGCGCGGAATCGATCATGCCGTCGCGCGAGGCGTTGATCAGGATCTCACCCAGGGCGCGTTCGGCCTCGAGGTCCACCTTCGGCGGCTGGCCGCCCAGGTGCCCGCGCATGTTCGCCCACTCCGAGCCGTCCAGCTCGGCACCCGTGGTGCCCAGCAGGTAGATGGCCTGGCCGTCCTCACGCCAGCCCGACGGCGTGCGGCGCGCGACGTCGTCGAGCTTGCCCAGCACAGCCACCACGGGGGAGGGGTGGATGGGCGTGGTGCCCGTCTGGTTGTACAGCGAGACGTTGCCGCCGGTGACCGGGATGCCCAGCACCATGCAGGCGTCGGACAGGCCGCGGATGGCCTCGGCGAGCTGCCACATGACGTCCGGGTCCTCGGGGGAGCCGAAGTTCAGGCAGTCGCTGACCGCCATGGGGATGGCACCTGCGGTGGCAACGTTTCGGTACGCCTCGGCCAGTGCCAGCTGCGCGCCGTGGTACGGGTCCAGGTAGGTGTAGCGGCCGTTGGCGTCAGTTGCGAGGGCCACGCCGAGGCCGGTCTCCTCATCAACGCGGACCACGCCGGCGTCGTCCGGGAACGCCATGGAGGTGTTGCCGCCGACGTACCGGTCGTACTGGTTGGTGATCCAGGACTTGGAGCACATGTTCGGCGATGCCACGAGTTCCGTCACGGCAGCCGCCAGCGAGGCCGGGCTCCACGGGCGGCCGGCGTCCTGCACCGAGCCGGTGAAGGTGTCGGCCTGGACGGCGTCCTGCCACTCGGGACGGGCGAACGGGCGGTCGTAGACCGGGCCGTCGTGCGCCACGGTGCGGGGATCGACGTCGACGATCACGTCGCCTTCCCAGGTGATGATCAGGCGGCCGGTGTCGGTCACCTCGCCCAGCCAGGAGTACTCCACGGCCCACTTGTCCATGACGGCTTCGAACGCTTCCACGTTCTCCGGGGTGACCACGGCCATCATGCGTTCCTGCGACTCGGACATCAGGATCTCGCCCGGGGTCAGCGTGGGGTCACGCAGCAGCACGGAGGTCAGCTCAACCTGCATGCCGCCGTCGCCGTTGGAAGCCAGCTCGGACGTGGCGCAGGAAATGCCGGCCGCGCCGAGGTCCTGGATGCCTTCCACCAGGGAGCCCTTGAAGAGCTCCAGGCAGCACTCGATGAGGACCTTCTCGGCGAAGGGGTCGCCCACCTGCACTGCGGGGCGCTTGGACGGCTTGGTGTCGTCGAAGGACTCGGAGGCCAGCACGGACGCGCCGCCGATGCCGTCACCGCCGGTGCGCGCACCGAACAGGACCACCTTGTTGCCCTTGCCGGAGGCGTTGGCCAGGCGGATGTCCTCGTGGCGCATGACGCCTACCGCGAGGGCGTTGACCAGCGGGTTGCCCTGGTAGACAGAGTCGAAGACCATCTCGCCGCCGATGTTCGGCAGGCCCAGGGAGTTGCCGTAGCCGCCGATGCCGGCCACGGCACCGTGCATGACGCGGGCGGTGTCCGGGTGGTCGATGGCACCGAAGCGCAGCGGGTCCATGACGGCCACGGGGCGGGCGCCCATGGAGATGATGTCGCGCACAATGCCGCCGATGCCGGTCGCGGCACCCTGGTAGGGCTCAACGAACGACGGCGAGTTGTGCGATTCGATCTTGAAGGTCACGGCCCAGCCGTCCCCCAGGTTGGTCACGCCGGCGTTTTCGCCGATGCCCACCAGCATGTCCTTCTTCATTTCCTCGGTGACCTTCTGGCCGAACTGGCGCAGGTGGTTCTTGGAGGACTTGTAGGAGCAGTGCTCGCTCCACATGACGGAGTACATGGCCAGTTCGGCGCCGGTGGGGCGGCGGCCCAGGACCTTGACGATCTCGTCGAATTCGTTCTGCTTCAGGCCCAGCTCTGCCCAGGGCAGTTCCGTGTCCGGGGTCTTGGCGGCGTTCTCGACGGTGTCGATGTTGAACTTCTTGCTGGTTTCGGTGGTCACTTGTCGCCTCCCACAATCTTGTTCAGTACGGAGGTGAAGAATCCGAGTCCGTCGGTGTCGGACCCGCCGATCCCGTCCAACGACTCCGGGCCGAAGCCCGGCTCCACGGCGTGCTCGGGGTGCGGCATGAGGCCCACCACGTTGCCGGCAGCGTTGGAGATGCCGGCGATGTCGCGGCGGGACCCGTTCGGGTTGAAGCCCACGTAGCGGAAGACGACGCGGCCCTCGGCCTCCAGGGCGTCGAGGGTCTTCTCGTCCGCGATGTACTGGCCGTCCTGGTTCTTCAGCGGAATGGTGATTTCCTGGCCTGCCTGGTAGTCCAGCGTCCACGCCGTGTTGCTGTTCTCGACGCGCAGCACCTGGTCGCGGCACAGGAACTTCAGGTGGTCGTTCTTGATCATCGAACCGGGCAGCAGGTGCGACTCGGTGAGGATCTGGAAACCGTTGCAGATGCCCAGGACGGGAAGCTTGGCGTCGCTGTTGGCGGCGTCAATGATCTTCGACATCAGGGGCGCGAAGCGGGCAATGGCGCCCGCGCGCAGGTAGTCGCCGTAGGAGAAACCGCCGGGGATGATGACGGCGTCTACATCGCCGAGTTCGGCGTCGCCGTGCCAGAGTTCGACGGCGGTGCCGCCGGCCAGCCGGACGGCGCGGGCTGCGTCCCGGTCGTCAAGGGTGCCGGGGAAGGTGACGACGCCGATGCGGGCGCCGGCCAGGCGCGGTTCCGCCGCGACGGCGACGGCTTCGCCGATCAGGGGAAGTTCAGTCATCTCAGGCCTCGACGACCTCGACGTTGACGACGTCCTCGATGACCGGGTTGGACAGGAGGGTTTCGGCGGCGTTGCGGGCCTGGGCCAGGATGTCCTCGGTCACCTCGCCGTCGACCGTGAGTTCAAATCGCTTGCCCTGGCGGACAGAGCTGAAGCTGGTGAAGCCCAGCCGGGGGAGAGCGCCAACGATCGCCTTCCCCTGCGGGTCCAGAATCTCGGGCTTGGGCATGACGTCAACAACGATCCGGGGCATCCGGTAACTCCTGTGCGTGAGCTTGGGTAAGGGCGCAGCGGAGTAGTGCCGTCTCACGCCTACCAGGATCTTGGGGACAGTTGGGCAACTGCTATGGTCAACGATGAGGTGGGGCGCTCCGCGAGCTTGCCCTCCTATTCTACCGGGCCGCGCGCACCCCGTTGTATTCCGTGAAATCGGGGCCCGGACCGCGCTGCCGCCGCGGCCGGAACGGTGGTTCTGGAGTTGCCCGGCGCCCTTCACTAGGATTGCGCCATGGCTGAGAATTCGAAGTCCGTCCTCCTGCCGGTGGTTGCCGCCGCAGTGTTTGCCGGCCTGGGCCGGATGGTGTTCCAGAAGGTCAAAGCCGACCGGGCGGCCCGTCAAACCAAGGTCGCCGGGCCGGTGGACGAGAAGACCAGGCAATGGATCAGCGAGGTGGTCCGCACACCGCGGCCATAGAACACCCGGCCACCAGCGCTAGGGCGTGTCTCCTAAACCTTGGCTGGTTTAGCCGGGATGCTTGATGGGTGTC
>NZ_JBTZSU010000062.1:0-10280 GCF_054890965.1 Arthrobacter sp. C152
CGGCAGGACAAGAAAAATGTAAACAACCCGGGATAACGGAATCCTCGGAATAATCCTTCTTATCCCGAACTCGGGATAACAAGGACAAGGCCAGCGTGGAGAACACAGTCGCCCACGCGGCTACCTGGGTCATCGCCGGGCTGCGCCAGCAGCAATTCACCTCGTTGCCGGAACTCAGGGCCGCCATTATCGACCGGGTAGCTGCGTATAACGCGGAGCCATTCCAGAAACGGCCAGGGTCCAGGGCCAGCGTGTTCGCAGCTGAGGAGCAGCCACTACTGACGGGATTGCCGGCAGCCGCTTACGAGATCAGCAGGTGGGTCTACGGGCGCCGGGTGGGCCGGAACGGGCACGTGGTCTGGGAGAGGAACTACTACTCCGTGCCCTTTGCCAACATCGGCACCACGGTGGACCTGCGGATCACCGATCGGGTGCTCCAGGCTTACAGGGGCACCTAACGGCTGACCAGCCACCTGCTGCTGCCCGAGAGCGCGGCCAACGAGTACCGCACCAACGATGCCGACCTGCCTGCCGGCGAGAAGTACCGGCAATGGGACCCGGCCCGGGTGCGGGAATGGGCCGAACGGATCGGCCCGGCAGCTGTGACGGTAGTCAACCGGATCTTCGAGTCCGTTCCGGTCGCCGTGCAGGGCCTGGACGCGGCACTGGCCGTGTTGCGGCTTTCCCGGCGCTACTCGGCCGAACGGCTCGAGGCGGCCTGCCGGCTTGCGTTGGCCGGCCACGTGAGATCCCCGCGGTATGCGCATCTGCAGCCGATTCTGGTCACGGAGCAAGACAAAGCCGCGGGGTTCAGGCCACCACGGGATGAACGAGTCGAACACGGTGGCTACGTGCGCGGCGCCGAGTACTACGCAGGTGGCGCCAAATGAGCGGGATCGATACGGAAACCAAACGCAAGCTCCGTGAGATGGGCGCCGTCCCGATGCTCGAAGCACTCGAGGCCCAGGATGAGACGCTCGTGCTTGGCATGGCCTTCGAGGAACGAATCCGCCTGATCGTCGACGAGGCCCACTCAGGGTTCAACCACGCCAAGGTCGAGGGACTGATCCGACGGGCCGGGCTACGCTATCCGGGCGCGGACCTGCGCCGGCTCGACCTCGTGGACGAACGCGGCCTGGACCGGAGCCTGATCGCCCAGCTCGGCACGTGCTCGTTCATCGAACGGCAGCAGAACGTCGTGTTTCAAGGATTTACCGGGTCCGGGAAGTCCTACCTTGGGTGCGCGCTGGCCAAGCAGGCCTGTCTGCACCGGATCCGGGCCCATTACGTCCGCATGCCCGACCTCGAGGAAGCCTGGGCACTGGCGAAGGATAAGCCATTGGGCGCCACGAAGTTCCTGAAGAAGTACGCGGCCTTCACCCTGCTGGTGATCGACGAATGGCTTCTCGACCACCCCGACGAGGGCATGCGCAGCATGCTGCTGGAGCTACTCGAGCGCAGGTACGACACAGCTTCGACCGTGTTCTGCACCCAGTACGCCAAGAAGGACTGGCACCAGCGGCTCGGCTCGGGGGTCCACGCCGATGCGATCATGGACCGCATCGTGCACTACACCATCTGGGTAGATACCGGCAACCACAACATGCGTGAACACGCCACAATGACGCAGTGAGAAACGCCGGTGGGGGCCAGCGGCCCCCATAGCCACGGACGCTGGCCCCCACCGGCAATATCAATGGCCCCGAAACGCAATATCGACTGGCCTCCAAGCCTTCAAATACTCACGGCAAGGGGCTCCTGCTCGCCAAATTCGACGGAAATTCATTCTCAATTCGGCCGTCAGCTCAGACATGCCCACCTCGCCAAACGCGAAATCACTGCCGAGTCGGCGGATCAAGACCTCTCCCCCTGATCAAAATCCGGCAAGGATCAGCCCCTGCTCGTCCAAGCTTTCACGGCCTATGCGTGGAACGACAGACCGATAAGCTTCTCCAGGCACATCTACCGCACCACCGCCTACCGTTGGGAGGCAACTTTCTTACAGTTGCGCCGATACGGCTTCCGCCGGATCTCGATAGGCCAGGGCAGGCAGTCAGCCGCCCCAACCCCGAATGCGTTGGCACACTGATCACTACACCTCGGAGCCGTCAACTAGACGTACACCCCAACCTGACGTCGAGGCCTGCTGACCAGGGAAGATTCAGCTGCCGACCGAGGCGGGCCTTGTTTTAGGACGCTCGCAAGGTCGCAAGAAGTCCCATGCCGGCCCCCGGCGCCAGACACATCCTCGTCAGATCCAGATTCTTCTGGCTATTTCGAAGATTCTCGAGCTGTGGCATCCCGAATCCACCTCCCTCCCACTGTCAGGATGACATCTGAGAGCGTCATGAGCCGTCTGTCCGTAAAGCGGAGTTCCGCATTATTCTGACGCGATTCAGCTCTTGACCTCCGGGGGCACGCACCAAACGAGGACGGCAGAATGGCGCCCACGATGAGCAGCGTACGTGACGGACCGGCCGTAGCTGCAGGCGCCGCCCAGTCACCTTTGGTGCAGCTGAAACAATGAGCAGGTGCTTTTAGGCGATGACGGTAGCAGCTGCTTCTTTGAGGGCCGCAAGGACCGTCGGCAGTATTTGGCGCGTTTGTGCCGGAAAGTCGAGGATGGGGATCATGGCCAGCGCCTGTGCTCGGAGGTGATCCCATCCGTCGGCGTACTTTAGCCCTTGTTTCCTTGCGCTGCTGATCGTGGCTGTTTCGTGGCCTCCGTAGACGAAGTCGTAAACGAATGCGTCCTCAAGCAGCCTGCTGGTTCCCCAGACGGGTGGGTCGTCTTCTGTCTTGCCGATGGGGGTTGCGTTTACGATGATTGACGCTTGGTCCGCACGCTCTTGTGCTTGCTCCCAGTTGGAGATCTGGGTTTCTATTCCCAGGGTACGGGCGAGGGCGGCAAGTTCTGATGAAGCTGCTTGGTCGCGATCGGTAATCGTGAGAAGTTGTACCGTGTGGCGGAGTGCCACGAGGGCAGCTCGGGCTGCGCCGCCCGCACCGAAGAAGACGGCATGGGTCCGGTTACCGGAAGGCAGCAGGTCCTGGCAGGCTGTTATGTCGGTGTTGTGTGCCTCCAGCTTCCGGTCCCGATGCACGAGCAGGTTGGCCGCCCCGCTGAGGGTGACTTCTGTTGTTGCTTTGTCTGCTGTATGCGCGGCCCAGTTTTTGTGAGGCATGGTGACGTTTGCGGCCCCTACGGCGGGGTCAAGAAGCCGTTGGCGGACCTCGTCCATGTCGTGGCTTGAGGGTACGTCCCATCCTTCGTAAATCCAGTCGTGCTGGAGCTGTTCGAAGACCTTGTTCCACAGTGGCGGCGACATGGCCTTGGTGGCTTCAGAACCGACGAGAAACATTCGACGCGGCGAGTCGGGCATTCGCTCCTGGCCTTTCGGATTGCCGGGCCAGCCGGCCCGGGTTTTGTACACATTGGTTGCGGAAAGGCGTTACGGCCACCTTGCGGTGACCATGACGGGAAGGTGCAGGGCTAACTGTTGGCGGTTTGGATGTAGCCGAACCTGCGCAGAGGTGTCAGGGCTCCAAACCCGGGCCAGTGCAGGTCGATGTCGAGTTTCGCGGAGAGGACCGATTGGAAATCTTCGAGTAGAAAATCCTGGTCACGGGTCTCGCGAGGGGTGGTCTTGCTTTGGAGGCAGTAGGCGGCCAGGGCGCCGGCAGCTTCTCCTGTTGCCCATTCGACGGGGTGGACGCGATAGGCCCCGTTAGTAAGGTGGGTTGTTCCCATGGTTTTCCCCGCGGGAATGACGTTGTTCAGCCTTACGGGGATGAGGGCGCCCAGAGGGATCTCGAATGGCCAGGAGTCCAGGTCGATGGTGTTCCGTCCTGAGCTGGATGGGTGCAGGTCCATGCGGTAGGCGCCAATTCCAACTGAATCGCGGAATGGCTCGGCACCTGTCTTGCCTGGTCGTGCTGCCACGCCGATGTGTTCTTCAACCACGGTGAAGTCAGCCTGAATTCTGCGGCCTTCCCGGATGTAGGGCATTTTCGCGAGGCCGTCCGATGTTCCTGTTGCTTCTCCGTGTGGTCGGAGTTCGGGGTAGCCGGTTCCTCCGTCGTGCCGGGGAGCCTCGGTTTGCATCCAATACAGGAAGGAGCGGGTGAATTCTTTGGCTTCCTGCAGGGCTTTAACGGTGTCATTGGTGTTCCCGCCAAGTAGTGGAATTTCCCAGTAGTCCATCATGGGCCAGGCGGCTATTGTGGTGTCGGATTCCCAGTCGCCATCCATTTGTTCGGCGGCCAGCACCCGCCGGGCGTGCCAGAGGTCGTAGAACAGGCCTGAGCTGTCGGGCTCGTTGAGCATGAGCGGCCGGTAGCGGCTTTCATGCGTGACGTAATCGGAGACCTGCCATCCGAGCATCGGTCCGGGCCAAAAGTCAGGCTGGTAGTTGCGCCAGCGGTCGTACTGTGAGGGCTTGTCGATGACGTTGTCGGTGTGCGGGGAGAGCCGCAGGGCCATGGCCCAGGTGATGGCTTGCTGGTCCCGTGGATCCGCGGGCCCCTGCAGGGCGTGCAGCTCGCCGGTCTCTGCTTGGCTCTCGGCACCGATGACGTGCTCGACGCCGGCAACGGCAACGAGGTCTCCCAGGTCTGTGGCGTCCAGGAAGTAGTCGCCGGTGATGTCCCGCTCTGCACCCTCGTCGTTGCGGATGGTGACGGATCTGACCCGGTCTTCCTGGACGTCGGCTCCGGTCGCTGTCCATCCTCGAAGGATTTCAACGAGCCCGCGGCTGCGCCAAGGCGCGAGCATCTGCTCGAGCACCATTTCTGCGACAAAAGGTTCGTGGGCGAGCGGGCCGATATTTCCAAGGCCTGGGTTTAAAGCTTCTTTGCGCCGTGCGGCCGCAGTGAGCGGATAATTTGAGCGGTAGAAGTCCCTCACCCGGTTTCGAAAGCTGCGGTAGCTGGCTGTGCAGCCGGTCATTTCGATCCATGGGTGCTCATCCGGCGGGATGGCTTGGCTGGATATCTGGCCCCCGATCCAGTCGCATTCCGAAATAATGAGGCTGGAAACTCCCAACCGGGCCGCTGCAAGTGCAGCAGCTACGCCTCCCAGGCCTCCACCGACAATGACAACTCGCTTCACTTTTTCTGATCCTGGGTCTCGGTGGTACGGGTAATTGTTTCTGCAGGGACCCCTTCTCCGAGGCGGAACTCGCTGGTCCGGCGGGTTTCGGGTCCGATGTACACGCAGAGGAAGGCGATGGCCAGGAAGACGAGCAGGAAGACGCCGACGGACCAGTATGAGGCCGTGGCGGCCAGCAAGGCGGTAGCGATCAAGGGCGTGACGCCGGCGATCGGGTCCGAGGCGGTCCTTGCCAAGGTGACGGCGCTGTTGCGGACCTTGGCATCGAACAGTTCTGCCAGGTACGCCCCGGAGGTGGAGAGGATCACCTTTACGCCCAGGCCGTAGGCCAGCACCAGGGCGATAACGACGAGCGGGAACTCCCGTGTCTCCAGCATCCAGAAGAAGGGGAAGGCAAAGAGTGCGAGGAAAGCCAACCCGCTGAGGTAGACAGGGCGGCGGCCGAATCGGTCACACAGAACGCCGGTCAGGGGGATCACGGCAAGGCCGACAAAGTTCGCGGCCATGACCCCTGTCAGGCCGACATAGGCGGGCAGCTTCAGAAATTCGGTGCAGTAGGTGATGGCGAAGACGTTGTACAGCTGTCCACCAACTGCGTCAGCCGAGCGTGCCCCTGCAGCGATAAACAGGTTGCGCCGCTGAGTTTTCCAAAGCTGCCTGATCGGCGCCTTGACGACCTTGTTTGCTGCCGTGAGTTCGGCGAATTCCGGTGTTTCGGGCACACGCAGCCGCATGTACAGGCCCACGCCCACCAATGACAGGCCCAGAATGAACGGCACCCGCCAGCCCCAGGACTGGAAGGCTTCCTGAGGCAGCAGTGACAGCAGCGCAAAAATCCCTGTCCCGAGCAGAATTCCCAGAGATACGCCCAGGGCGGGGAGGCTCGCGAGAAGCCCGCGACGGCGGTTGGAGGAAAATTCGGCGACCATGGTGATGGCGCTGCCATACTCGGCGCCGGCTCCGATGCTCTGCAGCAGGCGGAGCAGAACGAGCAGAAGTGGAGCGCCGACGCCGATCTGGGCGTAAGTGGGAAGCAGCCCAACACCGCCCGTGGCCAGGCCCATGACAACCAGGCTGATGATCATGACCCGCTTACGCCCGTACCGGTCCCCGAACCTGCTCAGAATCACTCCCCCGACAGGCTTGAGGAAGAAACCGATCCCATAGGTTACAAAAGCGGCGAGGGTGGCAGCCGTCGGATTCATGGCGGGGAAGAACAGCTTGCCCAGAACGAGCGTCGCCGCAGTCCCATAGATATAGAAGTCATACCACTCAAGGACGGTGCCTACGACACTCGCAGTTACCGCCTTGCGCACATCAGTGGGCTGCGCCCGGGTGCCGCGGCTGGTCATTGGCGCGGATTCAGTCATCTGCTTGCTTTCTTTTAGCTGTCCAGAACGGCCCATTGAAAACGAGCCGTTCCACTAGATGGAATGCATTCCATCCAATGGTACCTCCAGTGTGACTCCCATGACATTGGATCGTCAAGTGCGAATGCTGGCGCGGATTGACAGGAGCCTTCAGCCGCCGAAAGCATAGGTACATGCCACCCAATGAAGCCGGTTCTGCTGAGCGGAGCGCCGTTATCGAGCGCGCCGCTTCCGTCCTGTTCTCGTTCGGCGCGGGAAAACCCGAACTCAGCCTGGGCGAAATAGCAGCCCTGGCATCACTGCCCTCCAGTACGGTCCGACGGCTCCTCGTTCAACTCGCCCAGGCCGGATTGGTCCGGCAAAACCCGGCGACCCACTTGTACTCGTTAAGCCTTCGGCTGGTACAACTGGGCGCCGTCGCGCTGGAAGCGGTAGATATCGTCCGGGAGGCCGAACCCGTCCTTCGTGGGTTGGCGGCGTCTGTCGGAGAAGCGGCACTGCTGGGTCAGCTCTCACCGCACGGGGTGGTCTACCTGGCCGTGCACCAGCCCCAGGCCGGGGTGCGGGTATCAACCCGGGCCGGGGATGTTCGGCCTGCCAATGCAAGCTCGGTGGGCAAGGCATTGCTGGCCACAATGAATGAGGCCGAATTGCAGCAGTGGCTGCAGGACAACCCTCTGGCAGCCACCACGCCAAACGCCCTGATCACCGCAGAATCCCTCAGGGCCGATCTGGCCGGCGTCCGCGAACGGGGATACGCGATCAATAACCGCGAGTCCAGCCTGGACTACATCTCGGTGGCCGCGTCAGTGAAGGATCATCAAGGCGATGCCCCGGCCGCCGTCGCAATCTCCGCCCCGGCCTACCGCATCTCAGTCGAAGACATTCCCCGTTTAGGCGAGGCCGTCGTTCAAGGGGCCAGGGATCTTAGCATCCTACTGGGCGGCTCTGGCCCGCAAACAACCTAAGGTGTCTGTCCCTTGTGCAATGGTTACGCCCGATCCCTCCTGTCGGCTTCAGCCATACCTGGCGTCCCCTCGTGGGATAACCCAGGGTGATTCGCTGCCGCATAGGCAACGATGGTTTGTGCCGCCGCCTTCACGGCGGCTCTGGTTTGCCGTTGAGACACCAGCCACATTGTCATCTCGAGGGGGAGCCCCTGAATTGGCCTCCACTGCCACCCGGGGAGCTGGCGCTGAGCCGTTAGTTGGCTAATAAGGGCCCCGTCGGCGTCGGCGGCTTCAGCGCTGGCCCTGGCGTGCTCGACGAACTGCGCAAACTGCCATTTCGGCTGCACACCCGCCTCAAGGGCACTGCGAAGAATTCCCTCCTGCTGTGTCGGCACCTGCTCCCGGGAGTGGATCAAAACCCGCATTCCATTCAGGGAGGACACCGTCAGATTGTCCTCATTCTGCAGTGCCGAACCAGGCCGTACGGCCAACCCGAAGGGTTCCTGGTGCAGCTTCCACGAAGAGTAATCATCCGGCGGCTGCTGGTGCACGATGGCCAGATCCTGCCGCCCCTCCCGAAGCATCCGCAACTGGACCGAGCTGTAGGCCTCAATCAAGGTTGGTGCGCAAGCCGGGGTTCCGTCCTTCAACTCACGCACCAGCCCCACAAGCCATTCGGCCGACGTACCCGGCGGCACCCCCAGGGAAACAACCTCCTTGGCGGGAAGACCCTCCGCAAGAACGTCTGCTGTCGCCGCCTCCAGAGCCACGATGCGACGCGCATGATCACGTAATGCCTCACCAGCCTGTGTAAGGGACACTCCCTTGGCGTTCCGCATCATCAGTTCATGTCCGAGCTGGCGCTCCAGAAGCTGCAGCTGCCTGCTCAGCGACGGTTGCGACACGAGAAGCCGCTCAGCGGCCCGATTAATGGAACCTTCCTCGGCAATAGCCAGGAAGTAATGCAGCTGACGAAGTTCCATTAAACCCTCCACCTATACATTTCAAGCATAACGGGGTTGCCCGATGAGCCTTGGACAAGGATGTGACGCAAGCCTCTAATTGATGGAAAGAGAACCATTACCGCCGGAAGTTGGCGCCTATTTCAAGGAGAAGCATGAAACTGGGTATCTACTCCGCCTGCCTTCCTGAACTGTCACCCGAAGAGGCCATCGATGCCGCAGCAAGCTCTCGCTATTTAGGAATCGAATGGCGGGTTTCGCCTGAAGTGGGCGGCGCCGGCACGCCGGACTTCATCACCAACAACCGCTGCACCATCCGGCCGGACGAGACTGACATTGCCCAGATATGTGCTTTGACGCGTGCAGCAGGGCTGGAAGTCATTTCCCTTGCCCCGTACATCGACCCAGGCGACCTGGACGAGGTCGACCGGCTCATGCTGATCGCCCAACGCCATGACGTCCCCGCGATTCGTTTGCGTGCTCCCTGGATGGGTCCGGAAGGGTTCCATCAGCTATTTGCTGAAACAACCGACTTCTTCAACAAGGTCGCGGTCCTGGCCCAGCATCATCACGTCCAGGCCCAGATTGAAATCCACCAACGTTCCATCTGCCCCAGCGCGTCACTGGCACAACAGCTGGTGGGCCACCTCCCACACACAGCTGTCGGCGTCATCTACGACGTGGGAAACCTGGTAGTGGAAGGTTACGAGGACCACGACATGGCACTGCAGATCCTCGGACGGCATCTGAGCCACGTCCATCTGAAAAACGCAGCCTATTTTCCCTCCCCCGACGGCGGCCCCTGGAAACACCGGTGGACACCGACCAACGAAGGGATCGTCGACGTCGACAGAGTACTCGCCCTTCTGAAGGCGTCCGGTTACAGCGGCTGGATCTCAGTGGAAGATTTCAGCACCACACGGCCCGACAAGGACAAAACCGCCTTCAACGCAGCTTACCTCCGCGGCAAACCGGCCTTCTCCATCCCCTCCCCCCAACCCGCCTGAACCACCAACACACCTAGAAGGACACATGGATTCGCCCCACCCCACTCCCGTCGCACTCGTCACCGGCGGCGCAGGCGCCCTTGGAGCAGCGATCGCCCGCCGCTTCGCCGAAAACGGGGACACCGTACTCATCCTGGACGCCAATGCTGCCGCCGCCTCCGACAAGGCCGCCAGCCTATCCGGTGAAACAGGCGCGACGGTCGAGGCCATCGCCGTCGACCTCGCCGACGACGACGCCATCCGCGAGGCGATGGACCAGATCGGGCAGCGTTTCGGCCGCCTGGACCGTCTCATCAACAACGCCGCCTATAACCCCAAAACCAGTCTGGAACATACAGTCCCGGAACAATGGGACCTTTCCATGGCCGTCAACCTCCGGGCACCCATGACCATCTGCCAAGCAGCGCTGCCGATCTGGCGCCACAGCCGGAACGGACGCATCGTGAACATCACGTCCCGCACTTGGCTCGCCGGCGGCCCTCCAGCCTACGTAACCTCAAAAGCCGGCGTCGTCGGACTCACCCGGTCCCTCGCCGTGGAGCTCGGCTCCCTCGGTGTCACAGTGAATGCCGTCGCCCCCAGCATGATCGAAACACCCTTCACCCGCGGCGGACGAAGCGAGGCAGAATTCGCCGCATTCACCGAACGGCATATGAAAATGTCCGTCCTCGGCCGCCTCGCCGTTGCCGAAGACATCGTCAACGCCGTGGACTTCCTAGCCAGCAACAAGGCCTCATTCATCACCGGAGAAGTTCTCCACGTCTGCGGCGGCGCGCAACTCGCCGCCGCACCCTAACCAACACGCCAAAACCGATCACATCAGCGATGGGGTTAGCCTCTGTTGGTGGACACCTGAAGTAGCGGGATCCTGGGATTCTGCG
>NZ_JBTZSU010000063.1:0-9333 GCF_054890965.1 Arthrobacter sp. C152
CAGAAGAACTGGCATTTTCCCACGTGAACACTGCCAGATTAACTGACAACGGACATTAGGCGTCTTGGCCGGATGCATCGCCTGCCCCGCTTGCGGAGAAGTTCCCCAGGTTCTGGCCGTGAGCCGGGGAACTGGGCAATCCCCGGGACTCACGCCCACCCATTCTCGATTTCGGATACAACCTGCGTCGCGATCTCTACGAAGCTTTTAGCGGACAAGTTCGGGAGGCGCTGCTGACGCCATGCAATTCCGATGATCCGAGGGTTGACATGGGCCAAGGGACGGCAGGTTATTCCATCGCGGTGTGGGTCGATAGCGAGGCGGGGAAGGATGGCAGACCCATATCCGTTGGCGATAAGACTGAGGATAGTTCCGTTGTGATTGCTTCGAAAGACGACCTGTTTCTTGAGCTGAGGCCGTCCGAGTCTGCTTTCGATCTGGTGCTCATCCCTCATTCGTCCATAGGTGATGAGTGGGAGGCCTGACAAGGCATCTGCGGAAATTGCCCCTACTCCGTTGGCGAGGGTGGAATCGCTAGGCACCACCAGCAAAAATGGATCCTCGAGGAGGGTCACCGCTTCAAAGGGACCATCGATGAGGGGGAAGACCATGAAGGTGAGATCCAAGTCCCCTGATTCAACCTGGCCGAGTAGATCGCTATCGTCGTCCAGTTCAGTGAGAAGGACCTGCACGCGGGGAAACCGCTCAGCGAAGAGCTTCAGAACCTGCGGCAGCACGCGTACGCTAATGCTCTCGTAGCACCCAATGCGAAGTGTGCCGGCGAGGCCCTGATGAATTGCAGAGAGGTCCTCCAGAGCATTTTTAAGTCGATCATGGATGGCATCGGCATGGGTGATTAAGATGCGACCTGCCGGGGTCAATATGATCGAGCGGTTGTTGGATCGCTCTATGAGCCTGTGACCAACGATCTGCTCAAGCCTGCTTATCTGCTGGCTCACAGCGGATTGAGTGTAGCCCAGAGAACGGGCGGCTGCCGTGAACGATTCAGCGCGCGCTACTTCCGCAAAGGTGACCAAGTGCCTGAGTTCCAGCTGACTCAAAGAGGGCTTTTCCATTTCAGCAGTCTATAAGCAACCCTAATGAAGATCAGTAACAATTCGAGTTGGCGCTAATGCTGTGATGGGGGTCATGCTTGTGACGTACCGAGTTTTCTATACCATTCAATGCAGGAGTCCAGTCGTGAACACCGCAACGGCACCCCCTATCACGGACAGTCTGGGTCTGGAACACTACCCGCTGGATCGCTTGACAGCCGGAAGGGGCAGTTGCTTGTCATTCTGGACGAGGCGCCCTCCGGTTTGCAGGAGCACGCCGGCTGACAGATATAGCGAAGCGGCCGAAAGCACAACGCCGTGCATCGTGGTAGCCCTGAGTCAATTCTCCGACACGGTGAGAATGGCCAAAGAAATACTGGCTCCTGGCGCCGCATTCGTCGAGTTCCTCCCGGGACTCTCAAGCAGTCCTTTGCACTCCATGGCCTGACCGGCGCCAGGCCATCTCTCTGCGCTGTACCCCATGGCTCCCTCCCACCGAGCAGGGAATCGCCACCTTTAGGCCACAGTTGCCGCCTCAGCCCTATCCCACGGAAAACGGTGACTTAGCGATGATCTCGCCGTAGTGCTCTCTGTCCTGCACCACCTCGAAAAATAAAGGTCGCAATGACTATTCCAACAAACGCAACGTCCACGGCCCCGACTCTGGACGAACTCCCTTTCAGTCGTTTTCACCTAAAGATCACCGCCATGACTTTTGGTGCCAACTTCTCTGACGGCTTCGCCTTGGGCATCATCGGGGCGGTCCTGCCCGCCCTAACCGATCAGATGAACCTCAGCGGCTTTTGGGAGGGCATGCTCGCCAGTTCGGCATTGATCGGACTCTTCTTCGGCAGCCTCTTCCTGGGCCGCGTGAGCGATGTGATCGGCCGTCAACGGGTCTACGTGCTCAACTTCATCCTCATCGCCGTCGCGTCGGCTCTACAGTTTTTTGCTCCCAACGTCGAAGTTCTATTTGTCCTGCGGCTATTGATTGGATTTGGGCTGGGAGCGGATTACGCGGTCGGGCCCACACTCCTGTCGGAGTTTGCACCCCGAAAGAGCAGGGGCTTCATGCTCGCCTCCCTCACGGTTATGTGGACCGTGGGATATGTTCTGGCCAACGTCATGGGAGCCTACATCGACTTTGGCCCCGACACGTGGCGCTGGCTGCTGGCAAGCGGAGCCATCCCTGCCGTAATCGTGCTTCTCGTTCGCATCGGAACGCCCGAGTCCCCGGGATGGCTCATCAGCCAGGGGCGCGTCAGTGAGGCGAAGGCCATAATACGCAGGTTCCTCAACGTTGAGATGAATCCGAGCGACTACGAAGTGGAAGTAACATCCGGCCGATACCGCGAGCTGTTTGGTCGGGGAATGCGCAAGCGCACTGCTTTCGGCGCGATCTTCTTCAGTGCACTGGTACTGCCGTATTTTGCCATCTACACATTCGTTCCCACCATCTTGGACGGCCTGAAAGTCTCCGACTACGACCTCCAGAATCTATTGATCAACCTATTTTTGTTGGCCGGGGGCATTGTCGGTCTTTGGTTCATGCACAAGATGTCCCGCCGGTCATTTACCATCTGGACCTTTGTGATCCTCGTGATTTCGCTCGTAGTTCTAGGCCTTGTCAGCGACATGTCAGCCTTTATCCTCATGGCGCCCTTCCTTGTCTACAGCTTTGTTATGTCCGGGGGATCCAACATCACCCAGGTTTATCCGCCGGAACTGTTCCCGACCAGATTGCGCGGATCCGGTGTGGGGCTGCTGAACTCGATCAGTCGCATCGCGGCCGCCGCCGGAACATTTGCGCTACCTCTTACTTTGGACAGCTGGGGCATCCCGGGAACTATGTTTGCACTGGCTGGCGTCCTCTTGTGTGGCCTGGTCGTAACCCTCATGTGGGCACCGGCCACCGAGAAAGAACACCTTGTATAGGACCAGCCCTAAGAGGAGCCGAAACACTCTCCCTGAATACCGACCAAATCAACCAATTCAACCCCAGCCGTGCCTGTTGAGCAGGCATACGAAGGCAGGGGTGTCAGCGGCAGCTCCGGTAACCGGGACCAGTCCGTAGCTGAAGCAGGTCTCGCAGCATTCAAACCGAGTCAGATGCCCGCCACGCCGGAGGACATCCCACTCGTCCTGCTTTCCCTAGCAATGGCGTTTGGACGATGTTTCCGCTGATCCCACGTACCGACTGAAGAAACTTGATGGATTGATGTGGCCGGAAGTGCTGGAACGTCTGGCGCTGACGATCCACATCTCAGGAAAGGAAAAAATGATTGAAATCAACGGGCGCGACTTGAGCCTGTCCGACATAGCAGCGGTCGCTGCCGGGGGCGTCCAAGTCGGGTTATCGCCCTCGGCCCTTGACCGTATGAAGGCTTCGCAAGACTCCGCCCGAGCCACTTCACTGATTCGCCCTGTCTACGGACGCTCCACCGGGGTGGGTGCCAACAAGTCGGTCTCCCTGCCGCAGTCCAACAGTTCTGCCGATGTTCATGGCCTGAACCTTTTAAGGAGCCACGCTACCGATGCTGGCAGCGTCTTGGCCCCGCAGGTGGTGCGCGCCATGCTGGTCATTAGGCTTTCCCAGCTTGCGGCCGGCGGTTCGGGCATCCACCCCAAAGTGGCCGAAGCCCTTCAAACAATGATCAACGACGACTTCCTGCCAAAAGTTAGGGAGTTCGGCGGAATCGGCACAGCCGACCTGCCAGCTCTGGCAGGAACCGCACTGACCCTGTTGGGTGAGCGGCAGCCTTTAGGACCCGGAAGTTCCATCCCGCTCCTGAAGGACTGGACCACGGAAGATGCCTTGCCGTTCATCAGCTCAAGTGCACTCACCATCGCCCAAGCTGTCCTGGCCCATCAAAAGCTAACCGTTCTGCTGGAGAATCTTACGTCTGTAAGTGCATTATCCTTCGCTGCTATGCATGGTAATCCCGAAGCTTTCAGCCCTGAGGTGGCTCGTGCCGCCGATTCGCCTGCGGCGCGGCAGATGACTCAGAAAGTCCGTGCGCTCATCGCGGGAACCACTACTGCTGCCCGGATCCAGGATCCATTCTGCCTGCGAACACTGCCGCAGGTCTTGGGTTCTATTGCAGAAGAGCTCGACGCACTTGGGACACTGCTGGAAACGCTTGTGGTTTCCAGTCACGAAAATCCGCTGGTCTACGGATCTGTGACTGACGGCAGCAACGGCGTTGTGCACCACGGACTTTTCCAGATGATATCGCTCTCTCGACGCTTGGACGCCCTGCACCTGGCTCTGGGGGCTTCCTGTGCCACTCACCTGCATAGAATTGACCTGCTCTGCGATCCAACATATACAGGACTGCCCCCTTTCCTCGCCCACGACGATTCAGGCCAATCCGGAGTCATGATGCTTGAATACGTGGCTGCGGCCGCAGTCGGCGTTATTCGTGCGAACGCGCAGCCAGCCAGCCTGCAGTCCGTGGTGCTTTCCTTCGGCACCGAGGAGGATGCAAGCTTTGCCAGCTTGGCGGCTTCCCGGTTGGAGCAGACAATCGACGCCGTAGCCACAGTGACAGCAGTAGAACTCATTTGTGCCGGTAGAGCCCTACGAATGCAGGGGCGAACGTTCGGGACGGACAGCCGATTCTCTGATGCGCTGGAAGCGGCGTTCACTCTGCCGGCCGAAACTGTGGACAGAGATCTCCGGCAGGACATTGACCAAGCGATGAACCTAGTGCAACAACCTCAGTTGGGAGTAACAGCACTCGCTAGGCGTTGACACCGGGCTTTCGAGATTCGGCCGGACATCCCTCTGTGGAGACACAAGCATCTTTCCGCCAAGGCCGGGGTGATGCACTTCCTTTCGGGGGCCGTTGTGTCCGGAATCCGCCCTAAACACCGCCGCCTCGCTGCTGCGCAAGGTAACCGGACCTGCTTGGATCCCGGACCCGGGCAACACGGACGCCAGCGGCTTTGCTGCTTACAGTGCCTCAATTCAACGAGTCGGTGCCTTCTCGACCCGGATGGAAAAGTCTTTCGACGCAGTCTCTTTGCAGGCGGCACCCCTAGATGCCATAGCCCCGCTTGAGGCAGCAGAGTATTCCGAGGGCGGTTATCCGAAGTGCTCAGCGGTCTTGTGGCGAGCACTTCGGATAAGCCGTACCTATCCTGAGCCGCCCCGGGCCTCGGGGCACCGATAGGCTACTACGCCGGTGTGGCCGCCGCGCGACTATGCCCAGGTCCCACTCCGGGGGCTGGTGACCCTCATATCACCAATCCCCTATGCCGGATAAGCGGATTACCGTCGGTATTTCTGGGGGCTGTAAAGGTCCAAGGGCTGCGGCAGGTATGCTGCTCCCTCATGGTCCACCGCCAAGTTTTGGAGCAGGCAAGGCTTCACCTTGGCCGTCAGACTTCACTGCGAAGAGGAGTCTCTTAGCCGACGGTGATCGTCAGATCCATTGCCCACGGTCTTGACGTGGGTCATCCATCGTTTCGGTTTCCCAGGATTTTGGATACCCTTCAACCCGTCGGCGTTAGGCAACGGCGGCTATGGACACTACGGCGAGGATGCCGGAGCCGGTAATCCTTGGCGCCTGGGTGTCAGAGCCAACGACAGAGTCATAACGCGACAGAAACACGACTTGGGCGCCATCGCTGACAGCAGCCCGCCCTTGGAGAAGAATTCCCAGTTGACCCTCGGATATGGGGTAGGAGCAGTTTTGCTCAAGCTCCATAATGGTGGTGCGCCCAGTGAAGCTTTTTTTGCGCGTAATCACATTCAGATCCCGGATACCCCCGGCGGGTAGTGTTCCGTGCACATGCGTGTCTCCTGAGAACTGGAACGGTCGGTACTTTTCAAGCTTTTGTTCCCAGCCGTCACCGGTCAGAGTCATATGGTTTCCCCCGATAACCGTGAGGACGCGCTCCATCCCGGGGAAGAGTGAGAAGTCGCCCTCTTTAGCTACGTCAGCGATACTCACACGCCAATCCCAGTCGTCGCCGGCGGCACCTGCGGCGGTCGCCATTGGTGCTGTCGGAAACCTGGCTACTTCCCGTGTCACCCCGCCGCCGTTACGCCACAGCTGCGGCGTCAGCAGTTCAAAGCGAATTAAACGCATCATCCCGCTCCAGATACGCGCGATCCCGGCCTTGACGTGGCTGGCTTCCCACCCTTAGCTTCGCCGCCACCCTGGCTGCATTGAAAGTGGTGGCGGGGGAAACGACTGCTTTGTAGGAGTTGTTCGCCGTGTTGTTCCATCTCGTCCAGCCCCCCGGGCTCAAGCGTTGGTGTGGTCGTGCGAGGTCATCACACGGAACCCGACATTGGGCAGATAGCCATGAATTTCTCGCGTATCGAGCGCAGTCATGAAGTCAAGAATGTCGTGAGTGATCACCTGACCGGGAACTAAAACAGGGAATCCGGGCGGGTACGGGGTCACGAAGGCAGCCGAAATGACCTCCTCGCCGGCGTCGAGCCTCTCTTTTAGCCGTCCCGCAGTGAGGTACACCGTGCCGTCCTCCTTGTAGGTATCAAAGTATGCTGCCCGTACATCTCCGTCCGGGCCGTCCGGGGTAGAGCGATAGCGTTCGGGGAAGTGGCTGAAGTCAGGCAGGGGCGGCGGCTCGGAGGTCAGTGCTTTAACCCGGCCCTCCCACGCTGACTTGTCCCGCGAGTTCATGCCGGCGTGAGTTTCGTCGAAGGTCTGCGCCAGCTTAACCAGAACCTCGATCAGATAGGCGACGGCGCTGCGTGATGTGCCGATGTTAGTCATGAACAACACGCTGTTCCGGGAGGTTTTGTTGACCTGGATACCGAATTGGTCCATGAGGTACTCGTGTTTAAATGTGTCCCCATCGACGCCGGTCCGACCGATGTCGAGGGTGAACCGGCTGGGATCAACGACAAATTCGTCCAACCGCCATGACTCCTCCATCATGGCAATCCCATCGCGTAAAGGAGCCACGCTGCGGGTCTCACGGAAGTCCTCAGGGACGAGGTCCCCGGTAGAGAGGACACGGAAGTACTTCCTCAACAGCGGGTGCCGGGCGATCGCTTGACCAACACTCACGGCGAGGTCGACCTGCCGTTGGACCAGTTCATAACCTTCGAGCTCGGCCTGCCGTCGCCCAATGTCCAGGGAGGCGAGAATCTGGTAGTTCGGCGACGTAGAGGTATGTGTCATGTACGCTTCACGGAACGCTTCCTCGTTGAGGTTCCCGTAGTCCTGGTCAAAGACGTGAATCATGGATCCTTGCCGAAGCGCCGTCAGGGTTTTGTGCGTCGATTGGGTAGCGTAAACCCGCAGGCGCGCGACCGCAGGGTCCGGGAGCAGACGAGTTTCCAGCCACAGCTCATCGTCGAGCGGCTCGCCGGTTTCGGGATCGTGAAGACTTCTAGCCTGTGCCGCCTGGCGTTCGGCATAGCCCGGATCCGCGAAGTCTGCCTCGAGTTTCCGCGCAGCAGCCATTGCCGTGCGACGGCGGTAGACCGGATGGAATCCGGCGAATGCAAACCACGCTTCGTCCCATAGGAACACGAGGTCCGGCTTGATAGCGAGGCATTCGGCCATCACTCGTTCGACATCGTAGACGATGCCATCGAACGTGCAGTTCGTGAGGGTAATCATCTTGACCTGGTCAAGGCGTCCCTCCCGCCGGTAGCTGAGGAGCATTTTCTTGACGCTGGCTAGAGGGACAGCGCCGTAAAACGAATGCTCGTTCAGCGGGTAGGCCTCGAGGTAGGCAACCCGGGCACCGGCCAGGACCAGGGCGTAATGGTGTGATTTGTGGCAGTTGCGGTCCACTAGCACGATGTCCCCCGGGGCGACGATCGACTGCTGGACGATCTTGTTGGCCGTGGACGTGCCGTTAGTGATGAAGAAGGATCGCTTCGCGCCGAAAGCCCGGGCTGCGGATGCCTGCGCCTCCTTGATGGATCCATGGGGATCCAAGAGAGAGTCCAGGCCGCCGGAGGTGGCAGATGTCTCGGCCAGAAGCAGGTTCAACCCGTAAAACTCCCCCATGTCCTTAATCCATTTCGAATTCACAACAGAGGAACCTCGGGAAATGGGCAGTGCATGGAATACCCCGGTTGGTTTTCGGCTGTGCTCCTGGAGAGCAGTGAAAAATGGAGTCTTGTAGCGTGCAGCGATGCCGGCCAGCAGCGAGAGGTGCAGCTCCAGGCTGTCATCCTTGCGGAAGATGCGGCTGAAACGTTGAGTAAGCGCACCTGCGGTCTTTTCGATGGAGACCCCTGCGATCAGGTAGAGGTCCAGTTCTGGACGCATATCCGTGAGTTTTTCCGCCAGCGCGAGAATCCGGGCGACGGGATGCGCTTCCTGCGGAATATCCGAAGTGAACGCGTCGATAAAGCGCCGCAGGTCCCGGCCCAGCCGGTGGGACGTTCTGGAACGAAAGCCCGGACGGATAATGCAGGCCTGAATATCGGGGTTAAGCAGCACAGCGACCATCGCGTCATCGAAGCTGGGTACGACATTGACGTCATAGCGGAAATCATCGCCGGGACGCCGGAGACCTCGAATTTCTTCCTTAAACTTCGCCTGTTCCTGCGCGGTCGAGTCATCGATGACCAGAACTTCGAACCTCGGTCGGTTGTCATCGGTCACGTCCGGATCTTCGGACCATCGACCATGTCCCGGTGCGTCGTCGGGCTCATCGACTGTGCACGGAAGCAGGCCCGCCGTTGTTGCTGTCAGCTCCATCACCGCCCGGTAGTCCTTCGCCTCTGACCGTTCCCGTAGACGTTCGACAAGGGCCATTCCAGGTACGGCCCAATAAAGCTCGATGGACTCCAGCAGCCGCAGAATCCTGACAATTTCGTTTTCGAGTTTGGACGCTTGTTCCGCCGACACACCGTTGGACTGCTGCTTGGCTACGTAGCTGAGGAACTCCCAGGTGTCGCTGCGCAGACGCCATACACTGCTCGGCGTCCCAATCACTGGTTCAGCGGGCGCAGGGGTTGCTTGGACGGCGCTCATTCTTGTTCTCTCATGAGTTGTTGGGTTGGGGGCCGGGGCCCGGGACCGTTAATCGGTCTCCGGGCCCCAGCAGAACGGGCAGTCATCTTCGCAGTCAATGGCTTGGCGGCTGGCAACGGTCATCTCTGGAAGGGGGACGAAGACAGCTCCCGGGGAGCCTTCTGCGGTGACGAAGTGCAACGCTTCCACCGGTGACGCTCAGCCGGCCCGACCGGCTGATTCCTGCATGGGGATGCGGACGCCGCGTTCCTTGGCGACGTCGAGGGCGCGTTCGTAGCCGGCGTCGGCGTGGCGGATGACGC
>NZ_JBTZSU010000064.1:0-8636 GCF_054890965.1 Arthrobacter sp. C152
ACCTCAGCCGGCACAAGCCGCCTGATCAACTGTCCACGACTTGCGGGCAACCCCACCGTCGTGCTTTTAGGGTGTGGTGCCGCGGTAACCAGGGGAGACGCCAACTTTAGTGTGCCGTCGCAGTGACGTTACTGTAAGAAACGTGCAGATGAGTCAAGCGTTGGTGAGGATGGCGGCCGGATGGCTGCTGGGCCTCATGCTTGCCGTCGCCGGAGCCGTCGTGGCCATCAACGTTGTGAACCGGACCGTCGCCAGTCCCCAGCAGCCCGTACGGGAGTATTTGGACGCGCTGAAGGCCGGGGACGGCGGGCGGGCGCTGGGGTTGCTGCGGGCCGCCGTGCCTCCCAGCAACGCCGCCATGCTCGACGGCGCAGGGCTGCAGACTGCCGCTTCCCGGCTCTCGAACGTGAGCATCGGCGATCCCGAGGAACGGTCCGGCAACCAGGTGATGGTGCCGCTGGAGTACACCATCGACGGCAGCCGGCTCCACACGGAGTTCCTGCTCCAGAAGACCGGCACCGAATGGCTCTTCTTCAGCACCTGGGCGTTCGTCCCGTCACGCCTGCCCACCGTGGACATGACCGTGGTCAACGGGAACGAAGCCACCGTCAACGGCGTCCCGGTGAACATGCCCAACGGCCGGAACTCCTTTGCCGTGTTCTACCCGGGCGAATACGAGGCATCCCTGGACGGGGAGTACTTCTCCGCCCCTGCCACCCGGGCCACTGTCACCTCCAAGGACAACCCGGTGGCCCCGCTCAACCTGCTGACCCAGGCCACGGACCGGCTGAAGGACGACGTGGCGGCCAAGGTCCGGGAATTCCTGGACGGCTGCGCGGCCGAGGCCGTCAAGGAACAGAAGCTGCAGCCCGACTGCCCCTTCTATTACGCCAGCAACAACAGGGTCCAGGACGGCACCATCAAGTGGACCGTGACCGAGTACCCGAATGTGTCCGTTGAGCCGTTCGACGGCCGCTGGGTGGTGGCACCCCTGGACGGCAAGGCCAGAGTGGAAGCGCTGCAGCAAAACGCGTTCACCGGGGCCTGGTACCCGCTGGACACAGAGGTGGACTTCAGCTTCACCACCCGCCTGGACGTTTCCGGGGACACCGTCAAGGTGACCCCGGTCCTGAGCTTCTAGCCCCTCAGCTTCTGCCTGCCCCGGACTGGCCCAGTTTTGGGGCCAAGCATGCTGTGTTCTCCACTGTCCTAAACCCAATCGCTCCGAAAACTGGGCTGGTTCGGATGCGGCCACCGCAGTGATCCCCGTGCCAGGACCTCCCGGACCTGCGCCAGCACGGATTCGGGTGCGTGGACAATGTCGTCATAGAAGAACCGAAGCACCGGCAGGCCGTGACGGACCGCCTGGTTGTCCCTGCGGCGGTCCTTTTTGAACTGGCGTGATTCAAGGTGGAAGGCGATCCCGTCAATTTCCACGATGAGGAAACCCTCCAGCAGGAAGTCCACCCGGCCGATTCCCTCAATCCACACCTGGGTCTCGGTGGCTATGCCGGCATCCCGGAACAGCACCCGGGCCATCGTTTCCAGAAGAGAGTCTGCGCCCCGTTCGACCTTGGACACGACATTGCGTGCCTTGCCTGAGCGGTTGCCCTTCAGGTGCTGCAACAAGGAGGACGGCTCAATGTCTCCTCTGTTGTAGGCACATTCCACCATCACCAGCGATTCGAGTTCGGGTAGGCACAGCAGCGCGTGAAGCAGGACATCGGGAAGTGCTGCAAGGGTTCGGTGATGGGGCCGCTGCGTCAGGGGAAGCCGGTGGCTGACGCAGCGGACCCTACCTCTTCCGTTGCTTTGCCAATAGTGCGGCCGGGCAGCCGGTCGAAGCTGCCATAGTCCGTACTGCGGGGCAGCCGATACGCATGTCAGGAGACTTCGGGCCCGTCCTGCGCCCACCAGTTCCATGTCAGCATCCGGAACGGCCAGCAGCCCGCGCTCCAGCCGCACCATCGAGCCAGTCCGGATGGCACGGTTGATGTCCGTCTCCGTTGCCCCGGCGGCAGCCACGTCACGCCGCAGCAGCACCCCTCCGGCCGACCTGATGATTTCTGCAGGGTCCATCACGCCACAATGTCTGCTCCGCGCGGCCGGCGGCAGGCATCCGCGGCGCCATGTGGATAAACAAGCACCCCGAAATGGCCCAGTTTTCGGGCTCCTTACGCAGAACTGGCCCGGTCTTCAGGCTTGAAACCTTGAAAACCGGGCCAGTTCAGCAGGGGAACAGGGTCAGTCCATGCCGCGGAGGTCCAGCACCAGTTCGGTGTCACCGTCGGCCTGCAGCACCACGGGGATGCCCCAGTCCTGCTGGTACAGGTGGCAGGCGGCGTGGTCGGGGATCTCGCCGTCCTCGGTCTCGGGCCCGTCGCAGGCGGCGGCACGGGCGGTGATGTGCAGGACCCCTTCGGGCACATCCGGGGACAGCTCCAGTGTGCGCAGCAGGCCCACGGAGGTTCCGCCGCCGGACGCCAGCAGCTCCGGCGGGGTGGAGGAGATCTTCAGCTGGGTGGGATCGCCCCACCTGTCATCGAGCTTCTGGCCGGTGGGGGCCGTGAAGCGCACCGTCAGTTCCAGCGCACCGGCTGCCACGGGGCTCTTGGGCCGGTGGGTCTGGGACGCGCCCTCATCCACCTGCTGCGCTTCCTTGGGGATCGGGACGTACACCAGTTTGTGCTGGTTTGCCTCCACCACCACCAGCAGCGGCTCGGAACCGGCGGAGTGGGTGTGGTCCACGATCACGTCGGACGGCTCGGCGAGCCCGCGGGCCAGCGTGGACACCGTCTTCGAGGCGGGGTCGTAGCGGCGGACGGCGCCGTTGTAGGTGTCGGCGATCGCCACGGAACCGTCGGGGAGGACGGTCACGCCGAGCGGGTGCTGCAGGCGGGCCTCCGCGGCGGGGCCGTCGCGGAACCCGAAGTCGAACAGGCCCTTGCCCACGGCCGACTCCACGGTGACCGTGCCGTCGTCGTCAACCAGCAGCTTGCGGAGGGCCGAAGTCTCGGAGTCCGCCACCCAGAGGTTGCCGTCGGCGTCCTCGGCCAGCCCGGAGGGCTGGGCGAACCAGGACTCGTGGGCCGCGCCGTCGAGCAGGCCTTCGAGGCCGTTGCCCGCCACGATGGCCACGTCGCCGGAGACGGGGTCGAAGCTGAAGATCTGGTGCGTGCCGGCCATGGCCACCACCACGGCGCCCAGCTTGCGGGACCACACCAGGTCCCACGGGGAGCTGAGCGAGACCTCGAGGGGGTGCCCGCCGAGGCGTCCGGTGAAGCCTGCCGCGTCCTCGTCCACGCGCGCCGGGCCGGTCTCGAGCAGTCGCTGGATGCCGTTGCCGGCGAGCGTGGAGGCCTTGCCGTCGCTGAGGGACAGCCCGCGGAGGCGGTGGTTCACTGAGTCGGCAATGACGACGTCGTAGCCCACCTTCGCTGCCACGTCTTCCGGCAGCAGCACCAGGCCTTGGGGCTCGTTGAACTGTGCGGTCGCGGTGTCGCCGGCGGCCGGACCGTCGGCGTAGCCTTTGGTGCCCGAGCCGAACGTGCCCAGGACCGTGTGGAAGTCGGTGCCCAGCTCCACGAGGCGGTGGTGGCCCGTGTCGGTGACCAGCCAGGAACCCTTGTCGGCGGCATCCGCCACCGCGGCACCTGCTGCCGTGCCGGCGTCGGACGCTTCATCTGCGGCGGTGGAGCCGCGTCCCGGGGGCAGGAAGAGCGCCTTACCGGGGAAGCGCAAGGTGCCGGACGTGGCCTCCGGGGCCACGTAGGGGCCGGTGCCGCGGTGCAGGGTGCCCTTGGCCTCGTGTTCGGCGATGAGTTCTGGGATCAGCACCGCAAGGCCGTCAGCGTGGCCTTCGCCGGACAGGTGCGCCACGATGTAGCCCTCGGGGTCGATGACCACCAGGGTGGGCCAGGCGCGGGCGGTGTACGCCTTCCAGGTATCAAGTTCGGGATCGTCCAGCACCGGGTGGTGGATTTCGTAGCGCTCAACCGCAGCGGCCAGGGCCACCGGGTCCGCCTCGTGCTCGAACTTGGGCGAGTGGACGCCGACCGTGACCAGGACATCAGAGTACTGCTCCTCCAGCGGCCGCAGCTCGTCCAGGACGTGGAGGCAGTTGATGCAGCAGAAGGTCCAGAAGTCCAGCAGCACAATCTTGCCGCGCAGGGCGTGGAGGTCCAGCGATTTGCCGCCGGTGTTCAACCAGTTGCGACCCACCAGTTCGGAGGCCCGGACCCGGGCATGGTTGCGTACGGTTTCGCTCATTAGCGTCCTTCCAGCTTGTTGCGTTCAGCCAGCCTGGCGTCGCGTTCGGCCAATTTGGCAAACATATCGTTGTAAGCGGCCAGATCGGCGTCGTTATTCCTGTCAGCCGCCCGGTCCACGCGTTTGGTTTCCCGCTGGTCCGACCTGGACCACATGATCGCGACGCCGATGGCCACCAGGAGCGTGGGCACCTCGCCAATACCCCAGGCCACCGCGCCGCCCATCTGCTGGTCGACCAGGGCGGACGGCCCCCAGGTCCGGCCCAGGTTGCCGAAATAGTCCGCGGCGAGCAGCCCGGTGCCGCCCATGATGGAGACGCCGAAGAAGGCGTGGAAGCCCATGGTGGCCAGGAGCAGGAGCAGCCGCATGGGGTAGGGCGCCCGGCGCGGCAGCGGGTCGGTGCCGATCATGCTCAGCACGAAGATGTAGCCGGTGAGCAGGAAGTGCACGTTCATCAGTTCATGGCCCACGTGATCACGCATGGCGAAGCCGAACAGGTCGGAGTAGTAGAACAGCACGATGGAGCCGGCGAAGTTGGCTGCCGCGAACAGCGGATGCGTGACCAGCTGGGAGAACTTGGAGTGCACGAACACCAGCAACCATTCCCTTGTTCCCCGCGAGCCGTCGCGGCGGGCGGGCAGGGCGCGCAGGGCAAGGGTCACTGGCGCACCCAGTACCAGGAAGATCGGCGCCACCATCGTCAGCGCCATGTGGTCCACCATGTGCGCGGAGAACAGGATGCGGCCATAGACCGACGGCGGCCCGGACGTGATGTAGGTCAGCATCACCAGGCCGAGGGTCCAGGTGACGGTGCGGAGCCAGGGCCAGGCATCGCCGCGGCGGCGGACCTTGGCCACGCCCAGGACGTAGGTCACCAGGCCGAAGAGCGCTACCGCAACCCACAGCCAGTCCAGCCGCCACTCGCTCAACCAGCGCTCCGGTGTCAGTTCCGGGGGGAGGTCGTAACCGCTGAGGATAAAGGCGGGGGACGCATCGGGTGCGGGTTCCGTCGGCTGGGGCGGGGCCGAACGGCCCAGCGCCACGGCGATGCCGGAGGTGGCTCCCATGATGAGGAGTTCGGCCAGGATGAGCTGCCAGAGAACACGCCGGGAGGACATGGTGGAGCCCTTGCGGCCCAGCTGCGGGATGACCCATTGCCGGTGCATGAAGCCGACGCCGCCCAGGACCACCGCGGCGGCCGTCTTGGCCAGGATCAGCTGCCCGTAGGCCGAGCCGAAGAGGTCGCCCCAGCTGGTGACTCGGATGCTGGCGTTGATGACACCTGAGGCGAAGACCAGGACGAAGGCGAAGCCGGCCAGGGTGGAGAAGCGGCGGAGGGTCGGTTCGGTGATGTCGGCGGCACTGCCGGCTTTCGGGCCTGCCAGGATCCCGGACAGCAGGGCCAGGATGATGATGCCGCCCACCCACGTGCTGACGCCGACCAGGTGCAGGCCAAGGGAGTTGATGGCGCCTTCATGGTCCGAAGAGCTGGAGGAGTGGCCGATGAGCGCCGCGGGGACCAGGCCGATGAGCGCCAGGACCAGCGTCAGGGCCAGGCCGCCAAGGGACCTGACGCCGAACAGCGCCGTGGTGACGACGGCGGCGATGATGGTGACGGTGAGCCAGGCCCGGCCCGTCTCGAGGTCCGTCATGAAATACACGAGGGCCTGGGTGAACTCAGGATCGCCGGACAGGCCCTGTCCCGCGACATCCGCGTAGGTGAAGACCAGGACGGCGATCGCGGACAACGTCCAGGCGGCTCCGGCGGCTGCGGCCACGGCCAGCGCCCGGGTGAAAGCAGGGTGTTCCGGGGAGTCACCGCCCCCGGGAGCTTCCCGGTCCCGCGTGCGGGCGCTCAGGTTCCTGGGCAGGATTCCGACGGCGAAGACCAGCCCGCCAATGACCGTGGCCACGGAGACGTTGTGGATGGCCTTGCTGATCGGCAGGCCCCAGCGGACCAGGGCGCCCGGATCGGAGACACCGCGGGCCGCCGCTGCACCGGAGAAGAGCAGCGCCGCCGCCAGGGCCACGAAGACCGCTGCCAGTCCGGCCGCCTGCCAGCCGGTCCGGATTCCGAGGGGGGCGCCGTCCCGGGCCGGAGATCCCTTGCCGGGTCCGGGCTGGGGCTGGGTGGAACGTGGTTTTGCGGCAGAAGACACCATCCCATTGTCCGCCACCGCCGCCCGGGCGGCGAATCGGGGTTAAAGACGAAAGGAGCGGCAACCGCGCGGGTTGCCGCTCCTTGCTCCGCCCTGCTGTCCGCGGGCAGAGGAACGTCCTACTTCTTGGAGACAGCAGCCTTCAGCTTGGAGCCGGCGGTCAGCTTGACGCTGTGGCCAGCGGCGATCTGGATGGTCTCGCCCGTCTGCGGGTTGCGGCCGGTGCGTGCTGCGCGGTCGGTACGCTCGACGGCGAGCCAGCCCGGGATGGTGATCTTTTCGCCGGAGGCGACGGAAGTCTCGAAAACCTCGAACAGTGCGTCGAGGACGGAGTTGACGGCTGCCTGGCTGGTGCCGGCCTTGCCAGCTACCTCTGCAACAAGTTCACTACGGTTCTTAGCCATTGATGTCCTCCTGGACGGTTATGTTTCTGGAGCCTGCACGCGGCATGCGCACAAGCCACTGTTCGAAAACTTACCAGCTTGGGCCGTTCCGGTCCGCAAATTCCGCGTGTTTCCGCGACTTTTTGAGGTTAATCACCAGTTTTTAGGCTCTTCGCATTTAGGCATGGTTGGTCTGTTTGATCCGGTAGGGGCGGTGACCTCCGGCGGCGAGCAGGCATCTGAGTCGGTAGTTGGTGAAGTTACGGAAGCCGCGGGCGATTCTGCGGGTGGTTTCGATGACGCCATTGATCGCTTCGGTAGGGCCGTTGGACGCGCCGAAGGTGTCGAAGTAGGCCAGGATCGCGGCCTTCCATTGTTTGAGCGTCCGGCCCAGTCGTGAGACCTCCGGGATCGGGCAGGACGGGAACGAGGAGATCACCTCGTTGACGAGTTCCCTGCCCCGTTCCGGCCTGGCGTGGTAGATGTTCCGGAGCTTCTGGTAGCACTGCCAGGCCAGGGTGACTTCGTGGTCCGGGTCCCCGAGGGTGAGTTTCGCGTCGAGCCTTGCGGATTGCTTGTCCGTGAGGTGTTCGGCGCCGATCTGCAGGGTCCGGCGGATTCCGTAGAGCGAGTCGCCCTTGCGGCCGCGGTGCCCGAGGGTGTCCTGCTGGACGCGGCGGCGGACTTCATCGACCATGGCCGACCCCAGTTTCACGACATGGAACGCGTCCAACACGGTGATGGCTTCGGGCAGTTCGTCGCGGATCGCGTTCGCGTAGCCGCGGAACGGATCCAAAGCGGCGGTCTTGATGCCGGCAGTGAATTCCTCGCCGCGGGCTTTGAGCCAGTCCGCGTAGGCCTTCCCCGACCGGCCCGGAACAAGGTCCAGCAACCGTGCATGCACCACGCCCTTCGCGTCGCGGGTGTGGTCCACGATCCCGGTGACCATTCCGGAACCCGGCGGGCCGGTATGGGACCAGACATGCTCATCCACTCCGAGAGCATTCACCCCAGTCAGACGGCCGGCCGCTGCGATTCGTCGGGCGGCCTCTGCCTTGATGGCGTCCCAGGCTGTGTGCCAGGAGACGCCGAGCTGATGGGCCAGGGCGGAGACCGAGGTGTCGAAACGCTCCAGGCCGTCGGTCGCCCACGCCACGGCCCTGGCAGTCAGTTTTGCCCGGGGGCCGGCCAACTCATGCTCTTCGGTGAAGGTGGTTCTGGGACAGTCAGGGTCCGGGCAGCGCCAGACACGCTTGGCCCACAGCAGCCGCACCGGCCGCCCGAAACACGGGGCGTCATGGAGCCGGACCTGCCGGCGGCCGTGCCCGACTGCGACGACACCGCAGTCCGGACAACCGCTAACAGTTTCCTCTGTCTCAACGTGCAGAACCAGGCCGGTCCCGGCCGCCGTGACAGAGCAGACGTGGATGCCGTCGACACCAAGAAGCGCGTCTGCCCGCTCGCACCAGCGACCGCCCGGGCAGGAAGTAGCATTGGGCATATCAGGGTCTCTTTTTTATTTGGAAGCTTGGTCGCTACCAATTCAAAGAGGCCCTGACCTCTCTCCTCCCGCACCACGCCGCAGCGGCATCAGGACACGCCCCGCCCTCGGCATCAGACAGCACTAACCACGCTCATTTGCGAAGGGCCAGTTTTTAGGGCATATTTCCCTCCCCGCGAACGCCCTGTTGGGTCCCGCAGCCATCTCTTCGACGCGCGCTCACGTATGGGGCCCATGCCACCGTCCCGCGCTCACCTGTGGGTTGGTGGGTGGTTGGTGGGTTTAAATGTGGGAGGCCCCAACCGTGTGGTTGGGGCCTCGACC
>NZ_JBTZSU010000065.1:0-7828 GCF_054890965.1 Arthrobacter sp. C152
CCCCCGGCACCGGGGAACTGGTGGCGATGGACTCCAAGGCCAGGCTCTTCCCGCCCGGATTAAAGCGCTTCCTCCAGGTCCGCGACGACACCTGCCGCACCCCCTACTGCGACGCCCCCATCCGCCACCACGACCACATCATGTCCTGGCAGAACGGCGGCCCCACCACCGCCGTCAACGGCCAAGGCCTGTGCGAAGCCTGCAACCACACCAAAGAAACCCCCGGCTGGACCACCAAGCCCCTTCCCGGACCGCGCCACACCGTAGAAACCACCACCCCAACCGGACACACCTACCGATCAACCGCCCCGCCGTTACCGGGAACACTGCAAGCGGGCACGTCAGCAGCCGCCCCCACGCCACACGCGGGCACATCTCCCCTCACAACAGCTGCTCCGAAGGCCGTCCCGCCGACTGCGCGGAGCCGTCGCCGTGCCTGCGATGCCCAAGGCAAAGAGTCGCGTCAACACGCCATGGCCGGGATTTCCCAGGGCGTGCGCCAGGAACACCGCTTCCACCAGCGCTGATGCGTCAAAGACCGCCGGGATTAGGGGTGCCCCTAATATTGCCCCTGCCCACCCCTACCCCGGGGAGCGTAAAGTGGCATCGGACGCCTGATTCTGGACGCTTCGCTGCTTAGGGAGAGATCGTGACTATTGATTGGGACGAAAAAAAGGCCCTGCTACAGGAACCCAACATTGCCAAAGTGACGCAGCTTTGCGATGAACTGATGGAAAAGAAGCCCGGATCCACCGTCCCCTATATCGACCCCGTCCACGACGAAGATGAATGCAGGATCATCAGTCTCCACCCGAGCCCCGGCAAGGGCACTGAGTCCGGCTTCGTCTCCCACAACAACGACGACGAAGCCGCCCGCCGGGCCACCCAGATCTACGAACTGGCCGAACTCGACCCCCGCTACGTGATGCCGTGGAACGCCTACCCCTGGGTTCGTGAAAGCGGCAGCCCGTCGGCATTGAGCGTCCAGGAGAAGACAGACGGCCTCCGCCCCTTCCGCCAGTTCCTCAAAATCAACGCCCGCGTCTCGGCGATCATCGCCCACGGCACGGATGCGTCCACCTTCCTGACCCTGTTCGAGAAGACGTACCACTCGTCGCTGAAGAACGCCGGCATCAAGATCTATAAGGCGACCGCACTGGGCGGCAGGGCTTTTGCCGTCTCCGAGGCCAAACAGGAAGAGCTCCTCGCCAAGAGCGTGGAGGTCTACCGCGATGCCATGCAGCGCGCCGGTATCCAGCACCTGTAAACCAGAGCCCGCGTTTGCGCTCCTGGCAGGGTCTGCTGGGTGCGCACGTTATCCATCGAATAAACGACGACGGTGCTTGAGCTCCTTGACCCACGCCCGCGTGACCATATCCGGAAAAGGTGAGCCGCCGTCGTGGTTCCCTTTGGCGCCATGCACGACGGCGAATGCCGTCCCCGCCTGAAGGTCGGCAAGCAACGGTCCCGATGCCGCCAGGGCCAGCTCCGCCACCTTGGCGGCCGCGCGTTCCGGAAGTCCCAGCCCGGCCGCCCAGCCAAGGAACTGGCGGCGCGAGATGCCCGACCGTTTGCCGTCCAGGGTCAGCGCCAGCGTCTTGTCGCCGTAGACCACGGTGGAGGGGATGTCGTACACCGGCGCAACGGTCCACTCACCGTGCGGCTGCTGCACCATGGACAGGTTCTTGGCGTGGAGGTCACCGTTGCCGCTCAACCACGCAAAGGCCACCTGGATGGCCAGGTTCCGCAGGGCCGGCAACGGCGCGGCGCAATGATCCGCCAAAGCATGGCAGACCTGCGCATAACCCACGTTGTACTTGTCGGCCGGATACAGCCTGAGCACCTGCGCGGCGTCTTCGACCGCCAAACGCTGAACGGCGTCCGCTCCCCCACCGGGCAGCGGCACCCTGTCGAAGCGCTCCACCAGCAGGCCGGGGCGCCCCCCAACATCCCGGATCAGCTCCACCCGGCTCAACGGAATCCGCAGTTTGGCGGCGTAGCGGAACATCACCAGTTCGTTCTCCACCACGTGCGGGAATTCGGGGGCGTTCAGTTTAAGGATGTACCGCCGCCCGGCCCTGGCGACGGGCACCGAAATCATCCCGGCGGACAACTTGTCCTGCACCCCGGCAAGCGCCACCGGATCAATCAGGTCCGGGTCCCCCAGGAGCTGGTCAAAGTCAGCCGGCTGTTTCGGATCGAGCTCCACTGCGTGCTCGTCCGGGTCCAGCGGTTCGCCGTGCCCCACAATCTGCACGTCCCCCACCGGATTTGCGCCTGCCGCAATGAGCAGGGAGAGGTCGTCGTCGGCGCTGGTCTTGATGGATCGCCGCAGGGCATTGAGCCGGCGGCCCTCCGGCAACAGGCCAGTAAAGTACGGCGGGGCAGCCCCCGCCGCGGACACGACAGGTTCGCTCGCGAGCGGCAGGGAACTGGCGACGGCGGGTCCCCCGCCGGCGAGGTAGGAGGGCAGGTAACTGAACTTCGTGCCGCCGTCGTGGCGCTCGAGGCGGGCCGCCAGGACGCCGGCCTTGTAGATGTCCGCGACCCGGTGCCTCATGCGCCGGCCCCTTCGCCGCGGTCCGGGACCTGTCCCGCGCGGGAGAACACGCTGGTACGGCCGCCGATCTCCAGTTCAAGGCCCAACGTATCCAGCACGGCAACCAGCGAGTCGAGCTGGATGCTCGGCTTGCCCTGCTCCACGAACCGGACGAAACGCTCCGAGACTCCGGCCATGTCCGCCAGGTCCCGCTGGGTTAGCCGAAGCACCCTCCGGCGTGCCCGGACCTCGGCTGCGAGTCGGCCCGACAACTCCTTCATATCCACGATCTCCCTGCCCGATAGGCATGAACGTGCCGATTGGCTCTGCTAACAACCATAGACCCCGGCGACCGGCAAGCAAAGAAGGAATTTCGGCACGAACGTACTGAAATGTGCCAGCTGAATAGGTGATAAAACGAGGTCCCTTGGCCGTTCACAGTCTTCTTTCAGGCACAGGTGCGCATACTCAAGGTGAACCAACCCTCCGCGAAAGAACCAGGCCAGCACCGTGACGCCCTCTGCCAGACCGCACCCCAACCCATCGCCCGCCCCGCAGGTTCCGGCGGTCCGGATGGCAGCCCTCCCGCAGCTCCGGCACTGGATCGCGGTACCCGCCCTCGCCGCCGTCCTGATTGTCGCCGCCGGGCTGGCCCTGCGGTTCATCCCCGCGCTCACCGCTTCTGACATGGCCGTCGACGCCGAGCTGAGCCACGACCACACACCGCCCCTCACCGGCATTGCGCTGTTCATCAACACGGTGTTCAGCCCGCCCGGCGGAGTGCTGATGATCGCGGCACTTTGCCTGTACCTGTTGCTGGTGCGGCGAAGCCCCGTGAATGCCGCGGCCACCGGGCTGGTGGCGGCCGGCGGCTGGGTCAGCAGCGAGCTTTTCAAAGTACTGGTGGCGCGGCACCGCCCCGACTCCACCGCCCTGTTCAACCCGCTGCTGCCCGAGCCGGGCACCGACAGCTTCCCCAGCGGCCACACCGCCCTGGCCGCCGCCCTCGCCATCGCCTTCTTCCTGCTGGCCCGCGGAACCCGGTGGCAACGCCCCGCCGCCATCCTTGGTGTGGTCCTGGTGGTGGCTGTGGCACTCTCCCGCGTCTACCTCGGCGTGCACTACCCCACGGATGTCGTGGCGTCCTTCCTCACGGCGGCAACCGGAGCAACGTTCATCACCGGCCTGTGGAACCGGTTCGGCCTGGCGGTGCTGGCCAGGATCCCGTTCCTGGCAAAGCTCGGTCCCGTCCCGGCACCGCAGGCCTAAACTTGCTCCCATGACGGCCTTCATCGATGGCCTCCTGAACGTCAGTCCGCTGGTGGCGTACATCGCGGTCTTCTGCCTGGTGTTTGCCGAGGACGCATTGTTTGTCGGCTTCGTCATTCCCGGCGAAACCGCCGCCGTCCTGGGCGGCGTGGTGGCCAGCCGGGGCGAGGTGCAGCTGCTGCCCATGATGGCCCTGGTGGTCGCGGCAGCCATCATCGGGGACAGCGCCGGCTATGAGGTGGGAAAGCACCTGGGCCAGCGGATCATCGCCTCCCGGCCCCTCGCCCGGCACCAGGAGCGGCTGGGAAATGCCCAGGATTTCCTCCGCCGCAAGGGTGGTTCCGCCGTCTTCCTGGGCCGCTTCACAGCGTTCTTCCGCGCCGTCATGCCCGCCCTGGCCGGCACGTCGCGCATGCCGTACGGCCGGTTCTTTGCCTTCAACGCCGCCGGCGGCGTCACCTGGGGCACCGGCTTCGTCCTGCTGGGCTTCCTGGCCGGCAACTCCTACGAAGCCGTCGCCCAGGCAGCCGGCCGGGACATCGCCGTCGTCATCGCCGTAGTGGCGGTGGCCGGGCTCATCGGCTGGCACTTCCGGTCCCGGCGGCGGCAGCGGCGGGCGGCCCGCCAGACGAAGGGGTAGGAAAGTTTGACACAGACTGTGACCGGTGCCATATTTAAAGCGTGAACCTGTCAGACAGCCGGACAGCAGGACAGCCTGCGGCCCGTCCCCTTGCCCGGCTGAGCGCCGCCGAGGCGGTGTTCAACGCGATCCGCACGGACATCGAGTCCGGTGCCGTGCCGGTGGGCAGCAAGCTCAGCTCGGAGGCCATCCTCTCGCAGCAATACGGCGTCAGCCGGTCGGTGATCCGCGAGGCCCTGCGGTCCTGCACCGCTCTGGGCCTGACGGTCACCAGGACCGGCAAGGGCACCTTTGTGGTGGCCAGCAAAGTGGCCAACGACCTCACCCTCGGCCAGTACTCGGCTCGGGACCTTACCGAGGCCCGTCCGCACATCGAGGTCCCCGCCGCCGGGCTTGCCGCGCAGCGGCGCACCCCGGAGGAGCTGGAAACCCTCCGCGACATCGTGGCCGCCATGTCCACCGAATCCGACCCCGAATCCTGGGTGGCCATGGATTCAACCTTCCACGCCGCGATTGCCCGCGCCAGCGGCAACAAGGTCTTCGCCAGCGTCGTCGGGGACATCCGCGATGCCCTGGCCCACCAGTCCGAGACGCTCAACATGGTGGCGGACCGGCAGCATGCCTCGGACGTGGAACACCAGGAAATCCTTGCCGCGATCGAGGCAGGCTCCGCCCAGGACGCCCGCGCCGCCATGGCCCGGCACCTGGAGGCCGTCGGCGCGGCACTGGACTCCATCCTCAACAACTGACGAACCAAGACCCACCCGATACCCAAGGACGCCATGCCCTCCCCTGCGTTTTCCGCTGCCCGCACTGCTGACCCGGCCGTCCTGGCCCTGCCACGGCACACTCCCCTCGTGGCCGCCGTCCGCGACGGACTGGTGGAGAGTGTCCACTACGGCTCCGCCATCGCCCTGGGTGCAGACGGCTCGGCAACAGCAACAGCCGGCGATCCGCAGGTGCCCTTCTACCCCCGCTCGTCGCTGAAGCCCCTGCAGGCCGTCGCCATGGTCCGCGCCGGTCTGGAGCTGCCGGCCGACCTTCTCGCCCTCGCCGCCGCAAGCCACTCCGGCGCCGCAGCGCACCGCGACGGCGCCCTGCGCATCCTCGAACTGCACGGGCTCGCGGCCTCCGACCTCGCCAACAGCGCGGACCTGCCTTACGGCACCGAGGAGCGCGAGGACTGGCTGCGCACCGGCGGGCGTGCCACCCACGTCACCCAGAACTGCTCCGGCAAGCACGCGGCCATGGTGGCCACCTGCGCGATCAACGGCTGGCCCGTGGAAGGCTACCTGCACCCGACGCATCCGCTGCAGCAGCTCGTGGCCCGCACCGTCACGGAGCTGGCCGGCGAAGAGCCGGCCGCCGTCAGCACCGACGGCTGCGGCACGCCCCTGTTCGCCCTGACCCTGACCGGCATTGCCCGCGCCTTCGGCCGGATCGCGCTGGCCGCCTCCCCGGCAGGAAAGAACGACGGCGGCAGTCCGGAAGCCGCCGTCGGGCTGGCCATGCAGCGGCACCCGGAGATGGTGGCCGGCGAGGGCCGCGACGTCACCGAACTGATGCGCCTGCTGCCCGGCTCCGTGGCAAAAGACGGCTTTGAAGGCGTCCAGCTGGTGGGCCTGCCCGACGGCAGCGCCGTGGCCGTCAAGATTTCCGACGGCGGCGACCGTGCCCGGATGCCGGCCACCGTCCGGCTGCTGGAAGCCCTGGGCGTGGACACCGAACCCTTGGAATCCATTGCCACCGCCCCGGTCCTGGGTGGCGGCCACGAGGTGGGCCGGCTCCAGGCCACCGATTTCCTGAACCAGGATCCCCTGTCCGCACCCGTCAACGAAGCCCTGTAAGGACACCATGACAACCATCGAAACCGACGCACCCGCGCAGGTCCGTTCCGAGCACGACCTGCTCGGCGACCGCGACGTACCGGAGCACGCCTACTGGGGCGTGCATACCCTCCGCGCCGTGGAGAACTTCCCCATCACCGGGCAGAAACTGTCCTCGAACATGCACCTGGTCCGCGGCCTGGCCGCCGTGAAGCTTGCCGCCGCCCGGACCAACCGTGAATTGGGCCTGCTGGACGCCGAACGCGCCGATGCCATCGAGCATGCCTGCCAGGACGTCATGGCCGGCCGGCTGGCCGACCAGTTCGTGGTGGACGTCATCCAGGGCGGCGCCGGAACGTCGTCGAACATGAACGCCAACGAGGTCATCGCCAACCGCGCCCTGGAAATCCTGGGCCACCCGAAGGGCGACTACGCGCGGCTGCACCCCAACGACCACGTCAACCTCAGCCAGTCCACCAACGACGTGTACCCCACGGCCGTGAAGCTGGGCACCATCTTCGCTGCCCGGGAACTGCTGGCCGCTCTCGAGGAACTCGAGGCAGCCTGCGCCGAGAAGGCCCTGGAATTCCGCACCGTGGTGAAGATGGGCCGCACCCAGCTGCAGGACGCCGTCCCCATGACGCTGGGCCAGGAATTCGGCAGCTACGCCGTCACCATCGGCGAGGACCGCCTCCGCCTGGCCGAGGCCGAGCTGCTGATCCACGAGATCAACCTCGGCGCCACCGCCATCGGCACCGGCCTGAACGCCCCGGCCGGCTATGCCGAGACAGCCTGCCGGCACCTCGCGGAGATCACCGGGCTGCCGCTGGTGACCGCCGTCGACCTCATCGAGGCCACCCAGGACGTCGGCGCGTTCGTGCACCTGTCCGGCGTGCTCAAGCGCGTGGCGGTCAAGCTGTCCAAGATCTGCAACGACCTCCGCCTGCTCTCCTCCGGCCCGCGGGCCGGCTTCGGCGAAATCAACCTGCCCGCCGTCCAGTCCGGCTCCTCCATCATGCCCGGCAAGATCAACCCGGTGATCCCGGAGGTGGTCTCCCAGGTGGCCTACGAGGTGATCGGTAACGACGTCACCATCACCATGGCCGCCGAAGCCGGGCAGCTCCAGCTCAACGCCTTCGAACCGATCATCGTGCACAGCCTCCACAAGAGCATTTCCCACCTGGAGGCAGCCTGCCGCACCCTTACGGCCCGCTGCATCCGTGGAATCACGGCCAACACCGAGCACCTCCGCCGCACCGTGGAGCAGTCCATCGGCCTGGTGACCGCACTGAATCCCCACCTCGGCTACGCCACCGCCACCGCCATCGCGCAGGAAGCACTTGGCACCGGCAAGGGCGTGGCGGAACTGGTCCTGGAACACGGGCTCCTCACCGACGCCCAGCTCCAGGAACTCCTGAGCCCCGAACGCCTCGCAAACCTCAGCAAGTAATCCCCACCCGCCTTGTAAGGACACCCCCATGACAAATACCCCGCTCCCAGACCACGTTATTGATGGTGGTCACGCGCATGCGTCCGAGACCTCCCTGCACGCGG
>NZ_JBTZSU010000066.1:0-7608 GCF_054890965.1 Arthrobacter sp. C152
GCCCGGAACAACTTTCTCCCACCACGGCGCGACAGCGACCCTGAACCGCTAGCCGTGCAGGGATCCTTCCACCGCGGCGAGCAGCGCATTGAACCGCGCGTTGGCGGGAAGGTCATCGAGATAGACGGGCCTGCCGTCGGGTCCGCCCAGCGGAACCTGCCAGTTGGGGTACAGGGCTTCGGTGGTTCCGGGCTGGTTTTGGACCCGGCGCTCCCCCACCGCATCCACCAGGGCCACGCCCAGCAGCACGGACGGCGCCTGCGCCAGCAGCAGGTGCAGCGCCTCGATGGCGTGCTCCTCCGTGCCCGCGCCCGCACCTGTGCCTTCGCCCGCGCCTTCGGCAAGATAGCCGCGTTCGCGCAGCAGGGCGAACATCTTCTCCAGGGACGCGTTGTGTTCGGCGCGCTCCTCGGCTTCGGACCGCTCGAGCAGGCCCAGCCGGCTCCGCAGCGCGACGTGGTCCCCGGCGAGGTAGCCGGCGGTGGGCGGCAGGTCGTGGGTGTTGACGCTGGCGAGCGCCTGCGTGCGGTACTTCTCCGGCGCAAGGGGCGCATCGCCGTCGTACTCAAACCACAGGATGGACGTGCCCAGGATGCCCCGGGCAGCAAGGTAGTCACGCACCCACGGCTCGAAGGTGCCCAGGTCCTCCCCGATCACCACTGCCCCGGCGCGGTGCGCTTCGAGGGCGAGGATGCCGATCAGGGCCTCATGGTCGTAGCGGACGTAGGCGCCGTCGCCGGGGGCGTTGCCCGCGGGAATCCACCAGAGGCGGAACAGGCCCAGGATGTGGTCCACGCGGATGCCGCCGGCGTGCCGCAGCACCGTTGCCAGCATGTCGCGGAACGGGGCGTAGCCGGCCTCGGCCAGGTGCGTGGGGTGCCACGGCGGCTGGCCCCAGTCCTGGCCCTGCTGGTTGTACATGTCCGGCGGCGCGCCCACGCTGGTGGCCGGGGCGAGCACGCTGCGCAGCGTCCACGCGTCGGCGCTGCTCTGGTCCACGCCCACGGCGAGGTCGTGCACCACGCCCAGCCGCATCCCGGCGCGCAGCGCAGCCTGCTGGGCGTACTCGAGCTGCTCGTCGCAGATCCACTGAAGCCACCGGTGGAACCCGATGCGGTCCGCCAGTTTCTCCCGGAGCGCCTCGGCCTCAGGAGTGCCGATCGCGCAGGCAGGGTCCGTCCACAGCGGATCGTCGGGGGCGAGGTCCTCGCGGATGGCGGACCACAGCGCGAAATCGTCGAGCCCCTGGCCGGAAATCCGGCAGAACTCGTCGAAGGCGGCCTGCCGGGCCGGGGAGCGGCGCGTGTGGTAGAGCATCTCGAGCGCCTCCAGCTTTGCCGCGTACACGGCGTCGCGGTCCAGCCGCGTCCCCTCCTTGTTCAGCACCGCCACTTCCTGGTGCAGTTTTTCCATCGCGGCCCGCTTGCGGGGGCGGAGGTACGCCAGTTCGGGGATGGCCTCGATCCTGATGTACAGCGGGTTGAAGAACCGCCGTGTGGAGGGCGAGTACGGGGACGGCTGGACCGGCGGGACCGGTTCGGCGGCGTGCAGCGGGTTGACCAGCACGTAGTCGGCGCCGCGGGCACCGCTGAGGGCAGCGAGGTCGGCAAGGTCCGCGAAATCGCCGATGCCCCAGGACCGTTTGGACCGCACCGAATAGAGCTGCGTCGCCAGTCCCCAGCCACGGCGCTGCTCCAGCGGCCGGGCCGTGGCCAGCCGGGCGGGCGTGACCACCAGGGCGGCGGTGGCAGTGGCGCCCTCCGACTCCGCGTGCAGCGTGTGCCAGCCCAGCGGCAGGTCCTGCGGAAGCGAAAAAGTGGCACGCCCGGTCGGGACACCGTCAACGTCGCGGGGCTGGACCCAGACGTCCTGCTGGACCGCCTCCCGCGGTCCTGCGTCCCCTTCGAGGGCGATGGTCAGGCGGGCCGTGGCCCCGTCCGGCACATGGACCGGAACCTGCGCCGGCTCGCCCTGCTGGATGACGACGGCGGGCGGCAGCATCCGGCGCCACGGCGCCAGCTCCGCCTCGGCCAGGGCGGCCTCGATCTGTCCGTTGGTATGTGCCTCCACCCCGAGGGCGGCCAGCACCTTGATCAGGGTCTCCTTTTCCACGGAGTGCGGCAGCCCGTCCCAGCCCTGGAATGAGGTCCCCACCCCGTGCGCGTCGGCCAGCTGCTGCAGCAGGTGCGGGTCCACCTGCTCATGGGCACCCGCCAGAGGGCCTGCGGGCACGTCTGGCTGTGGTGCATGCTGCTGGTCAGTTGCCGTCATGGGTGTCCGCCTCGTCTGTGATGGTCCCGAAAACTTACAGTGCTGCCTGTTGCACCCGGGCGCCTACACCCCAGTGCACAGCCGTTGGTTCAGATTATTGCAGGTCGGGTTAGTGCAGGGCGGCGGGAGGTTACCGGCGTTGGCTTAGGGATCGAAGTGGGTGTTGACCGCTCCATCGCTGACCCGGCCCAGGACATCACCCGCGAGGTCGCGCAGCTTCTGGTTCCGGTGGCTGGACGCCTTAGCGAGCAGGGCCATGGCTTCCTCCTGGCTGCACCGGTTCTGCGCCATGATCACACCGCAGGCAAGGTCGATCGTGGTCCGGCTCTGCATGGCGGCTTTAAGATCCTCTGCCAGGTTCTGGGCGTCGGCGATCCGCAGGGCAAGGCGCAGTGCCCGGCCGGCCAGGTGCGCGAACCCTTCAGCCCTGGCCACCACGGCGGGCACATAAACGTTTGGCTCCGAAGAGAAGAAGTTCAGGGCGGCCGCCTGGTTTTCGTCCAGGGCGAGCGGGACGCCCAGCACGCTGCGGCAGCCATTGTCGGCCAGCACTTTCTGGTACTCCGGCCACCGGGTATCGGTGGCCACGTCCGCCAGTACCACCGGCGTCATGCTCTCCAGCGAGGCAATGCAGGGCCCGTCCCCCAGGGCCTGTTCCAGCTTGTCCAGCACCGCCGCGCGTTCACTGCTGCCGGCAATGGTGGCGGTGCGCTTGCGCCGGCGAAGGGTTACCCCGCACTCGATGAACACGCCTGCGGCATCGCTGAGCGTTGCGGCCGCCACCGTGGACAGCTCCGTGAGGAATCCGGCCACGTTCGTGCTGCCGATGATGAGGTCGTGCAGTTGGACGAACGGGTCGTCGTTACCAGGGGTGGCCATTCCTCAATATAAGCGAGACGGGGGCCCGGGCGCGCGCCACAAAACGTCATGCGGTGGTCCGCGGTTACTCCGTGCGACGAAAAGAGAAGGACTAAGGCGGGAATCTGCGCCGGTCAGGCGAATCTGTGTAGCGTCATGACGATCCACGGCACGGCAAACTTGATGGAGGAACCGGAGATGGGCCTCAGTGAACTGCGGGTGTTCGGACGGTCGGGCACCCCCATCAGTCCGCTCACCCTTGGCACCATGAATTTCGGCGAGGGAACCGGCGGCCCGCCCGGCGCACCCACGGGCGCCGATGAGGCCATCCGCATCATCCACGCCGCCCTGGACGCCGGGATCACCGCCATCGACACTGCGGATGTCTACTCCCAGGGCGAGTCCGAACAGGTGGTGGGCCGTGCCTTGCGGGGCCGGCGGGACGACGTCTTCCTGGCCACCAAGTTCCACGGCCAGATGAGCCCCAACCCCGCACATTCGGGGAACTCCCGCCGGTGGATCACCCAGGCCGTGGAAGGAAGCCTGCGCAGGCTGCAGACGGACCGCATCGACCTCTACCAGGCCCACCGGCCCGACTACAACACCGACGTGCTGGAAACCATCACCACCCTCAACGACCTGATCCGGCAGGGGAAGATCCTCTACTACGGCACCTCGGTCTTCACGCCTGCGCAGCTGGTGGAGGCGCAGTGGCTGGCCACCACCAACCACCTGGTTCCCCCGCTGGGCAACCAGGTGCCGTACTCCATGCTGGTCCGCGCCAACGAGCGCGACGTGCTGCCCATCGCCCAGCAGTACGGCCTGGGCGTCCTCGCTTACGGGCCGCTGGCGGGTGGCTGGCTCTCCGGCGACTTCACGCTCGAGGCCAGCAAGGCGCCCACTCGGGTCCATTCGCTCCCCGGCCGCTATGACATCTCCGGACCGGCCAGTGAGCGCAAGCTGCTGGCGGCGGATTCGCTGGCCCGCCTGGCGGACAAGCTGGAACTGCCGCTGGTGGACCTGGCCATCGGCTTTGCCTTGACGCACCCGGCCATCAGCAGCGTGATCATCGGCCCGCGCAGCGAGGAGCACCTCCGGGCCTACCTGCGCGCCGCCGACGTCCGGCTGGGCGAGTCCGTCCTGGATGCCATTGACGAACTGGTGCCTCCGGGCACCAACTTCGTGGAGCGGGACGCCGGCGCCATCGTGCCCTCCATCGAGTTCGCTGAATTACGACGGCGGTAGGCGGCTCCCGCTGCACGCCCCGGCAGGTGCCTATCATGGCTGGGATGAAGGCCCTGTTCACGGTAGGTCACGGCACGTCCTCCCAGGAGGAGTTCACGGCGCTGCTCACCGCGGCCGGGGTGGAGTCACTGGTGGACGTCCGGATCGGCCCCGGCAGCCGAAAGTTTCCGCAGTTCGGCAAGGACAGCATGGCCGGCTGGCTGCCCGCGGCCGGCATCAGCTACCGCTGGGAACGCCGGCTCGGCGGCTTCCGCAAGCTTCCGCCCGGCTCCCCGGACACCGCGCTGCGCAACGAATCTTTCCGGGCGTACGCGGCCTATATGCGCACTCCGGATTTCGCGACCGCGGCCGCGGAACTGCTGTCCGGTGCACAGGACCGGCAGACCGCCATCATGTGCAGCGAAACCGTCTGGTGGCGGTGCCACCGGAGGCTCATCGCCGACCACTGCGTGCTGCTCGCCGGCATTCCCGTGGAGCACCTGATGCCGCCGGGTAAGCGGACGCCGCATGTCCCCACCAGGGGCGTCCGGGTCCTGAACGGCGGGCTGCGGTACGACGTCCCGGACGGGCAATAACCCGGCGACCGCACACCCCTTGATTCTGCCCTTGACTCCGCGGGGGAAGGCTCCTACGGTCAATAGCGATAGCCGCGTCTCATGGAATCCAGGGGCATGCAATGCCAATGTCCGAAGAAGAGCGGAGGTTGCTCAAGGAGCTGGAGCTGGGACTGATCGCGGACGATCCCCACCTGGCCATGGAGCTGCTCTCCGGTTACCCCGCCCGCCGCATTCCGGCCGGGCTCATCGCTGGGTCACTTGTTTGCCTGCTCGCGCTGGCGATCGTCGTGGCGGGCATCGGCAGCCAGGAGGTGGCCGCCGTCGTGGTTGGTCTCCTGTTGCTCGCGCTGGGCGCCTGCCTCCTGCTCAACCGGCCCTTCCCGGACAGGAACCAGCGGCACCAGCCCACCGGCTGACTTGGCCCGCTGCCGGGGTTCGTTTCGGGGCACCAGGACAATGAGGCTTCCCAGCACGACGGCGGCGCCAAGCCAGCCAAGTGCCGGCAGCCTCTCCCCCACCACCAGGACCGCCAGGACGGCTGCCACCACCGTTTCGAGCAGCGAGATGGCGGTGGCCGTGCTGGCCCGGACGCGGGCAAGTCCCCAGCCGAACAGCAGGTACCCGGCGAACATCGGAACCAGCGCCATGTACGCCCCGACGGCGGCGTTGGTCCATGACGCAAACAGCGGCGCCCCGGTGAATGCGAGGACGGGCATCAGCAGCATCCCGCCGAGCCCGAAGACGCTGCCCATGGCTCCGCGGGACGTAATGCCGCCGGCGATCAGCCGGTGCGCACCCCACGAATACAGCGCATAGGTGGCGCCGGCCACCAGGCCCAGGAGGATGCCGGCCGTGGAGTCCCATTGGCTCGCCGGGCCGTGCCCGGCAGCGGCGTATTCAGCAGCGCCGTATCCAGCAGCGTCTTGTCCGGCCGCGCCGTGTCCGGCGAGGGACAGCAGGGCCGCCCCTCCCACACCCAGGACAGCGCCCGCGGTCCAGCGGAGGGTCAGCGGCTTATGGTCGGCAAACCGTTCGATAAGGGCTGCGGCCACAGGCGCCGAGCCGATGGACACGACCGTCCCCACGGCCACGCCGGCGAGGTGCATGGAACTGTAGAAGGCCAGCGGATAGACGGCGACGGCCCCCGCGGCCAACAGGACCAGCCGCCAGGACCGCTTGATCGCATGCCGCTGCAGCCTGATCGGCCGGGCCGCAAGCGCCGCCTGGAGCAGCCCGCCCAGTCCCATGGCGATGGCGCCGATGGCCAGCGGACCCACGTCCGGGGCGAAGGTGGCGGCGGTTCCCGTCGTGCCCCAGAGGACGGAAGCGGCGACGACGAACAGCGCGCCCCAGAGCGGCGCGTTGGGGCTGCCGGTCGCAGCGCTACCGGTCACAGGGCTGCCGGTCACAGGGCTGCCAGAATCTGCCGGGCCAGTTGCCTGGCATCCTGCAGGAGTTTGTCCCGGCCCTCCAGCCCGGCACGGGCCATGGCCCCTTCCAGCAGGAAGGACAGGTGGCGGGCAAGTCCGGCGGCGCGTTCGGGGTCATCCGGCAGCAGTTCGTGGACCGGCTGGGCCAGCAGTTCCTCGACGTCCTCCTTGTGCTTGCGCACGGCCAGCCGTCCCGGGCTGCCCACAGGCAGTTCGGCCGCGGCGTTGAGGAGTCCGCATCCCCGGAAACCCTGCTCGTAGGCGAGGTTGGCGTGGTCCAGGTAGGCGTCAAAGACTGCCAGCACCCGGTCCGCAGGGGTTGCCGCGGCGCCCATCCGTTGTTCGTACAGGCCCAGCCATTCCCGGTGCCGGGCTTCGAGGTAGGCCGCGACCAACTCCGCCTTGGACGAGAAGTTGTTGTAGAGGCTCTTCTTCGCCACCCCTGCTTCGGCCGTGATGGTGTCGATGCCGGTGGCGGCCACTCCCTGGGCGTAGAACAGGCGCGCTGCCGCCGCCAGCAGCAACTCGCGTGCGGGGCGGCGGGCGCTTGCAGTGCCTGGCATGGCGGGGACTCCTCGGACGCAGGAAACGTGGGGTAGGTAGACCAGTCTACCTACCCCACGTTTCCTGCACCAGGAGCGCTAAGCCGGCAGCGTCAGGGTTTCCAGCTCCCGGACCACCGCGTCCACCAGCGCGGCGGGCTCCAGTGAGATATCGGCCAGGATGTGCGCTTCGTCCGGTTCCAGCTGCTCCAGCGTGGCGAGCTGGGACTCCAGCAGGGTACGGGGCATGAACTCGTGGGCCCTGGCGTCCATCCGGGCGGCGATCAGGGCAGCACTGCCCGTGAGGTGGACGAACACCACGCCAGGAGCGCTGCTGCGCAGGAGGTCCCGGTAGCGCCGCTTAAGCGCGGAGCAGGCGACGACCGGCGGAACTGTTGTACCGCCGTCGTCATCTGCGCCGGGACCTCCTCCGGCGAGGAGCTGGCCGATGCGGGCGAGCCAGGGCGCGCGGTCGTCGTCCGTGAGCGGGATGCCGGCGGCCATCTTCTCCTTGTTGGCCGCCGGGTGGAAGTCATCCCCGTCCAGGAAGGCAATGCCCAGGCGCCCGGCCAGGAGGGCACCCACAGTGGACTTGCCGCACCCGGAAACCCCCATGACCACCAGCGGCGGAACCTGCCCGCTCACTGGGCCGGTCCTTCGCTGGTGAAGCTGAGGAGGACTTTGCCGGAGGTGGTGGAGTCTTTG
>NZ_JBTZSU010000067.1:0-6800 GCF_054890965.1 Arthrobacter sp. C152
CGACCAGATGTGCGAAGACCACTGGCGCTGGCAGAAAAACAACCCCAACGGCTACGCCTCCTGAGTCCCCTCCCCATCGATTGCTCCGTAACTGCCGTTTTGACCCCCCAAAAGGGCAGTGGGCCCACGCCGGCAGGGTTCCCTGGCCGAGCTTGCGAGGTTAGGGTGCCGGTGGGGAGCGACAATGGATGGTGTTTAAACGCGGAACGGCCGCCCGCCTGTGGAAGGTGGGCGGCCGTCGTCGTCATTGCCGCGGTTAAGCCGTGGGGATTAGCGGGCGGGGTAGTCGCGCTCCGGCTCGCCGATGTACAGCTGGCGCGGACGGCCGATCTTGGTGTTGGGGTCGCTGATCATTTCGCGCCACTGGGCGATCCAGCCGGGAAGGCGGCCGATCGCGAACAGCACGGTGAACATCTTCTCCGGGAAGCCCATGGCCTTGTAGATCAGGCCCGTGTAGAAGTCCACGTTCGGGTAGAGCTTGCGCTGGATGAAGTAGTCGTCGTTCAGCGCCTTTTCTTCCAGGCGCAGGGCGATGTCCAGCAGTTCGTCGTTGCCGCCGAGCTTCTCGAGGATCTCGTGCGCGGTGGCCTTGACGATCTTGGCGCGCGGGTCGTAGTTCTTGTAGACGCGGTGCCCGAAGCCCATGAGCCGGACGCCGTCTTCCTTGTTCTTGACCTTCTCCATGTAGTCCTCGGGCTTCAGTCCGTCGGCCTGGATCTGGCGGAGCATCTTCAACACGGCCTCGTTGGCGCCGCCGTGGGCGGGTCCGAAGAGGGCGTTGATGCCGGCGGAGACGGAGGCGAAGAGGTTGGCGTTGGAGGAGCCCACCAGGCGCACCGTGGAGGTGGAGCAGTTCTGCTCGTGGTCCGCGTGCAGGATGAGCAGCAGATCCAGCGCCTTGACGATGACCGGGTCCAGCTCGTACTGCTCGGCGGGAAGGCCGAAGCTGAGGCGCAGGAAGTTCTCCACCAGGTTCATGGAGTTGTCCGGGTACAGCATGGGCTGGCCGATGGATTTCTTGTGCGCGTAGGCGGCGATGACCGGCAGCTTGGCCATCAGGCGGATGGTGGAGACCTCCACCTGCCCGGCGTTGAACGGGTCCAGGGAGTCCTGGTAGAACGTGGACAGGGCGGACACGGCCGAGGACAGCACGGGCATCGGGTGCGCGTCGCGGGGGAAGCCGCCGAAGAAGCCCTTGAGCTCCTCGTGGAGCAGGGTGTGGCGGCGGATCTTCTGGTCGAACTCATCCAGTTCGGAGGGGGTGGGCAGGTTGCCGTAGATCAGCAGGTAGGAAACCTCGAGGAAGCTGGAGTGCTGCGCCAACTGCTCGATGGGGTACCCGCGGTAGCGCAGGATGCCCGCATCGCCATCGATGTAGGTGATTGCCGAGGTGGTTGCTGCGGTGTTCATGAAGCCGGGGTCAAAGGTGACGGCACCCGTCTGCTTCAGCAGCTTGGAGACGTCGTAACCTTCGTTCCCTTCAACAACCTGGATGCGCGGGAGCTTCAACTCGCCACCTGCGTGGAGCAGGGTCGCAGCATTGTTGGTCTCAGTCATGGAGTCCCCTTCATGAGGCGCCTTTGGCCTCTGTCGAAAGCTTGATCCAACATCAGGTGAGCCGCGCACTGCACCTGAGGACACAGGTTCCAACACCCGGGCTGCCTTCTTGTAGAAAGCCACCATTGATCAGTTAAAAAGTACCGCTCCTTGGCGGGTGTCACTAATCCGAGACGGCCCAACAGGGCCTAAAATGCGCCTGATGTGGCGCGAGTCACAGGAATGTTACTTACCCTCTTGCCCTGCGAGCCGCGCGACGGCCGCGTCGATCCGCTCGTCAGTGCCGGTGAGGGCCACCCGGACGTACCCGTTGCCCGCCTCGCCGTAAAACACTCCCGGGCCCACCACGATGCCGCGCTCCGCAAGGCGGGCCACGGTGTCCCAGGTGCCCTCCCCCGCCGTCGACCACAGGTAGAGTCCGGCGTCGGATTCCTTGATTTCCAGGCCGAAGTCCAGCAGCGCGGGCACCAGCCGCTCCCTGCGGCCGCGGTACAGGTCCTTCTGGGCTTCCACATGCGCGTCGTCGCCCAGCGCCACCCGCATGGCTTCCTGGATCGGGTAGGGCACAATCATGCCCGCGTGCTTGCGGCTGTTGACCAGGTTGGGCATCAGGTCGGGATCGCCGGCTACGAAGGCGGCCCGGTAGCCGGCAACGTTGGACTGCTTGCTCAGCGAGTACACCGCCAGCAAGCCCTGGTGCGATCCGCCGGCGACGCGCGGGTCCAGGATGCTGGGGACGGGCTCGCCGCCGCGCTGGACATCCCACGCGCCCCAGCCGAGCTCCGCGTAGCACTCGTCCGAAGCAACCACGGCGCCCAGTTCCCGCGCCTGGTCAACGAGCGTCTTCAGCGAGCCGGCGTCACGGACGCTGCCGGTGGGGTTGCCCGGCGAATTGACCCAGATGAGGCGCACGCGCGCCCGGGTGGCCTCGTCGAGTTCGTCCAGGTTGTCCGTGGCCACGGAGGTAACGCCGGCCAGGGTGGCGCCGATATCGTACGTGGGGTAGGCCACCTTGGGGCGGACGACGACGTCTCCGGGCTTCAGCCCGAGCAGCAGAGGCAGCCACGCCACGAGTTCCTTGGAACCCACCGTGGGCATGATGTTGCGGGGATCGAGGCCGGCCACGCCACGGCGGCGTTCAAACCAGCCCGCGATGGCTTCGCGAAGGGCCGGGGTGCCGTGGACCGTGGGGTACCCGGGGGCGTCAGCAGCGGCTTTCAACGCGTCCTGGATCAGGGCGGGCGTGGGGTCCACGGGGGTTCCGATGGAGAGGTTGACGGCCCCGCCGGGGTGTTCGGAAGCCTTCGCGAGGTACGGCGCCATGGCCTCCCACGGATAGTCGGGCAGATCCAGGCCAAACGTGTTCACTGCTGCGGTCACTGTTTCCGTCCGGTCAGTGGTCTTGGTTCTGCGGGGGAAGCGCGGCGATCATCGGGTGGTCCTTGCCCGTGTTGCCGATCTTGGCCGCCCCGCCCGGGGAACCGAGGTCGTCGAAGAACTCCACGTTGGCCTTGTAGTAATCGGCCCATTCATCCGGGGTGTCATCTTCGTAGTAGATGGCCTCCACGGGGCACACCGGTTCGCAGGCTCCACAGTCGACGCATTCGTCCGGATGGATGTACAGCGAACGCTCGCCTTCATAGATGCAGTCGACGGGGCATTCCTCGATGCACGCCTTGTCCTTAACATCCACACACGGCTGCGCGATTACGTACGTCACGTCCCTGGCCTCTCCACGTTGGGGTTCCGGCGTCCCGCCGGTTCTTGCATCCGGCAGCACGGCCGGACTCTTGACATCTGAGCCTATTATCTCCCAGCCCGTTACCGCCAACCTAGCCGGGAGCCTAGTATGAACTGGTGAGTCAGCCAGTACACCCGCCCGCCCGGTTCCTTTCCAGTGCAGCACCGGGCATCCGGGTGGTGGTGCGGTACCGGATCGACGACGGCCTGACAGACGCCCTGGGGCACCTGCTGGCCTGTGACGCCGGTTCCTGCACCATCCGCACCCGGCAGGCCGACGTCGTAATTCCCCTTAACCGCGTGGTGGCCGCCAAGGAAGTCCCGCCCGCTCCCCCGCGCCGCCGCCCGGCCGCACGCTGACGGCGGGGCTCATTGCGCAGGTACTGCCGCTGCGCGGTGAACCTGGAGCTCACCGCGCACGGCGGTACGTGGCGAGGGCCTGCTGCACCATGCGCACGAACTCCCGGGGCTGATTGTGCAGCATTTCGAAGGTGACCCGGAGGGTTGGAACGCCCCTGACAACGGTCACGTTCCACCGCCGCCTGTCCTCACGGTAGGCTTCCCGGCCGCTGTGATAGGCGTAACCGTCGGCCTCAATGCCCAGCAGGCCGTCCACCAGGAGATCCAGGTGGCCCATCCCTGGAATCTGCACCTGCAGCTCAACCGTCAGCCCGGCTTCCTCCAGCAGGTACCGGGCCATCGTCTCGATAACGGAGCCGGACTGGGGCCGGATTCTGGCGACCAGTGCCAGCAGGGCCTTTTCCCGGGCTGCAGGAAACCGCTTCCGGAGCGCGGGCAGCTGCACCAGCCCCGTCTTGACCGCTGACTCGGCGATGGCCAGGCCCTCCAGGGGCGGCAGGCAACGCAGTGACTGGCACACAATGTCCAGATGGCTTAATGGAACGCTGCTGCGGTGAACGACACAGCCGGGGATAGTCCGTCCGTGCCTTGCTGCCAGATGCGGCAGGTCCGGATTCCTGACCACCCACAGCCCTGCCGCGGCAGCAGCCGTCACGCACCCTGGCACGGCGTGGTGGCGGGCGGCGTGGATGAGCACCGGTTCCGCATGCGGCAGCGCATAAACTCCCCGCGCAACCCGCTGGACGGAGCCGTCGAGGACTCCTGATTCAACCTTCCGGCGGGAAACGCCTGCCTGCAGTAATGCCCGGGTGCCGGCGACGCCGCCAAGCGCCGCCAGTGCTTCGTGAACAGTTGCCATAACTGATCCTGCATGCGGCCGGAGCCCCGGCGCAGCCGACAAAAACAGCTATGTGCAAAACTGCCCCACGCAGCTAGGGCGGAGTTCACTGCGCAGGGACTGCCCCTGCGCAGTGAGTCTCCGCTTCATTGCGCAGCCCGGAACTTAAAGCAGAATGCCACCGGCATGGTGCCAGTGGCATTCTGTTGGGCCAGGGTCCTGCTATGCCTTGGCGCGGGCGCGGTTGGCCTTGGCACGCTCGTTGGAGTCGAGGATGACCTTGCGGATGCGGATGGCTTCCGGAGTCACCTCCACGCACTCGTCCTCGCGGGCGAATTCCAGCGATTCTTCAAGGGTGAGTTCGCGCGGCGGCGTCAGGTTCTCAAAGGTGTCCGAGGAAGCGGCACGCATGTTGGTGAGCTTCTTTTCCTTCGTGATGTTGACGTCCATGTCGTCGGCGCGGGAGTTCTCGCCCACGATCATGCCCTCGTACACCTCGGAGGTGGGCTTGACGAAGAACGAGCCGCGCTCCTGCAGGTTGATCATGGCGAACGGGGTAACAACGCCGGCTCGGTCGGCGACCATGGAGCCGTTGGTGCGGTACTCGATGGGTCCGGCCCACGGCTCGTAGCCCTCGGAAATGGAGGCCGCGATGCCGGCACCGCGGGTGTCGGTGAGGAACCGGGTGCGGAAGCCGATCAGGCCACGCGCGGGAACGATGAACTCCATCCGGCACCAGCCGGTGCCGTGGTTGGCCATGTTGGTCATGCGGCCCTTGCGTGCTGCCATCAGCTGCGTGACGGCGCCAAGGTACTCTTCGGGGACGTCGATGGTCATGTGCTCCATCGGCTCGTGGACCTTGCCGTCGATGGTCCTGGTGACCACCTGAGGCTTGCCAACGGTCAGCTCGAAGCCTTCGCGCCGCATCTGCTCCACGAGGATGGCCAGTGCGAGCTCGCCACGGCCCTGGACCTCCCAGGCGTCCGGACGCTCGGTGGGCAGGACCTTGATGGAGACGTTACCGATCAGTTCCTTGTCCAGCCGGTCCTTCACCTGGCGGGCGGTGACCTTGGCGCCCTTGACCTTGCCGGCCAGCGGGGAGGTGTTGATACCGATGGTCATCGAGATCGCGGGATCGTCAACGGTGATCAGCGGCAGCGGCTGCGGGTTTTCGACGTCGGTCAGGGTTTCACCGATGGTGATGTCCTCGATACCGGCGACGGCGACGATCTCGCCCGGTCCGGCGGATTCGGCGGGAACACGCTCCAGCGCCTTGGTGGCGAGGAGTTCAGTGATCTTGACAGTCTTCAGTTCGCCGTTCTGGCGCGCCCAGGCAACCTGCTGGCCCTTGCGGAGGGTTCCGTTGTAAATACGGAGCAGAGCCAGGCGGCCCAGGAACGGGGAGGCGTCCAGGTTGGTGACGTGCGCCTGCAGGACACCTTCCGGGTTGTAGGTGGGGGCAGGGATGTGCTCGATGATGGTCTTGAACAGCGGCTCAAGGTCCTCGTTGTCCGGGGCCGAACCGTTGGCCGGCTGTTCCAGGGAGGCGCGCCCAACCTTGGCGGCTGCATAGACGACGGGAACTTCCAGGACCTTGTCCAGGTCCAGGTCCGGCACCTCGTCCGCGAGGTCGGAGGCCAGGCCCAGGAGCAGGTCCATGGACTCGTGCACGACTTCGTCGATGCGGGCGTCGGGACGGTCGGTCTTGTTGACCAGCAGGATCACCGGGAGGTGGGCGGCAAGTGCCTTGCGGAGCACGAAGCGGGTCTGCGGCAGCGGGCCCTCGGAAGAGTCAACGAGCAGCACAACGCCGTCAACCATGGACAGGCCGCGCTCCACCTCGCCACCGAAGTCGGCGTGGCCGGGGGTGTCGATCACGTTGATGGTGATGGTCTCGCCGTTGGAGGACGGACCGTTGTAGGCCACCGTGGTGTTCTTGGCCAGGATGGTGATGCCCTTTTCGCGCTCCAGGTCACCGGAGTCCATCACGCGGTCTTCGAGGTGGTTGTGCTCGGCAAAGGAGTTGGTCTGCTTGAGCATGGCGTCGACCAGGGTGGTCTTGCCGTGGTCAACGTGGGCCACGATCGCGACGTTGCGCAGGTCACTGCGCGATGCAGTGGCTACCGCGGTGTTGGTGGTGGTTTCAGACATGCGTAATGGCTCGATTCAGTGGGTCAGCTGTAGCATCGCGACATTTCCAACTGGAACGCACGACGGATCCGGCCCTTAACACAGGGCACCTTGCTCCATTCTAATACGAAAGTAGGGCTTGTCAGGCTGCGGTGGCCGGAGTGATGGTCACGTT
>NZ_JBTZSU010000068.1:0-5355 GCF_054890965.1 Arthrobacter sp. C152
TGTGTCTGTTGTTTGAGAACTCAATAGTGTGCCATGTTTGTTGATACCGATTATGTATGTAATTGGTTGAATTTGCTATGCCGCCACCCCGTGGTGTGCATGGTGTTTTTAGCTGGTTTCAAATTTTGTGCAGCCATTTCGGGTGTTATTTCCACTGGTTTTGGTTGTGTCTGTTTGTTTTCAACGGAGAGTTTGATCCTGGCTCAGGATGAACGCTGGCGGCGTGCTTAACACATGCAAGTCGAACGATGATCTCCAGCTTGCTGGGGGGATTAGTGGCGAACGGGTGAGTAACACGTGAGTAACCTGCCCTTGACTCTGGGATAAGCCTGGGAAACTGGGTCTAATACCGGATATGACTGACTATCGCATGGTGGTTGGTGGAAAGCTTTTGTGGTTTTGGATGGACTCGCGGCCTATCAGCTTGTTGGTGGGGTAATGGCCTACCAAGGCGACGACGGGTAGCCGGCCTGAGAGGGTGACCGGCCACACTGGGACTGAGACACGGCCCAGACTCCTACGGGAGGCAGCAGTGGGGAATATTGCACAATGGGCGGAAGCCTGATGCAGCGACGCCGCGTGAGGGATGACGGCCTTCGGGTTGTAAACCTCTTTCAGTAGGGAAGAAGCCGCAAGGTGACGGTACCTGCAGAAGAAGCGCCGGCTAACTACGTGCCAGCAGCCGCGGTAATACGTAGGGCGCAAGCGTTATCCGGAATTATTGGGCGTAAAGAGCTCGTAGGCGGTTTGTCGCGTCTGCCGTGAAAGTCCGGGGCTCAACTCCGGATCTGCGGTGGGTACGGGCAGACTAGAGTGATGTAGGGGAGACTGGAATTCCTGGTGTAGCGGTGAAATGCGCAGATATCAGGAGGAACACCGATGGCGAAGGCAGGTCTCTGGGCATTAACTGACGCTGAGGAGCGAAAGCATGGGGAGCGAACAGGATTAGATACCCTGGTAGTCCATGCCGTAAACGTTGGGCACTAGGTGTGGGGGACATTCCACGTTTTCCGCGCCGTAGCTAACGCATTAAGTGCCCCGCCTGGGGAGTACGGCCGCAAGGCTAAAACTCAAAGGAATTGACGGGGGCCCGCACAAGCGGCGGAGCATGCGGATTAATTCGATGCAACGCGAAGAACCTTACCAAGGCTTGACATGGACCGGACCGCCGCAGAAATGTGGTTTCCCCTTTGGGGCCGGTTTACAGGTGGTGCATGGTTGTCGTCAGCTCGTGTCGTGAGATGTTGGGTTAAGTCCCGCAACGAGCGCAACCCTCGTTCTATGTTGCCAGCGGTTCGGCCGGGGACTCATAGGAGACTGCCGGGGTCAACTCGGAGGAAGGTGGGGACGACGTCAAATCATCATGCCCCTTATGTCTTGGGCTTCACGCATGCTACAATGGCCGGTACAAAGGGTTGCGATACTGTGAGGTGGAGCTAATCCCAAAAAGCCGGTCTCAGTTCGGATTGGGGTCTGCAACTCGACCCCATGAAGTCGGAGTCGCTAGTAATCGCAGATCAGCAACGCTGCGGTGAATACGTTCCCGGGCCTTGTACACACCGCCCGTCAAGTCACGAAAGTTGGTAACACCCGAAGCCGGTGGCCTAACCCCTTGTGGGAGGGAGCTGTCGAAGGTGGGACTGGCGATTGGGACTAAGTCGTAACAAGGTAGCCGTACCGGAAGGTGCGGCTGGATCACCTCCTTTCTAAGGAGCGCCTACAACAACCCGCCGCGAACGCATGTTGGTGGTGGGGGTTGTCAGGAAGCATGCCCGTTGCACGGACGAATGTTCCGTGGCGGGTGCTCATGGGTGGAATATCAACGAATTTGCCGGGCACTGGGTGTCTTGTTCTTCTCTAGTACGAATCCTTTCGGGGGTTCTGGAACGGTGGGGCGGGGCGCTGGTGGTTGGTTTTGGCACACTGTTGGGTCCTGAGGCAACAGGACCATGTGGCGGTTCTCCTTGTGTGGGGGCTGTTGTGTGGGACTTTGTTTCTGGTTTCCCTGCTGCACCGGGCACGCACTGTTGGTGTGTGGGGTGTGTGGTGTGGGGTTGTTGTTTGAGAACTACATAGTGGACGCGAGCATCTTGTATAAGAAGCAATTTCCAAGATATTTAGAACCTGGATCTGGCTGCGCGTGATGATGATTCCTTTGGGGGTTTGAGTTGGGTGTGGTTGGTTTCGTGGTTCTCTCGAGTGAGCTTGTTTTTGATCTTTGTGGTCAAGTTTTTAAGAGCACACGGTGGATGCCTTGGCATTAGGAGCCGATGAAGGACGTAGGAATCTGCGATAAGCCTGGGGGAGTCGATAACCGGACTGTGATCCCAGGGTGTCCGAATGGGGAAACCCCGCCAGGGGCGTGAGTTGCCTGGTGACCCGTACCTGAACACATAGGGTGCGTGGGGGGAACGCGGGGAAGTGAAACATCTCAGTACCCGCAGGAAGAGAAAACAATAGTGATTCCGTTAGTAGTGGCGAGCGAACGCGGATCAGGCTAAACCGTTCCATGTGTGATAGCCGGCGGGCGTTGCATGGTCGGGGTTGTGGGACTTTCCATACCAGTTCTGCCGGGCTGGTGGGGTGTGATGTGCGCGCATAGGTGAACGGTTTTGAAAGGCCGGCCAGAGAGGGTGTTAGTCCCGTAACCGTAATGCGTTTGTGCCGCCTGTGAGAGTATCCCAAGTAGTACGGGGCCCGAGGAATCCCGTGCGAATCTGTCAGGACCACCTGATAAGCCTAAATACTCCCTAATGACCGATAGCGGACCAGTACCGTGAGGGAAAGGTGAAAAGTACCCCGGGAGGGGAGTGAAACAGTACCTGAAACCGTGTGCTTACAATCCGTCGGAGCAGCCTTGTAGTTGTGACGGCGTGCCTTTTGAAGAATGAGCCTGCGAGTTAGTGTTACGTCGCGAGGTTAACCCGTGTGGGGCAGCCGTAGCGAAAGCGAGTCTGAATAGGGCGTGTGAGTGGCGTGATCTAGACCCGAAGCGAAGTGATCTACCCATGGCCAGGTTGAAGCGACGGTAAGACGTCGTGGAGGACCGAACCCACTTCAGTTGAAAATGGAGGGGATGAGCTGTGGGTAGGGGTGAAAGGCCAATCAAACTTCGTGATAGCTGGTTCTCCCCGAAATGCATTTAGGTGCAGCGTTGCGTGTTTCTTTCCGGAGGTAGAGCTACTGGATGGCTAATGGGCCCTACAAGGTTACTGACGTCAGCCAAACTCCGAATGCCGGTAAGTGAGAGCGTAGCAGTGAGACTGTGGGGGATAAGCTTCATAGTCGAGAGGGAAACAGCCCAGACCACCAACTAAGGCCCCTAAGCGTGTGCTAAGTGGGAAAGGATGTGGAGTTGCCCAGACAACCAGGAGGTTGGCTTAGAAGCAGCCACCCTTAAAAGAGTGCGTAATAGCTCACTGGTCAAGTGATTCCGCGCCGACAATGTAGCGGGGCTCAAGTACACCGCCGAAGTTGTGGCATTCAGACATGGCTAAGCCTTCGTGGTTCAGGTGTTTGGATGGGTAGGGGAGCGTCGTGTGGGCGGTGAAGCTGCGGTGTAAACCAGTGGTGGAGCCTACACGAGTGAGAATGCAGGCATGAGTAGCGAAAGACGGGTGAGAAACCCGTCCGCCGAATGATCAAGGGTTCCAGGGTCAAGCTAATCTGCCCTGGGTAAGTCGGGACCTAAGGCGAGGCCGACAGGCGTAGTCGATGGACAACGGGTTGATATTCCCGTACCGGCGAAAAACCGCCCATGCTGAGCGGGGGATACTAACTGCCCGAAACCTGCCCGAGCACCCTTGTGGTGTGAGGGTTTTGGTGGAGCGCAGGGCCTGATCCCGGGAGGCAAGCGTATTAACAGGTGTGACGCAGGAAGGTAGCCGAGCCGGGCGATGGTTGTCCCGGTCTAAGGATGTAGGGCGAGTGGTAGGCAAATCCGCCACTCATGGGCCTGAGATCTGATGGGACCCCCGTTTGGGGGGATTCGGTGATCCTATGCTGCCGAGAAAAGCATCGACGCGAGGTTTTAGCCGCCCGTACCCCAAACCGACACAGGTGATCAGGTAGAGAATACCAAGGCGATCGAGAGAATTATGGTTAAGGAACTCGGCAAAATGCCCCCGTAACTTCGGGAGAAGGGGGGCCCCAACCCTGATACGCCCACGCGGTGTGGAGGGGATCGGGGCCGCAGAGACCAGGGGGAAGCGACTGTTTACTAAAAACACAGGTCCGTGCGAAGTCGCAAGACGATGTATACGGACTGACTCCTGCCCGGTGCTGGAAGGTTAAGAGGACCGGTTAGCCGTATGGCGAAGCTGAGAATTTAAGCCCCAGTAAACGGCGGTGGTAACTATAACCATCCTAAGGTAGCGAAATTCCTTGTCGGGTAAGTTCCGACCTGCACGAATGGAGTAACGACTTCCCCGCTGTCTCAACCATAAACTCGGCGAAATTGCAGTACGAGTAAAGATGCTCGTTACGCGCAGCAGGACGGAAAGACCCCGAGACCTTTACTATAGTTTGGTATTGGTGTTCGGAGTGGCTTGTGTAGGATAGGTGGGAGACGTTGAAGCCTGGACGCCAGTTCGGGTGGAGTCATCGTTGAAATACCACTCTGGTCACTTTGGACATCTAACTTCGGCCCGTAATCCGGGTCAGGGACAGTGCCTGATGGGTAGTTTAACTGGGGCGGTTGCCTCCTAAAAAGTAACGGAGGCGCCCAAAGGTTCCCTCAGCCTGGTTGGCAATCAGGTGTCGAGTGTAAGTGCACAAGGGAGCTTGACTGTGAGAGAGACATCTCGAGCAGGGACGAAAGTCGGGACTAGTGATCCGGCGGTACATTGTGGAATGGCCGTCGCTCAACGGATAAAAGGTACCTCGGGGATAACAGGCTGATCTTGCCCAAGAGTCCATATCGACGGCATGGTTTGGCACCTCGATGTCGGCTCGTCGCATCCTGGGGCTGGAGTAGGTCCCAAGGGTTGGGCTGTTCGCCCATTAAAGCGGTACGCGAGCTGGGTTTAGAACGTCGTGAGACAGTTCGGTCCCTATCCGCTGCGCGCGCAGGAAATTTGAGAAGGGCTGTCCTTAGTACGAGAGGACCGGGACGGACGAACCTCTGGTGTGTCAGTTGTACTGCCAAGTGCACCGCTGATTAGCTACGTTCGGATGGGATAACCGCTGAAAGCATCTAAGCGGGAAGCTCGCTTCAAGATGAGATTTCCATACACATTATGTGTGAGAGGCCCCCAGCCAGACCACTGGGTTGATAGGCCGGATGTGGAAGCGAGGACTAACGACTCGTGAAGCTGACCGGTACTAATAGGCCAACAACTTACACCACACAGAAAA
>NZ_JBTZSU010000069.1:0-4844 GCF_054890965.1 Arthrobacter sp. C152
TGTCCGTTGTCAGTTGAGTTGGCAGTTTTGTCAGTAGACACGGCAGCCTACGGGTTGCCGGTGATTGTGTCAGTTAATGTGGCAGCGTGACTTTGCTTGGTGCGTTGAGGTCTTTGCCGGTGAATCTTACGGATTCGGCTCGCATTCTGGCGCGTTTCCGCGATGGTCTCCGGGATGAACTGGTGTCTGCAGAGCTGTCGGGTTTGCCGTTTGAGTCGGCTTTGCCTGTGCGGTCGTTCTTTGCGTGGCCGGGCAAACGGAATTATGAGGGCTCGTGGTGGTCCAGCACGGTGGGCACGCATGTGGGGTTTGAGAGTCTGCTGGAGCGGGATTTCCTGATGCTGGCGGATCACGACACTGATGTGATCGGCATCGTGTCTCAGCCATTTGCGGTGCTCTGGCCACATGGCACCGAGGCTGCCCGCGGCCATGTGCCTGACTTTTTTGTCAGGCTTAGGGATGGCGGCGGGCGTGTTGTGGATGTACGGCATCCGGATCGTCTCAGTTCCGCGGAGCGCCAGTTCGAGATGACCGCCAGGATGTGTCAGGCCGTTGGGTGGGATTACGAGGTCTTCAGTGGAATGGCGGAGCCCCGCGCGGCGAACCTCCGGTGGCTCTCGGGATACCGTCAGGACCGTTTTGCTCCCAGCGCCGCGAGCCTCGCGGCCATTCTGGAAGCGTTTAGGGCTGGGGCGTCGATGGAAACGGGCGTGCGTTGCGCCGCCCGACAATTGAAGACAGACCCTTCTGTGGTTTAGGCGAACGTGCTGCACCTGGCTTACAGGGGTCTGCTCGACGTGGATCTGGGCCGCCCGTTGTCGTTGGAATCCCCGATCGCATCGAGTCAGGGGTGTCTGGCTTATGTGCTGTTCGAGGAGGCATCGTGAGGTCGGTCAGGCTGTTCGATTTCCTCCAGTTCGACAGTGCGTCGTGGCAGGTTGTCGCCCAGGACGGTACCGAGCTCGCGTTGAAAAACCTGGCAACAAACCGCATCCGGCGCGTGCCGGTCGCAGAGCTCTTGGCGGATGATTCGTATCTTCCTGACTCCCCCGGAAGGTTTCCGTCGCTGGAGGGTGCAGCTGTGTTGGAGACTCTCGATACGGATGCACGGGATCGGGCTAAGTGGTTGCACCGGCATGTGCACGAGGTGGTCTACGGTATTCCGCCGGAGGCAGCGGTGGGAACCGCGCCGACACCTGATTACGATCTCAGAAACCGCCTCCAGGACAGGATCGCCGCGAAGCTGGCAGAACTGGAGGCTGCCGGCACTCCGATGGGAGAGCGCACGTTGTTCAGACACATTGCCGCCTACCGCAAGGACGGTGTTGCCGGGCTGGTTGATGGCCGCCTGATTCGTCCGGCCAGTATGTCGGGCCGCACTGACCCGAGGGTCGTAGCGTTGCTGGAAGCGGAGGTATCCGGTCAGCGGAACCTCTCCACCGGCACCCGGTCCAGGGCCGTCAACAGGGTGCGCGTGCTCGCTGTCCAGGAGGGTCTGGTGGTGCCTTCGGAGACCACTATGTATCGAATCCTCAGAAGGATCGAACGTTCCCGTCACCCATTCGGCGACGCGATAACACGCAGGACGCAGGCCAACCGGCCCGACAGATCGTGGGGCCGGCAGGCTCCGTCCCGCCCCGGAGAACTCGTCGAGATCGACTCCACCCCGCTGGATGTCATGGTCCTGTGCCCGGACGGCACGACGAGCCGGGCGGATCTGACCGTGGCCTTGGACGTGGCGACCCGAACGCCGCTGGCGGCTATCCTGCGGCCCGTGGCGACCAAGGGGGTCGACGCCGCAATCCTGCTGGCCAGGGCTATGACGCCTCTGCCAATGCAGCCGGGCTGGGCTGCCTCGTTGTCCTACTCCCGCTCCGTGTTGCCGCAAGGGATGCTTCCAGGGAACGAGGACGTTCGCGCGTCCATAGCGGCCAAGCCGATCATCGTGCCTGAGTCCATCACCGTGGACCGAGGCAAAGTCTTTATCGGGTCGACGTTTACCGCTGCTTGCGAACGCCTCCAGATCAGCATCACCAAGGCCGCTCCGCGTACTCCGACTGACAAACCCCACATCGAGCGGTTCTTTGCCGGGGTGAACTCAGGTTTCACCCAATATCTGGCCGGCTATACGGGCCCGAACGTCGTCCGAAGGGGCAAGGATCCTGCAGCCGAGGCCGCGTTCACCCTCGCTGAGGTGCAGAACCTTTTGGACTGGTGGCTCGTTGCCGTTTGGCAGAACCGCCCGCACCCTGGCCTGCGCCATCCAGCGATGCCAAAGAAGGACCTCACGCCGAACGAGGCGTTCGCGGCTTTGTCCGGTGTCGCCCCGCAGATCCCGGTTACCCTCACCCGTGAGGACTACATCGCACTCCTTCCGCTGGATTGGCGAACCATCCAGCCCTATGGGATCAATTTTGAAGGCCTGACCTACGATGCCGAATCGCTGCATGAACACCGTGGCGTCCCGTCCGGGCTTCCTTCACCCGCCAATGGGCGATGGGAAATTCGTTACGACCCGTATCGACTCCGTTCGATCTACGTCAAGGACCATAGGAAAGGGCGCTGGATTGAAGCGGAGTGGACTTTGGCCCGCCAGCTCGTCGGCCCGTTCTCCTTGGACGTGCTCACCGCGGCTAAGAAGGCCATCGGCCGTCGCGGCCAGGTGCCCGGCAACGAACTTCTGGCCCACGTCAACAGAATCATGACAGCCCCAGCCGGTCGCACGGAAAGGCAGGCCGCAGGACGTGCTGCCGCCACCGTCCCTGCAGTGCCCGAACAGCAGATGGAAGCCCCCACACCGACCGGCGGAGATGGCCAGGACCCGGTCACGCCGATCGAAGCGGCCAGCATCCGGCCACGAAGAAAAGCACGACGCATCGACCTGTTGGAGGACTGAGCAGTGGCAGCCCCAGACTCACTCGACGCTTGGCGCCAGTACGTTGCCTGCTCTCCCATTGAGCCCGAAAGACTGACCATCCAGGAGCTCGCGGCACTTTCCCATGAGGCAAAGGCCGAATACGACCTGGCACGTTTCGCCTGGCTCGCTGCCGACACTGTTCTTGAAACCACGGACACGCAGGCTTTGTCCCGGCAGGCCCGGATACTCCTGGCCCGAAACGCTGCCAGTACCGCCACGGCCCGGCGAGGTCTAGCGATCTCGGGAGCTGCAGGCATGGGAAAGTCCACAACAGCTCTGCTGCTGGGCAAACGACACGAGAAGTCGGAGCGTCGACGCCTCGGACGCGTCGAGGACACAGCATTCGCCCCGGTGGTCTACTCCGTGGTTCCTCCCGCCACGACGCCGAAAATGCTCATGCAGTCTTTCGCGGTCTGGCTCGGACTACCCCTGCGCCGTCAGGCAACCACCCCAGAGATTACCGAGCAGGTGGTGACCGTGATGCGGACCTTGGGCACGTCACTGGTGATTGTCGACGAGGTGCACAACCTCAGGACCAACAGGCAATCCGGAGCCGAGGCGGCCAGCACGCTTAAACAGTTCGCGGACCGGCTCGATGCAACCTTCGTCTATGCGGGAATCGACCTGCCCGCAACAGAGCTGTTCGCCGGCGAAATGGGCCGTCAAGTCAAAGCCCGGATGATCCTCCACAAAATGAGCCCTTACGGAATCGGCTCAGCACTGGCCCGTGAGGCCTGGACTGAGCTGGTGCTCGGCATCGAAGACCTCCTCCCCCTTGCCGCCCACACGCCCGAGTCACTCGCCGCGGATGCCACTTACCTATGGGACCGCGCGGGCGGAAGCATCGGCGCGCTGCGGGCACTCCTGGTCGACGCGGCACTCGGGGCAATTCTCGACGGCGAAGAAAAGATCGACCGTCGACGCCTCGACGCTACGGCAACCGACTACGCCGCCGAGGAGCACCATAGGAAAAGAACCACGAACCAACCACAGCCTGCCAAGCATGCGCTCAGAGCAGCAACGTGATCATCCGCCAACTCCCCGTTCCAACACGGCTATTTGCCGGCGAAACCCTCGACAGCTACGCCGCCCGACACGCTCGACGCAACGGAACGACCATGGCCCATATCGACCAAGCGCTCAGGGAATCCGGAATCATGCCGGCCTCGCGCCTGCGGTCCCACCCGGACCGGATCAAAGCCTGGCGACAACTGGGCGGGCTCCAGCAAAGGGCCTTCACCCAACCCACGGTAGTCGCCGGGGAAACCGTGTTGCTCCGACCACTATGTCTCCGATGCTCCCGCGGGGAACAAGTGATGGCCCACCTTCCCCGAACCGGATGGGTCTGCGCACGGCACCGCCGGTGGATCGGCCCCGACCAATTCAACGTTCGGTTGCTGCCGGAGCTGATCACTGCAGAACGACACTTCCGACGAGTCCTTGCTCCGCGCGGAGTACATGTAAACACGCCATCTATGAGAGTTGCCAGAGACTGCGCCGCGGCCGGCATCACGCTGCAGACTCTAGAAGAGCGTGCAGAACGCATCGGCACGGACGACCGTGAGATGCTCCTCTACCCCGAGACCCTGCGGATCGCCCGCCTGATCACACAACCAAGATTTCTCTCCCTGATAAAACACCCCGAAATCCCATCCGATCGCCGCCGCGGCCTGGTCGCCCAGGAAATCGCTTCACTTTTCGCCCCCACCAACCTTCACCGCCGTTCCCGAGCAGCAGCCCGGGTCGAACAGGCGTTATGCAATCACGCCAGCTACGGGACTGAATGGCTATAGAACCGAATAGCCGGAAACGAAACTGCCAGAGCAAACGGAACTGCCAGATCGAGTGACAGTAAAACGCCGCGGATACAGTCAGAAGAACTGGCATTTTCCCACGTGAACACTGCCAGATTAACTGACAACGGACA
>NZ_JBTZSU010000070.1:0-4529 GCF_054890965.1 Arthrobacter sp. C152
GCTTCCAGGAACCAGCCCCCACCCGCCAAACAGCACGCTCAAAAGCGAACCATTTCCAGGCCGTTCAAAAGGGGGTTTGGCCGCTATTTTTCCGCTTCAGCGGCGGCGACTCAGAAAACAATACACGCCCACCAACCCCACCGCAAATCCACCCCGCAGCCGTGAACGTGCCACCAAAAACCCCGGAATGGCGGGGTTTTTGGTGGCTTATTCGCGTGACTTTGTGCCCGGGACCGCAGGCGGCACCACTATGGAGTGGCTCACACCCCACGGGCCCTAACCGGACACCCGCAGCGTCAGTTCAAAGTCGGCGTCCCGGGGCGCAAGCCGGTACGGCTCCAGGACCCCGGGCCCGCAAGCCGCGGTTCCCACCCCGCGCCTGGCATGGTCCAGGTAGATGTAGCTGCGCCCGTCGGGGACCAGATCTGAGCGGTGGGCGGCGGCATCCAGCACAGCCAGGCTGTAGGGACGCACAGTCAAGGCAAAGGGCTCACCGGAAACCGAAAGAGTTCCGCCGGCGGTTTGGATCGCCGCGGAGCGGACACCGGACCTGGCCCCGGACTCCTGGGGCCGCACATAGTCGACGTCCAGGTCGGCCAGCGGCAGTTCAAACCAGCCCGCCCGCGTGCCCTGGCCCGTATCCGGATAGCCCTGGTGGGGGCCCTGGCCGAACCACTGCACGGTTGACGTGGGGTCCCCGAGCACCAGTTCCAGGCCGATCCGTGCCCATTCCACCCCGAAGCCGGAGTTGACCCAGTCCCCCTCGGGCCGGACCTGGGTTTGCAGCGTCAACGCATCGTCGCCGCTGGTCCAGACGTAGTCCACCAGCACACCGAACTGCTTGTCCGCGGCCCCCATCCGTGTCCGTACACGGAGACATTCCCCGCCGTCGGACGTCTCGGCCGCGCTGATCCCCAGCAGGCGCGTATGCATCCGGCCAAGCCCTGCCTCCTTCCATTGCGTGGCGAGCGGCCGGGTGTCGGCGCCACCCCATTCGCTGCCGAGGTCGTTGTCGGTGGGCGGCCACCACAGGACCAGACCGAGCCTCTCAACGGGGAGGCCGCCAATGGACGTGGGCATTCCCGCGACCCGGCTGAACACAGCCCCGCCCAGGCGGAGTTCACCATCGGCCACTTCCACCGGGTCCTGCGCCGGCGCCGGTGTGCCGGCGGCGGCGAAGCGGACGGCCTGGCCCCAGGCCACCTCGTGTCCGGCGGAGGCCCAGCTGCTGTCGGTGGCCAGGACGGCGCTGACGGTGAGGACGGCCGAACGGTCCCCGGGCAGCCCCTGTACGTAATCGGCAACCGCTCCCGGCAGCGCAGCTGCCGCGTCGGACTGGGCCGGCAGCGGCGCGACGTCCACCGTTCCCTCAAGCTGTGTGCCGCCGTCGTCCGCCACCTTGTAGTGGAAGCTGAAGGCTGACGTGTCCGCGAAGTCGTGGCCGTTCCGCACCCGGAAGCCCGCCCAGTCCTGCGCGACCTCGATGTGCAGCGGTTCTATGACCTTCTTGAAATCCAGCAGCCCGGGCCGGGGCTTGCGGTTGGCGTCCACCAGGCCGTCGGTGACGAAGTTTCCGTCGTGGACTTCCTCACCGAAGTCGCCGCCGTAGGCGAATTGTTCGCCACCTCCAGGCGCGGGAACGCTGATTCCGTGCTCCAGCCATTCCCACACAAAGCCGCCCATCAGGCGCGGATACTTTTCGAACAGCTCCTGGTATTCGCTCATGCCGCCCGGGCCGTTTCCCATGGCGTGCACGTATTCGCACAGCACGAAGGGCATGGCACGGCGCCGCGCGTCCAGGGCCGCATCCTCGATGGCGGGCTCAACGCCTTTACCGATCAGCTCAGTTTCGGCCTGGCTCGCGTACATCCTCGAGTAGACGTCAACGTGGGCGGACGTCCAGTCACCCTCGTAGTGGATGGGACGGGAGGGATCCCGGTCCTTGGCCCAGCGGGACATGGCGGCGAGGTTCCTGCCGGAGCCTGCCTCGTTGCCCAGGGACCACATGATCACCGATGCGTGGTTCTTGTCCCGTTCCACGGTCCGGTGCATCCGGTCCAGCAGCGCGGCTTCCCACTGCGGGTCGTCACTGGGGTTCTGGGCCCATCCTGCGCTCTCGAAGCCGTGGGTTTCCAGGTCGCACTCCAGCACGACGTAGAATCCCAGCTGGTCCGCCAGCGCAAGGAATTCGGGGTGCGGCGGGTAGTGGGAGGTCCTGATGGCGTTGATGTTGTGCTGCTTCATCAGCCGCAGTTCTGCCTCCACCACGTCGCGCGGCACCACGCGGCCCAGCCGGGGGTGGTGCTCGTGCCGGTTCACCCCACGCAGCAGGATCCGCCTGCCGTTGACCTTGAACTGGGCATCCTCGATGGTGATGCTGCGGAAGCCCACCTGCAGCGCCACGGTCTCGCCGGGCGTGCTCACGGTGGCTTCGTACAGCCGCGGAATTTCGGCGGACCACGGTTCCACGGCGGCGATGGTGGTTGCCTCGCCTGCAGGACATTCCAGGCCAAGTTCGGGAACGCGTACGACGGCGTCAGCCGGCTTTCCGCCGCGGGTCACCTCAACGCGGAGGACGCCTTGGCCCGATTCGTGGTGGTAGTCGGCGTGGACGAAGACGTCGTCGATGCCGTCCCCGGGGCGGGCTTGCAGGGTCACGTCCCGGAAGATCCCGGGAAGCCACCACATGTCCTGGTCTTCCACGTAGCTGGCGGCCGAAAACTGGGCCACCCGAACGGCCAGGGTATTGGTCCCCTGGACCAGGACGCCGGAGACGTCGAACTCGTGGGGCAGCCTGCTCCCCCGGGTGGTACCGAGCTCCACGCCGTTGAGCCAGACTGTGCCCGCCGAGTCGATGCCGTCGAACCTGAGGAGGGCGTGCGGGAAGTATTCGGGGCCGGCCTCGAAGGTCACCAGATGGTCGCCGACGGGATTCGCCTCCGGTACGTGCGGCGGCTCCACGGCGAAGGGGAACTGCACATTCGTGTAGGCGGGCGCGCCGTGCCCGTGCATCGGCCAGCTGGAGGGGACGGGAAGGGTGGTGAAGCCGTCGAGGCCTGTGCCCTGCTGCCAGCCGTCGTCCGGCGCGGTGCGAATGCCCTCGTTCAAGCGGAACTGCCACTCGCCGTTGAGCAGCAGCTTCGGGGCATCCGTGGCCAGGTATGCCCTGGGGGCGTGGCCTCCCCTGCCCGGCGCCAGGGACTCCAGCTCCTGGATTGCGTCGGCACCGAGTTCGAGGCTCCCTGACGAACGTGTGGCTGGAGCTTCAGGGCGCGGAGCGGGGGTGCTGACTGACATGGATATCCTCGGTGCGTGCGGTTGAGTTGGACGCTGCGTGAACGTTCACGCGACAGACTCAAGCTTAGTCTTTCGACGCGCGTTTGAGTAGGGGTTCAGGCGGATTGCCGGCGGACCAGGGTGTGCCGGAGCACCAGGCGCGCTTCGACGCTGCCCGCCTCCACCGAGCCGGACAGCAGGCCATCCAGGAGGTCGACGGCGGCACGCCCCACCGCGCGCAGGTCCAGGGACAGGGTGGTCAGCTCGGGCGTCACGAGTTCCCCGAGCGGGATCCCGTCCATGCCGATCACGGGGCAATCTCCGGGCACCGCCCGGCCGGCTTCCTGCAGCGCCTTCAGGGCACCGGCGGCCATCAGGTCATTGAACGCCAGCAGGGCGTCAATCTCCGGGCTGCGGAGGAGCGCGGCCACCGCGGCCTTTGCTCCTGCGGCGGAAGGGTCCGCCTCACACCGCATCAGCTGGACTCCGAGGCCTTCTGCCACCGCCGCTGCGGCGGTGCCGCGGCCCAAAGCCGGGGCTGGCTGGTCGGAATCCAGATAGGCGACGTTCCGGCAACCCAACGTCACCAGGTGCTCCAGGGCAAGCCTGGCAGCATGCTGGTAGTCGAAGGAAATTCCCCCCGCAGCCCGGGCGTCCGGGTAGTCGAGGCCAACGACGGGGCGCCGCCCCATCAGCACCTGGGCCTGTTCCGACTCGGGGCCGAGGTAGCCGATGAGTGCATCCACATGGGGAGCGAGCCGCTCGGCGGCGTCGAGGGCGCTGCCGGCGCCGTGGCCGTAGTCGTCCACCACAACATTCCAGCCACGGTCTGTGGCGGCTTCGACGACGCTGGAGGCGAAAGCGGGGTAGTAGGGGTTGGTGAGGTCGGGGATGGCGAGGCCCACGGACGTGCGGGCTCCCTGGACCAGGCCCTTCGCGAACCGGCTGGGGGTGTACCCGAGTTCAGCCGCGAGCCGCCGCACACGCTCGCGGGTGTCCTGGCTGATGCCGGGCATATCGTTCATGGCCCGGGTTACCGTCTGTCGTGAAACGCCTGCCGCAGCCGCGACGTCCAGGATGGTGGCGCGCTTGGCCGCGGAGCTCGGGCGTCGGGAGGTCATAGACCGTAAGTCTAGGCTCCCTACCCGCCCTTGCCCTATCTGCCCATCCCGCCATTACGTCCTTCCGCCTCACCACGGACGCCCTCTCACGTCCTGCATGTTTTCCGTAGACGCCCGCTCGGTTTTGGCAGG
>NZ_JBTZSU010000071.1:0-4129 GCF_054890965.1 Arthrobacter sp. C152
CCACCAGTCCAGCCGACGCGCCCCACACCCACCGATTAGTTCAGCAGTCTCCTAGCCGGTGTTGCGCAGGCCGGCCGCCACCCCGTTGACGGTGATGAGCATGGCACGCTGGAGGCGTTCATCGATCTCGGCGCCGCTGATGCTGCCCTCCTGCCCGGCCTCGCGGACGCGGCGCAGCAGTTCCACCTGGAGGTAGCTGATCGGGTCCAGGTACTGGTCGCGGATCTCCAGGGAGCGCTTCAGCGTGGGCTGCGCGTCCAGGAGCAGGTTCTCCCCGGTCAGCTTCTGGATCTCGGACACCGTAAGTTCGTACTCCTCGCGGATGGTCCGGAACAGGTGGTGCAGCTCTTCAGGGACCAGGGTGGCCACGTAGTAGCCGGCGATGTCCATGTCCGTCTTGGCGAGCGTCATTTCCACGTTGGACAGCACCGAGCGGAAGAAGTGCCACTGCTCCATCATTTCCACCAGCTGCGCCGCGTTGCCGGCCTCCCTGGCAGCTTTGAGGCCCGAGCCGACGCCGAACCAGCCCGGCACGATCTGCCGCGACTGGGTCCAGCCGAACACCCACGGGATGGCGCGCAGGCCGCCCAGGCCGGCACCGGAGTCGGGGCGCTTGGACGGGCGGGAGCCGATGTTCAGCGACCCGAGCTGCTCCACCGGGGTGGAGGCCATGAAGTAGGCGGGCAGGTCCGGGTGGTCGACGAGCTTGCGGTAGCGCTCGAATGCGGCGTCGGAGATGGTCTCCATGACGTGCCCGTACCGCTCGCGCTGGTCCTCGGAGGTGCGCGGGTCACGGTGCAGGGCCGAGCCCTGAAGCACCGCGGCCAGGGACAGCTCAAGGTTTTCGCGGGCCAGCTCGGGCAGCGAGTACTTGTCCGAGATGACTTCGCCCTGCTCGGTGAACTTGATCTCGCCTTCGAGGACGCCGTTGGGCTGCGCCAGGATGGCATCGTAGGTGGGCCCGCCGCCGCGGCCCACGGACCCGCCGCGGCCGTGGAACAGCCGGACGCGCACACCGTGCTTGGCGGCCACGTCCCGCAGCTTGCGCTGGGTCTTGTGGATCTCCCACTGGCTGGTCATCACGCCGGATTCCTTGTTGGAGTCCGAGTAGCCCAGCATGACTTCCTGGATGTCGCCGCGGAGGCGCACCAGTTCGCGGTAGGAGGGGTCGGAGAGCAGCTGGTCGATGATTTCGGCCGAGGCCCGCAGTTCCTCCACCGTCTCCAGCAGCGGCGCAAAGCCCAGCTTCGCGTAGGGCTTGTCCCCGAAGAGGTTCACCAGCCCGGCCTCGCGGGCCAGGACGGCCGCGGCCAGGACGTCGTCGGCGCCGCGGGTCATGGAGATGATGTAGGTCTCGATGACGTCCGGGCCGTACATGCGCAGGGCGCGGCGGATCTCGCGGAAGACGTCGTAGGTGCCGTCGGCGGCGCCGTCGAGCTTGATCGGGTGCCCGGAGAGCGGACGGCGGGAGGCGAGCTCGGAGCCGAGCACCTCGAAGCGCTGCTCACGGGAGAGCTCCGCGTAGCGCACGCCCGGGCCGCCGAGCCGGTCCATCAGCTGGCCGACGGCGTCGTGGTGGTGGTCGGCGTGCTCGCGGATGTCCAGGGTGGCCAGGTGCAGGCCGAAGGAGGCGATGGCGCGGCGGACGCGGGCCAGTGAACCGTCGGCGGCCAGGGCGGCGGAGTGGTTGCGCAGCGACAGCTCCAGGAGCTGCAGGTCGGCCAGGAGTTCGTCGGTTCCGCTGTAGTCGCGGCCGTGCTCGTGGTTGGAGTTGGCCGCCACGCGTTTGCCGGTGTTGATGAGCTTGGCCTTGATGCAGGTGAGCTTGAGCCGGTAGGGCTCCTGGGCGTTCAGTTCCAGGACCCGCTTGTCCAGGCCAGGCAGCTTCTTCAGGTCCTCGTCTATCGAGGCCAGCAAGGCGTCATCGGCGCCGGCGAGCGCCGTGGAGTTGGAGAGAATGGAGATCAGTTCATCGATCATGCCGATGCTGATCCGGATGGCACTCTGGTTCTGGATCTGCAGGATTTCGCGGGTCACGGCGGCGGTGACATTCGGGTTGCCGTCGCGGTCACCGCCGATCCAGGAGCCGAACCGGATGGGGGCGTCCTTGGACGCGAGGGTGACGCCGTGCTCGCCCAGGAGCTCGGAGAGCTCGGACAGCATCTCCGGCATCGCGTCGGTGAGGATGCCGCCCAGGTAGTAGATGGCGTTGCGGGCCTCGTCCACGGGGGTGGGCCGGACCTGGCGCAGTTCGTCGGTCTGCCACATCTGGTCGATGATTTCGGCCAGCTGCCGGTCCTGCCGCCGCCGGGCGGTGGAACCTTCGGCGGTGGGATTGGCCAGGACGTCGGAGAGCTTGCGGATCTTGTCCAGGACGGAGCGGCGGGACGCCTCGGTGGGGTGCGCGGTGAAGATGGGACGCACGTCCAGTCCGTTGACCACTTCCTGCAGCACGTCCGGGCCTGCCTGCGAGGCGATGTCCGCAACGGTCTTGGCCAGCCAGCCGTCCTTTTCGGCGCGGGTGCGCAGGCCGCGCACGCGGTGCACCTGCTCGGCGGCGTTGGCGAGGTGGAAGTAGAAAGCGAAGGCGCGCACCAGGTCGGTGGCCTGCTCGATCGGCAGGGAGCCGAGCAGTTCGCGGACCTGGGCAACGACGTCGTGAGCGCTCCAGGGGCCGGTGGCGTCCGCCCCGCCGCGCGCCGCCTCCTTGGATTCCTTGGTCAGGAGCCGGACCTGCTCCACGAGGTCGAGCAGTTCGGGGCCGTGCTGCCTCACGAGGGATTCGCCCAGCAGGGTGGAGACACGCCGGACGTCTGCCCTCAGTTCGGAGGCAAGGTCGGTTTCGGGATGTGCTGCAGTGTGAGCCATGGAAGCAATCTTTCGAGGGTTTCGGACTTGGCTCGTACACTGCGCTGGATACTGTGAGCCACGTTACTGACTAAAGATGCTACCCCCGTGGCACCTCCAGAGTGGAATTCGTCTCAAATAATGTCAGCCTACGCACTATGGAATGAAGCGGTCCCGGAGCCGGTTGAAGCGGGGGCGAACGCAACCCGGAAGGAACCATGCCCACCACCACAGACCCCAGGCTGGAGCGTTGGCAGCGCTTCCGCGCCAACCGCAACAAGGCGCTGGCCGCCCGCCACGGCTGGCTGACCCTCACCTCCTTCCAGTGGCTGGAAAAGTCCCCGGCCGCCGTCGACTCCGCCCCGGGGCTGTGGTCAACGGACGGTACGACGGCGGTCCTCACCGCGGTGCCGGCGGACGGGCTCGCGCTGGTGGAGACCGGCGAAAAGGTGGACGGCACCATGACGGCGGTCCTCGCCGACGAGGAATCCCTGATGTGGGTGCAGTTTGGCGGACCCGCCGGGGACCAGGTGGTGGTGGAGCTGGCCATGCGCGCCGGCCGGTATGCCATCCGCACCCGCGATGCGGAGTCGCCGGTCTTCACCGAATTCGAGGGCGTGCCCACCTACCCGTACAACCCTGGCTGGGAGGTGGAGGCCCGCTTCGAACCGTTCCCGGAGCCTGTGGATGTCCCCATCAGCACCGCCAACCCGCTGGTGGACGGCGTGCACCGCAGCGTGGGCGAGGTGGTGTTCCGGTTACCCGGCAGCCCGCACGAATTCCGGCTGCAGGCGGAGGATGAGAAACTCGGGGCCCTTACCGTCACGTTCCATGACGAGACCAACGGCGACACCACGGACGACTGGCGGAAACTCTCCACGCCCAGGCCGCGGCCGGACGGTACGGTGGTGCTCGACTTCAACCGGGCCATCAACTACCCCAGCGCGTTCACCCCCTACGGCACCTGCCCCATGCCGGTGAAGAACAACAGCCTGGATATCCGGGTGGAGGCCGGCGAGAAGACGCCCTACCCTGCCTAACTTGCGGGTGCTGTTACGGGACGCCGGTCTTTCTGCTCCTGGCGCGCCGCCAAACCTTTCGTCGCCTGCTGGCGCGCGGGGGAACCACCCTCCCGAGGACGTGGACGGCCTGGCCGGGTTGGACGGATTGGACGGATTGGACGGATTGGACGGCCGGAGCGCTGCCGGGCGGCGCAGTACCCGGCAGCGGCGGGGCGGTTGATCGGTAGGTGTGTCCGGTTGGGGTGGTGGTTTCTACGGTG
>NZ_JBTZSU010000072.1:0-4023 GCF_054890965.1 Arthrobacter sp. C152
CCAGGGACTCAACCCACTCGGCAGTCTCTTCCGGATCACGATCAGGCAGCTGGTTGGTCAACCCGCTGAGGATATGGGAGGTATCTTCTCCTGCAGCCACGTCCAACCTCTCTTTGCGCGCATGAATCGGCGCACTCAGGCCAGGCAGGGTGACTGCCCGGCGTACATACGCCATGTGCGACGTATCGGTTACAACAGCCCGGTCATGTGTGCCGGGCAGCTTCCTAGCGCTCCTATGTCCGCACGGAGTACAAGGTTGTCGTCCGCAGGCATAGTTGTCACCAGCCACTCTAGCCCTGACCTCAACGCGATGCGTAGCCGCGGCCCGGACCCTGCGGTTGTATTTCGTTCGTCATACTTGTTGTGTGACGAAAAGCCGCTGCGCGGGCTGCCGGAACCGGATGTGACGCAGAATATGCGCAATCCCGGGGGCGGCAGCTTGAAGCGCAGGCACAAAGGGTGTTGGCTTGGGAGTAACGGAAATCACTATGCGCACCGCATAAATGAGGTATTGGAGGTACACGTGAGCGAGGCCGACGCCGCCACTTCGGTAAATGTGGCGGAAAAATTGGGTTTCAAGAATGGGGATCTGATTCAGGAGTTCGGTTACGACGACGACGTCGATTTCGACTTGCGTGACGATATTGAGGACCTCACCGGTTCCGAAATGCTGGACGAGGACGACCACGAAGTGGCGGACGCCGTCATCCTGTGGTGGCGGGAAGGTGACGGAGACCTCGTGGACAGCCTGGTGGATTCCCTGACCACCCTCAGCGAGAAGGGCGTTGTCTGGGTCCTCACCCCCAAGTCCGGGAGGGACGGCTATGTCTCGCCGGCGGACATCCAGGAAGCCGCCCCCACCGCCGGCCTGCACGTCACCACCTCGGCCGGCGTCTCCAAGGACTGGAGCGCAACCCGCCTGGTGAGCAGGAAGAACAAGTGACTGCAGCGGTCGAAACAGCCTCCGCCGCTGTGCCCGCCCTCGGTTCCGAAGCCCCCGACTTCGAGCTCGCCAACCAGTACGGTGAGCCGGTCAGGCTCTCGTCCTACCGGGGGCAAAATGTGGCACTGGTTTTCTATCCCTTTGCCTTTTCCGGCATCTGCACCGGCGAGCTTTGTGAGATACGGGACAACCTGGCCGCCTTTGAAGACGCCAATGCCGTGGTGCTGGCTGTTTCCGTGGACAGCAAGTTCAGCCTCCGGGCCTACGCGGCGCAGGAAGGCTACACCTTCGACCTGCTCGCGGACTTCTGGCCGCACGGAGGAGTGGCCGAAGCGTACGGTGTCTTCGACGCGGCCAGCGGTATGGCAAAACGGGCCACCTTCATCATCGATGCAGAAGGCGCGGTCCGCTACAGCGTTGTTAATCCGCGGGGCCAGGCCCGGGATTTCAGCGAATACCGCTCAGCCCTGGTCGGCCTGAAACGGACCTGAGCCGCAGTGGCTGGGCGGCGGCATGGGACAGGCCTGACGGGCTTTGCCAGCATGCCGCCTGCCGTTCCTGAGCCGCCGTCAGCCGGCGACCTCGAAATGTTGGCCCGGATCCGGGACCTGCTTGCGGGCTCCCGCTTTGCCCTGCTGACCGGGGCGGGCCTGAGCACCGATTCGGGAATCCCGGACTACCGCGGCCCCGACTCACCGCCCCGTTCGCCCATGACCTACCAGGAGTTCGTCCGGGAGGCCGGCAACCGCCAGCGCTACTGGGCGAGGAACCATATCGGCTGGTCCCACCTCCGCCATGCCGACCCCAACCAGGGGCACTACGCCGCGGCGGAGCTTGAACGGCGCGGCCACCTGACCGGTTTGATCACCCAGAACGTGGACCGCCTCCATGAGGATGCGGGCAGTTCCAATGTGGTCGATCTGCATGGCCGGTACGACCAGGTGGTGTGCCTGGACTGCGGACGGACCTACTCCCGCCGCTTGGTGGCCGGCATGCTCGAAGAGCTGAACCCGGGCTTCCTGGAACGGGCCGCGGCAACCGGCCTCGTGGAAATGGCGCCCGATGCCGATTCGACCGTGGAGGACCAGGCCCTTATCGGCAGTTTCGTGGTTGCAACATGTCCTGCCTGCGGCGGGACGCTGAAGCCGGACTTCGTCTACTTCGGAGAAAACGTTCCCAAGGACAGGGTGGAGCGGTCCTACGCGATGGTGGATGAGGCCGGGGCGCTGGTAGTGGCGGGCTCATCGCTGACGGTAATGAGCGGCCTGAGGTTCGTCCGGCATGCGGCCAAAGACGGCAAGCCCGTGGTCATCATCAACCGGGGCGCAACGCGTGGTGACGACAAAGCCACTATCAAACTTGAGGCCGGCGTCAGCCAGGCGCTTGCCTACCTGGCGAGCGAACTGCCCCGCCGTTAGCCGGGGTGCAGACCCTGGCCGGATTCGCGTTTATGGCTTCGCGTCGGGTAGAGTATATGTTCGTTGGTTGCGGCGGGAATCGCCGGAAACAGCAGGTTTTGGGTCTTTAGCTCAGCTGGTAGAGCGCCACGTTTACACCGTGGATGTCATCGGTTCGATCCCGGTAGGACCCACAGGAATAACCCCGTTGCCCGTTTTCACGGCGGATGCAGCGGGGTTTTTGCTTTTGCCGCCAGTGCCAGCCGGCTGCCCAACCGGGATTGTCGGACCATGGTCCTAGGGTGCTGGCATGGAACACGTCATACTGCACACGGACCACCAGGGAATTCCGACGGCGGTGCTCAGCCAAGGCAGGCTATGGTCCGTGGGTGCCGAGCCGGTGAGATGGTTTGAGCGGGTCAACTGGTGGGAGACCAGCCGCAGGATGCCCAGGGGCAGCAGCCGGGTGGACGTCGAGGTCCTCCAACTGCAGGTCACGCTCGGCACCAACCGCAGGTCCGCCCTCACCACCATCTACCTGCAGCGGGACGGCCTTGGAGGCGGCTGGCGATTGCGGGACTCGAGCGCCGGAGCGGCATGAGCGGGGCCGCCCGGGCATTGGAAAACCCTCCACCGCGACTATTGGGGGATGCCGCGGTGGAGGGCCTGCGTTGAGTATACCGTGAACTTCCGGAAACAAAAAGTCATCCCCTAAATGTGGCGTCGCTGCCTTCTTACTGCCCGTCGTGACCGCAACGTCAGCCATTATGATGGTTTGTGTTCAGCTGAATGGACAGTTAACAAAGAAGCGCCAGCGCACTATGAAGGAGAATCATGGCCGATTCCCGTACCCCCCGTTCCTCCGAAGGGACGGGAAGCGCATCGCCGGCGCCGGCCGTCACGCGCGCCGCCGCCGTACTCGAAGCCCTGGCGGCCTCACCTGGCGGACGGCTCACCCTCAGTGACCTGGCGCGGGAACTCGGAATCCCGAAGTCCTCCACCTCAAATCTGCTGCTCGCGCTCGAGGAGGCGCGGCTTATCAACCGGCAGGGCGCAGAATTCACGCTGGGGCGCAAGCTCGTTGAACTCGGGGCGGCGTATCTTAGCCGCATGGACGAGGTCCAGGAGTTCTACCGGTATTGCGAGCAGGCGCCCACCCTTTCCGGTGAGACGGTACGGATTGCCATGCTTGACGGGGCCAACGTCATTTATCTTGCACGTTACGAAGGGCACCCGGCCGTCCGGCTGACCTCCAACATCGGCGACAAGATGCCGGTCTCGCTCTGCGCCGTCGGAAAGGCCCTGATTGCGCGGCTCCATGACCACGACGTCGAGGACATGTTCCCGGACGACGCCGAACTGCCGGTGCTGACCCCCAAATCCCTGCGGACGGGCCGTGAGCTGAAGGACCAACTCCAGACCATCAGGGAGCAGGGCTACTCCTTCGAGGATGAGGAATCCACCACCGGGGTGGTCTGCCTCGGGGTCGCTGTGCCCACCAGGGGCTCGCATGGGCCCAGCCTGGGACTGTCTGTCACGGCGCTCAAGGCGACCTATACGCAGGAGCAGGGAGCCCGGATGGTGAAGGAGCTGCAGGAGCTCGCACGGTCGCTCGGGAACCCCATGGGCTAGGAGACTGCTGAACTAAGTGCTTCGTGGGGCTGGTCCCGGGCGTTCATTGGC
>NZ_JBTZSU010000073.1:0-4014 GCF_054890965.1 Arthrobacter sp. C152
ACGACATCAGCATGCGCGACTACCAGTTCCGCACCATCCAGTGGCTGCAGGGCAAGACCTGGGAGAAGTCCACCCCGTTCGGCCCCGCCCTGGTCACCCAGGACGAATTCACGCCCGGCCCGCTGATGACCTCGGCCGTGGACGGCGACGTCCAGCAGTCCACCCCCACGTCCGACCTGGTGTTCACCCCGGAGTTCCTGGTCTCCTACATCTCCACGATCATCACGCTGAACCCGGGCGACGTGATCGCCACCGGCACCCCCGGGGGCGTGGGCCACGCCCAGGACCCCAAGCGCTACCTGCAGGAAGGCCAGGTCCTGGTCACCACCATCGAGGGCCTGGGCCGGCTAACCAACCGCGTGGTCAAGGAAGCCTGATGGTCGCCCGGCACGACCAGACCACCGACCCCGTCCTGCTCGACGGGCTTCTGCAGGCCAGGCGCGGCACCGCGTTCTTCGCCCGCAAGCTCAACGAGCTTCCCGACGCGGACCTGGACGGCGACTCCCTGCTGCCTGGCTGGTCGCGCCGGCACGTTGTAGCCCACGTGGGCTACAACGCCCGGGCCATCGCCCGGCTGGTCGAATGGGCGGCCACCGGGGTGGAAACCCCCATGTATCCCTCCGTGGAGGTCCGGAACCACGAGATCGACTTCGGCGCCACGCTGAGTCCCATCGCGCTGCGGAACCTGTTCGACCACTCCGCCGTGCACCTGAACGTCGAATGGCGCGACCTGCCGGCAGAGAACTGGCACCACAAGGTCAAAACCGTCCAGGGCCGGACCGTCCCCGCCGAGGAAACCGTGTGGATGCGCACCCGCGAAGTCTGGGTGCACGCCGTGGACCTCGACAACGGCGCCACCTTCCGCGACATCCCCGAACCCGTCCTGGAACGCCTCCTCACCGACATCACCGGCGCCTGGCACACCCGCGGCACGGACAACGGGCTCCTCATCACGGTGGACGGCACCAGCCTGTCGTTCGGTGACCCCGCGGCCGCGTCGCCCACCGTGGTGTCCGGTTCCCTGGCCGCCATCACCCAGTGGGCCACCGGCCGGGGCAAGGACGGCGTGGCAGCAACACACGACGGCGGACCGGCCGGGCAGGTGCCCGACGCGCCCGCCTGGATCTAGGCTGAACGCCCACGGGCGTATCCCCCACACCGCGCGGGAGGCGGGCCGGCAGCCGCCGGCCCGCCTTTCGGCCGTTCCGGCCCGTAGCCGAGGGCCGCCTCGGGCCGCACTCCAAAAAACCGGCCACGGGATTGGGTTGCATCCCATATTTTGGGTCCACAGTGCTGGATAGCATGAGGTGACCGGACAGAGCCGTCCGGCGGGATCGACGCAAAAGGAAACCCCATGTCCGTGGTTACGGTGGATGACATCCTCTCGGACCTTCCCCTTGGTTTCGCCAGCCTCATCCTGCGCCCCGGCCCGTCCGCGCCCGCCATCGAACGCTTCCTGATCGTCGACGCCGACGACGAAACAGTCGACGCCGCCGGCGCCTTTGTCCTGCTCATCGGCGTCCGCGGCCGCTCCGCCCTGCCCGCCCTGCGGCGGCTCCTGAAGGACCCGCCGCCCGTCGTCGCGGTCAAAGGCAGCCGGGAGGACCTGGCCGAAGCGGAGGAACTGCTGTTCTCCGCCGGGGCGGGCCTGCTGCTCGTGGACCCGGGAGCCGACTGGGACCGCCTGCTCTCCATCGCCAAGGACCGGATCCAGCCGCGGACCTACCAGCATGAAGTCCTGACACTGCTGGAAGAGGACCTGTTCGCCATCGCCCAGACCACGGCCCGGCTCACCTCCAGCCACGTCCTCATCGAGGACGCCGCCAACAAGGTACTCGCCTACTCCACCGTCACCAACGACATCGACGAACTCCGCAAAGCGTCCATCCTGTCCCGCCGCGGCCCGCGCAAATACGAACTGCTGCTCAAGGACCTGGGCGCCTACCGCGAGCTCCACCGCACGCGCCAACCGGTCCGCGTCCCCGCGAGGCCCCAGGACGGGCTCCGGGAACGGGTGGCCATCGCATTGTTCGCCGGCGAACGGATCATGGGCTACATCTGGCTCCAGGAGACCGGGAAAGGCTTCGGTGACGATGTGGAGTACGTCCTCACCGGCTCCGCAGCCAGGGTTTCGGCCGAACTGATCCGCTACCGCAACCAGCAGTCCGTCCACATGCGTGAGGACCGGGTGGCACGGATCCTGTCGGGTCCCGCCGAGGCCGCCGCCAGCGCCCACAGCGGAAAGATCCCCTCGGAGCGTCCCGCGGCGCTTCTCCTGATCGGCATGTCGGACGCCGACTCCCGGGCCGATGACGCCGCGCTCAAGCACGGCGAACTGGCCAACCTCGCATCGATCCACGCCGCCGCGTACAAGGCGTCCGCCGTCGTAGGCCAGTTCAACGGTGACACCGCCATCATCATGCCGGACCTGCAGTCCAGCACGGCGGAGACAGGGCTGAGGTCCCTCGCGGAATCGGTGGTCAAGGATGCCCGCAAACACCTGGGCATTACTCCCTTCGCCGCCGTCGGTCCGCTGGCACCCGACCTGCTGTCCCTCCACCGGGTCACCGGCATCACCGAGGCCCTGCTGGCCTGCGTGCGGAACGCCACCCCGGGCACCGTGGCCGGCGTGGACGATTTCGAGGCGGAGATCCTCTACCGCGAGGCCGTCCGGAATTTCCACGGCTCACCCTTCCGGCACGGCAGCCTCGCCTCGCTGCTCCAGGAGGACGCCGAACTCGCAGCAACCCTGCAGGCCTACTTCGACGCGTGCTTCGACGTCGCCGAGTGCGCCAAGCACATGAACCTCCACAAGAACACCGTCTACTACCGCGTTGCCAAAGCCGCCAGGGTCACTGGCCTGGACTTCGGCAACCCCCGCGACTCCCTGGTGGCCCTGCTCCATATCCAGGAATGGGCTGCCTCCAACGACAATTCAGGCAGGAAATGAGCACCACACTCAGCGCACCGCCCCTGGGCCTCCTCCTTGAGGACCTCGTCCGGCGCCACCGTCCCCGGGAGAACGCCGGCAGCATCCCCACGAATATTCCGTTCCTGGCCACGGTCCCGTTCGACCGTTTCGGCATCGCTGTCGCCACTACCTCGGGCGAGGTCTTCAGCTCCGGCGACGCCGGCGTTCCCTTCTCCATCCAAAGCCTTTCCAAGGTGTTCACCCTGGCGCTGGCGCTGCAGGGCGGCAGGTCCGCCGGCCTTTGGTCCCGGGTGCTGCGCGAACCCTCCGGAACGTCCTTCAACTCGCTGGTCCAGCTGGAAGCCGAGAAGGGAATCCCCCGCAATCCCTTCATCAACGCCGGCGCCCTGGTGGTTACCGACCACCTGCTGGAAGAGACGCCCGACGCCGCCACGCACCTCCTGCGCTTCCTCACCGAACAGGCGGGGAGCCCGGGTCCCTTTATTGATGAGGCCGCCGCTGCCGGTGAACTGGACAGCAGCAGCCGCAACCTGGCGCTGGCGCACTTCCTGAAGGATTTCGGCAACCTCACCCGGCCGGCCGGCGTCGTCGTGGAGAACTACGTCCGCCAGTGCTCCATCATGATGACCTGCGTCCAGCTGGCCAAGGCCGGCCTGTTCCTCGCCAACGACGGCCGGGGAACCTCCGGCACCGTGCTGTCCCCCAGCGAGGCCAAGCGGATCGGCTCGATCATGCTGACCTGCGGCATGTATGACGCCGCCGGCGAATTCGCCTACCGGGTGGGCCTGCCCGGCAAGAGCGGAGTGGGCGGGGGCATCCTGGTGATCGTCCCGGGCCAGTGCGCCATCTGCGTCTGGAGCCCCCGCCTGGACGCCAAGGGCAACTCCCTTGCCGGCACCGCGGCCCTGGCCGACCTCTCCGACCGCACCGGCTGGTCAGTCTTCTAAGTTTCCCCCCATCCAGCAAGATCTTCTCCGGATCGAAAGGAATACCCATGCCCAACAACCCCAATGAAGAGGTTGAGTTCGACCACGTTATTGATGGTGGTCACGCGCATGCGTCCGAGACCTCCCTGCACGCGG
>NZ_JBTZSU010000074.1:0-3868 GCF_054890965.1 Arthrobacter sp. C152
TCCCTGCATACGACCAGTCTTAACCACCAGGCCCACCAGTCCAGCCGACGCGCCCCACACCCACCGATTAGTTCAGCAGTCTCCTAGGCGGAGCTGCCCGGAAGAACTTCCTCCGGACCATTTTGCAAAGAGCTATTGCCGCTTGTCCATTATGTTGTACTCTGTTCAGCATAGTGATCTGCACTACTGGTGCTGTCGCTGACCCGCCAAGGCCAACGGGGGCCTGGCGCGTGATGAGGGAGTTCTTGTGACAACTCGTACTAATGCACCGCACACCACGGACGGCACCATCGTCGACGCGGACCAGCTGCGAAGGGCAACTCTTGCCAGTTCCGTGGGCTCCGCCCTGGAGTACTACGACTTCTATATCTACGGCCTGGCGTCCGCCCTAATCTTCGGCCCGCTCTTCTTCGCGCCATTGGGCGAGAGCGGCGCCGTCATCGCTTCCTTTGCCACCTACGGAGTGGGCTTCGCCGCCCGGCCCTTCGGCGGCGTCGTCTTTGGCCACATCGGCGACAGGTTCGGACGCAAGATGGTCCTGATCCTCACCATCGGCCTGATGGGCATGGCCAGCTTCGCCATCGGCCTCCTGCCCACGTTCGAACAGGCCGGAATGCTCGGCGCGGTCCTGTTGGTGGCCCTCCGCATCCTCCAGGGCCTCGGCGCCGGAGCCGAGCAGGCAGGCGCCACCACCCTGATCTCCGAGGTGGCGCCGCGCCGCCGTCGTGGTTTCTTCGCCTCCCTGCCTTTTGTCGGCATCCAGCTGGGCACCCTGCTCGGCGCCGGAACATTCGCGCTCATGGCGCTGGCGGACAAAGCCGTCCTGCAGGGCTGGCTGTGGCGAGTGCCCTTCCTGGCCAGCGTCATCCTGATCGCCATTGCCGTCTTCATCCGCCTCCGCCTGAAGGAGACCCCCGTCTTCCAGGAACTGGAGAAGCATAAGGCGGTCGTCAAGAATCCCGTGGGCCAGATCTGGAAGCATTCCCGGAAGAACGTCCTGGTGGGCATTGGCCTGCGGATGGGCGAGAACGGAAATTCCTCCATCTACTCCGCGCTGCTGGTGTCCTTCATTAGCCTGCCTGCCGGCGTCTTTGCCGGTGACAAATTCGTTGGCCCAACCGGGCTGTTGATTGCTGCGGCCTTCGCCGCGGTCATGGTGGTCGCGTTCGGCGCCCTTTCCGACCGTTTTGGACGCGTTCCGGTGTACCGCTACGGTGCGCTGTTCCAGGCTGTGATTGCCCTGCCGGCGTTCTACCTGGTGACCCTCGGCAATGTCACCCTGGTATGGGTGGTGATGGTGGTCGGCATCGCCCTGGGCGTGCAGTCCATGCTTGGCCCGCAGTGCGCCCTCCTGCCCGAGCTGTTCGGCTCCCAGCACCGCTTCACGGGCGTCGCCCTGAGCCGGGAGATCTCCGCGGTCTTTGCCGGCGGATTTGCGCCCATGGTCGGTGTGGCGCTCCTGGCGGCCACCAACCACTCCTGGCTCGTCCCCGCGCTCTACTCGCTGGTGCTGGCGCTGATCTCCTTCGCCACCACCTTCTTCACCCCGGAAACGGGAGGGCGTGACCTGGTCCTCGTCGAGGACGCCAGCTAGCTGCCCCACGGCAAGGGCCCGGCCGGTCCCATCCGGCCGGGCCCTTGCCATGCCCGGAAAGCGACGGTTCACGGCGGCAGCAAACGCAACAAAAAGGACGGCTGCGGCAGCCCAGGAGTGTGCCGCAGCCGTCCGGTGCCGGGCCGGATTGCCGGCCGGCAGGCGGTGCTCAGTAGAAGTGGACCGTATCCACCAGGTGCGGCAGTTCCCCGCCGTCAAGGAAGGTGCGCAGGTTGCTGCAGAAGCGCCCGGCGATGAGCCGGTTCTCCGCGGCACTGAGGGCGGACGTGTGGGGGGACACCAGCACGTTGGGGTGGCTCCACAGCGGGCTGTCGAGGGGGAGCGGCTCCACCGCGAACACGTCGAGGCAGGCGTAGGAGACCTGCCCGTTGTCCAGGGCTTCCAGCAGCGCTTCCTCATCCACGACGGTGCCCCGTCCGACATTCACGAAAACCGTGCCCGGCTTCATGGCTGCAAACACGTCCCGGTTGAAGAGTTTTTCGGTGTAGGGCGTGCCGGGGAGGGTGTTCACCACGGCGTCGGCCGTGGCCAGGAGTCCGGCGAGGCCGTCATTGCCGGTCACGGTCTCGATTCCCTCCAGGGGCTCCACGGTCCTCTTCGTTCCGCTGACCGTCATTCCGAGGGCGCGCGCCAGGCGGGCCGTCTCCAGGCCGATTTCCCCGAGGCCGGCCACAACAAGCCGTGACCCGCCGACCAGCCGGGTGGGCGTACGCAGTTCGGGCCACGATTTGGCCTGCTGGTCCCGCACCAGTTCGGCGGTGCGCTTGAAGCCGTTGAGGATCCCCATGGTGGCGAACTCGGCCAGGGGCAGGGCGTGGACCCCCGCGGAGGTTGTGATCTGGAATTTCTGCAGGGTCTCCTGGTCCAGTCCTGATGCCTTGACGGCCCCGCCTGCGCCGGCCGCCATGGCGTGGACCCACTGCAGGTGTCCGTTTTCGGCCGCGACGCGTGCCAGTCCTGCCGGGCCTTCATTGGGGAACCCGTACAACACCTGGGCGCGGTTGAGCATGTGCCAATACCGCTCCTCCTGCTCTGGTGTGCGCCGGAAGCCCGGGTCGCCGGCATGGTCCGCCGGAAAACGTTCCGGCGGCAGCAGGTCCGGCTGGTACAGGACGGTTACGGAAGGGTCGACGGCCCGGATCTGGTCCACAAGCTCTGCTTCGAGCGGGACAGCAATGGCCACGGTAAGTGCAGATGTCATAGTGTTCATCATACTGAATGGCGGCTAGAATATTGAACAGTTTCGATCGATGACGATGACGTGAGGCTGGGCATGAAGGATAAACAGGCGGGCTTCGTGGGCCTGGGACTGATGGGGAGCCTGATGGCCGCGAACGCCATCAACCATGGGTGGCACATCACGGGCTGGAACCGCTCCCCGGAGGCCGTGGCCCGGCTGACGGACTGTGGCGGGACTGCTGCGGCCACAGTGGCCGACATGCGCCACCTGCCGATCATCATCTTCATGCTGCCGGACCTGCCCCATATCGAGGAGGCGGCCGGAGGGCTGCTGCAGGGCTGGCAGCAGCAGCCGCCGGCGCCCGGCACCGTCGTGCTGGTCATGAGCAGCGTCTCACCCACGGGCATCAAGGAATTTGGGCAGCGTGTCCGGCTGCTCAGCGAGGGCAACGTGCACGTGGTCGATGCTCCGGTCAGCGGCGGCACGAAGGGAGCCGCGGACGGCAACCTCGCCATCATGGCCGGCGCCGACGACGCAGCGGTGTTCCAGAGTGTTGAGCCCCTGTTGCGGACCATGGGTACCACGGTCCGCCACCTCGGCCCGCTGGGGGCAGGATCGCTGGCCAAGGCGTGCAACCAGCTGGTGGTGGGAACCACGACGGCGGCCCTCGCCGAAGCTGCCGAACTGGCCGAACGTTCCGGGCTCGATCCGGCGGCCCTGTTTGAGGTGCTGTCCGGCGGCCTGGCCGGGAGCCGGGTGCTCGACGTCGTTGGCCCGCGGCTGGCCCGCAAGGACTACACCCCCACCGGCCCGGCCAAGTTCATGCACAAGTACCTTTCCTTTGTCCTCGATGCCGCCCGCGCGGCGGGAACGGCGACGCCGATGGCGGCCGCCGGCGTCGAACTGTATGCAGAACTGAAGCGGCAGGGCCTGGGCGACCAAGACCTCGCCGTCGTACGCCAGACCATTGCCAACCTCGGCCAACAAGCCGCAGCAGCGGCGGAAGGAACAGTTGCACCATGAGTTCGTTGTTTGACCTGACGGGCCGTGTGGCCCTGGTGACCGGTTCCAGC
>NZ_JBTZSU010000075.1:0-3447 GCF_054890965.1 Arthrobacter sp. C152
GATTATTCCGAGGATTCCGTTATCCCGGGTTGTTTACATTTTTCTTGTCCTGCCGCGGGGGTTGGCGGTGGTTCCTCGTGATAACTATTTGAGGCCGGCGAGTCTGAGGATGAGGTCCTGGGGTCCTGTCCAGATCGGGGCGGGCTCGGGAGCGCTGCCGGCGGCTTTCTGGATGGCCCCTCGCACCATCTGGTTGTCCGCCGAGGCGTAGATCTCGGTCGTGGAAATGTTCGCGTGGCCCAGGAATTCCTTGATATGCGGCAGGGGCACTCCTGCGCGGAGCATCTGCATCGCACGTGCGTGCCTCAGCTGGTGGGCGTGGATGCGTCTGGGGACCTCGGGGCAGTGCTCCCGTGCGGTGCCTGCATGCTTGTTGAGCAGGTAGGCGACGTTGTCCTGGCTCATGGGCTGGTGCCGGCCAGCCCGGACCGTGTAGAAGAACAGGTTTTCCGGGGCGCGGGGACCGGGATGGAACTGATCCAGGTATTGCTCCAGGTGGCGTCCGGTTTTGTCCATGATCGGCACCGTTCTGGTCTTGCGCCCTTTTCCCGTGAGCGTCACCTGGCCGTATCCCGGCGCGGTGCTCACATCCGCCAGTGTCAGGTCCAGGACTTCCTGGATGCGGGCGGCGGCGTCGAAGAGCAGCAGGATCAGGGTGGTGTCGCGCAGCCCGTGGGCGGTTTGTTGCCCCGGCGCCCGGATCAGCGCTTCAACGGCGGCCATGCCCAATCCGTCCGGTGCCCGCTCCGGTGTCCGTGCGGGGCGGATCCTTTTGACGTCCAACCAAACCGCGACCAGAGCAGGTTCCTCCCCGGCGCAGTACGACAGGAAAGATTTGATGGCGGCCAGCCGCTGGTTAGCCGTCGAGGCGCTCAGGTGCCGGGCATCCATGAGCCACGTATGGAACCCGGAAATAGTGCCGTAGCTGATGGCTTCGAAACCGACCTGCTCCAGTGTCAGCTGCCGGGTTTCTCCGAGGTAGGCCAAAAGAGTGTTCAAGGCCGCCTTGTAGGAGCGGATGGTGTGCGGGCTGAGCCTGCGCGACCGGGGCAGATAGATCGTCAACCAGCTGCGAACCAGGGTGAAGAAGTCATCGGATTTCATGGCGTGCCTCCGGAAACCTGGATTCAATGCCTGCGTTGGCGATGCCGCGCAGCTCGGGATGGAAGTCGGCGGCCAGATGGAAGTAGTACCAGGTGTCCTCTGTATTGCTGTGGCCCAGGTGCAGGCCCAGGTAGGCGACGAGCACCTCCGGGCTCCTGCCCGCGTGCACCCACCGGTTGATCAGCTCGACCACATGCGCATGCCGCAGGTCATAGGGACGCGGAGGAGAGCCGGGGCTCGCCACGATGAGCGGGGCCACGGCGGAGAGAAGCTCGTGGAACCAGGAGTCCGGGGTTTCCTGGCTGTAGAAATGTCCCAGATGGTTGGGGAAGAACGGTATCCGGTCCGGGTGGAAGGAGCTGATCGCGGCGTCGTAGTGGCGGCAATACTCCTGCAGATCCGGGGACATGAACACCATCCGGTCCTTGTGCCCCTTGGACTCGCGGATCAGCACCGACCCGTTGGCCGGGTCGACATCGTTGCGGTGAAGCTTCCTCGCCTCGCCCGGTCGCAGGCCCAGGCAGTAGATCATCCGGAACATCACCGGAATGATCAGCTGGCGCTGGCCGCCATAGGGCGACGCCTGGATCGCGTCGGCGGCATCAAACAGGGCACGCAACTCCCGGTGGGAGAAGATGTGCGGACGGTAATGGACTTGCCGGCCGGGAATGCCCGCCGGGATGACATAGGCCTCCTCGCCCATTGAGACCATGTATTTGGCGAGCTGTCTGATGGGGGTGATCCGCCTGATCTGGCCGTTGACATGCTCATCCGGGCGTTTCACGGCCCATTCCATGGCCATCTCCCGCGAGAGAGTGGCCTGTCCCGGAAAGCGCTGAGCGCACAGGGTGTCGAACGCCAACAAATGACGTTCCGAGGATTCATACGGCAAGCCCAGCGCATGCTTGAGTACCAGCAGGCCGCGGATCTGGGGTGCCAGGGCGCTGGCAAACCGGTTCATGGCCGTGCCCTTCTCGGCTCGATGCCCGCAAAGTCCAGACAGCATTCGCGCATGCGCTCCTCGTCGGCGGCGAGGTAGTGCTTGGCCGAGGAAATGCCCCGGTGACCCAACGCCCCGGCGATCACCGGCAATGGGGTGTCGCCTTCAAGCATCCTGGTTGCAAGAGATGCCCTCAGCACCCGAAAACCAGGCCCAGCACCGGGCCGGGAAGCGATGCCCGTCCGCCCGAAGGCACGGGACGATACGTCATGCAAGCCGTTTGAGGGCGCGAGGGCAACATGCGGGGCCTGTGCCCGAAGGAACACATGCTCATCGTCCGCCCCGGCGGGCCTGTCATGGAGCAGGTAGTCGGCAATCGCCTCGCCGACATCGGCCAGCAGCGGCAGGACCAGGAGTGCCCCCGTCTTGTGCTGCACCAGGATGATCTGCCCGTTCCGCCAGTCGATGTCCCTCAGGCGCAGCGCCACGATGTCCACAGGGCGCAACCCGGTGCGCGCGCCCAGCAGCAGCATGGCACGATCTCGACGACCGACGACCTTGCCCGGGTCGGGCGACGCCACCAGCATCTCGATCTGCTCCACGGGCAGCACCAAAACGTGCCTCACCCGTCGTGAAGCGCTCCGTGGAACCGCCTTGGCCAGACCCGAACAGCCACGGGCTTCCTCGAGAAAGCGGCACAGAACCCGAACGGCGGAAAGCACCGTCCTCATGCTGCCGGGCCGGTAACTCTCCGCCAGCAAAGCCAAGGCCGCAGCTACCTCTGCACCAGTCAACTTCACAAAGTCCGTGATTCCTTGACCCTGCCACGACGCCAGCGCCCGGCGGCCAACTGTTGCATACAACTCTTGGGTGTCCTTGGCCAAGCCGTGGCGAGTCAGCCACGCCTGGAATTGCTCCTGCACCGGGCGAAACACGTGATTGAGCCCATCATTCGCAGCGGCCTGCTTGGACAGCTTCCACCGATACGTGCCGGTTTGGTCGACCTCTGACAGCACCAGGGCCGTCTTGCGCAGGAGTTTGTATTTCCACGCCTTGAACCTGCCCTCACTGCGTTCCGTGGCAAGAAACTGCAAGTATGCTGCCAAGGCCTCGTCCGTGAACTCGGTGATTCCTTCATCGGAGCAGAACACCTCAAACCGGTGCCACGCCCACCGATACTGCATCAGCGTCGACGGCGCCTGATTAAGCCGTACGATCTCGGTGTCGGCTTTCGAGATCAGCTCACCAATGGGGATCTTCACTTCTTCCTCACCTCCATGTGAAAACGAACTGGGGCGAGTCAGCGTAATCCCGGATTGTTATCCCGAGTATGCGGTCACAAAATCCGGTTCCGCAAAAGAATGCGGCCAGAAACCCGGGATAACGGAATCCTCGGAATAATC
>NZ_JBTZSU010000076.1:0-3021 GCF_054890965.1 Arthrobacter sp. C152
CACCAAAAGAAAACGCATAGAAACCCCCCACCCCACCCCCCTCCCCCCCCCCCCCCCCCCCCCCCCCCCCCGCCGTCGTGCTTCCTCCACGGAAGTGGAGGAACAGGCTCAGATGTGTTCGGTGCCGTTGGGCTGCCACGCACCCGTGACGAGGTAGGTCACCTTCTGCGCGACGGAGACGCCGTGGTCCGCGAAGCGCTCGAAATAGCGGCTGGCCAGGGCCACGTCCACCGTCGTGGCCGGGGACTCGGTCCACTCCGGCGCCGCAATGGCCTTGAAGACGCTCAGGTGCAGATCGTTGATCGCCGTGTTTGCCTTCAGGATGTCCCGGGCGACCTCAAGGTCCCGGGTCTCCAGCAGGACCGTCAGCTTCTCGGCGATCTCCTGGTCCAGCTGGGCCATCCTGTTGAAGGTTTCGGTCATGGACGCCGGAATCACCGTGGAGGGGTAACGGAGGCGGGCGAGCTGGGCGATGTGCCGGGCGAGGTCGCCCATGCGCTCCAGCGATGCGCTCATCCGCAGGGAACCGACAATCATCCGCAGGTCGCTGGCGACAGGACCCTGCAGGGCCAGGATGTCGATGGCCCGCTCATCCAGGCTGTTCTGCAGGAAGTCGATCCGTGCATCCGCTGCGATGACGTCCTGGGCGAGGTCGACGTCCGCCACCTGGAATGAGGTGGTGGCCTTCTCCATCGCTTCGCTGACAAGCCGGGAAATCTCCACCAGCTGGTCACCGACCTGGGTGAGTTCTTCCTGAAAAACCTTACGCACGTCGGCGTCCTTTCCTTATAACTCCCCCCGCCCGCAGGAGGGCAGCAGGAATTGTGTCGCCAATGGGCGCTCCAACCAGCAACTCTGCCAGCACCCGGTAAACGATTATGCCCACGAAGGTGAACGTTAGTTGAACCGTTTGCGTGAAGGGCCGGGACGCGCCTGGGCAACGCCTCCCGGAGCATAAAGTGGAGCTGTGGATCCTATGCTCATTGGTCTGGTGGCCGGCCTCATCGGCCTGGCCCTTGGCACCTTCGGCGTGCTTGCCTACCGGGTCAGCGAGAAGCAGCGGGAACTGCTGGACGTCGACGCCGGGGAGCCGGCGCTGCCGGCTGGTGCCGCCGAGGTGCTGGCCGTCGTCGGACGTGCCTTCGTGGTGCTCGACGATGTGGACGGCGTGGTCCGTGCCAGCCCCGCAGCGTATGCCTACGGCCTGGTGCGCGGCCACACGGTGGTGCACAAGGAACTCCTGGACATGACCGCCGGGGTGCGCCGGGACGGCGTCATCCTCGAAAGGCAGCTGGAGCTGCCGCGCGGTCCGCTCGGACAGGGAACCATCATCGTCCAGGTGCGCGCAGCCATGCTGGGTGAGGAATACATCCTGCTCCTGGCGGACGACAGGACCGAGATCACCCGCACCGAGGAGATCCGCAACGACTTCGTTGCCAACGTCTCGCACGAGTTGAAGACTCCCGTGGGCGCCATCTCCCTGCTGGCCGAGGCACTGGAATCCTCGGCCGACGACGAAGAGGCCGTCCGCCGCTTTGCCAAGCGCATGCACAAGGAATCCGCCCGCCTGGCCGCCCTGGTCCAGGACATCATCGAACTGTCCCGCCTGCAGGGCGCCAGCGTGATCCAGGAGGGGCGCCCCGTGGACATCAACGCTGTCATCGCCGAAGCCGTGGACCGGTCGCAGCTTCCGGCCGAAAGCAAGAACATCACCATCGTGGTGGGTGGCCGCACCGAAGGGAAGGTCTTCGGGGACCAGGACCTCCTGGTGACGGCCCTGCGGAACCTGATCGATAACGCCATCCGCTATTCGCCGGCGAATACCAGGGTGGGAATCGGGGTGCGGTCCAAGGAAGGGCTGGTGTCCATCTCCGTGACAGACCAGGGGGAGGGGCTCAGTGCCGAGGACCAGGAGCGTGTCTTCGAGCGCTTCTACCGCGTGGACGCCGCGCGTTCCCGCCACACCGGGGGTACCGGCCTCGGGTTGAGCATCGTCAAGCACGTGGCCTCGAACCACGGCGGCGAGGTGACCCTCTGGTCCCAGCCCGGCCACGGCTCCACCTTCACCCTCCGCCTTCCCGAGATGGAAGAGCAGGAGGGGGCCGGGGAGGCCCCGGCGTCCCCGGCCACGGCCGCGCCCGCCCGCGACGCCGCAGCCCAGCAAAGTGTCATCCAAGGATCCCGCGCCGCCGGCGCACACGAACGAGGAGCTAGCGCTTGAGCAGGATTTTGATTGTCGAGGACGAGGAGTCGTTCAGCGACCCCCTGTCCTATTTGCTGGGTAAAGAGGGGTTCGAGGTGGAGGTGGTGGACAACGGGCTCGACGCCATCACCGAATTCGACCGGAACGGTGCGGACCTGGTGCTGCTGGACCTGCAGCTGCCCGGGCTTTCCGGCACCGAGGTATGCCGGCAGCTGCGGCAGCGCTCGAGCGTCCCGGTGATCATGCTGACCGCAAAGGACTCCGAGATCGACAAAGTGGTGGGACTGGAACTCGGCGCGGACGACTACGTGACCAAGCCCTACTCCTCCCGTGAACTGGTGGCCCGGGTGCGGGCGGTGCTGCGGCGGCAGGGCGAACCGGAGGAACTGGTGTCCTCCACCGTGCAGGCCGGGCCGGTCCGGATGGACATCGAGCGGCACGTGGTGAGTGTGGGCGGCGAGCAGGTGCTGCTTCCCCTGAAGGAGTTCGAGCTGCTGGAAATGCTCCTTCGCAACTCGGGCCGGGTCCTGACCCGGGGCCAGCTCATCGACCGGGTCTGGGGCTCGGACTACGTCGGCGACACCAAAACCCTGGACGTCCACGTGAAGCGGCTCCGCGGCAAGATCGAACCCGACCCCTCCGCCCCCCGCTACCTGGTGACCGTCCGCGGCCTGGGGTACAAGTTCGAGCCGTAGCCGGCAGGCATAACAAAAGGGAGGGACCGGACGGTCCCTCCCTTTTGTTATGCGTTTCCTGCCGTGGGCGCCTAGGGCGTGTCTCCTAAACCTTGGCTGGTTTAGCCGGGATGCTTGATGGGT
>NZ_JBTZSU010000077.1:0-2976 GCF_054890965.1 Arthrobacter sp. C152
GCATCGAACGCGGCCCAGGAGCGGACGGCGCGGCCGGTGCCGCCGTAGACCACCAGGTCATCCGGGCGTTCGGCGACCTCGGGGTCCAGGTTGTTCATCAGCATGCGCAGGGGCGCCTCGGTCTGCCAGGACTTTGCGGTGAGCTCGGTGCCGCGGGCTGCTTTGACCGGGCGGGCACTGGTGGTGAAATCGGCGGAGTTCTGGGTGATTGACACTGTTTTCTTCCTTGCTTTGTTTGAAAGCTGCCATAAAAGGCGGCAGCTTACGGTTGGAACGCCTGCTTCCATGGAAGCTTCCACGTGTTTCCGGGGATAGTTGGGGAGTTGGTTGACTGTCCGGTATACGGGACGCTTCAGGGCGTGGGCTTAGGTGAAGGCGGCGATGCCAGTTATCGCTCGGCCAGCGACCAAGGTGTTGATCTCGTAGGTGCCTTCGTAGGTGTAAATGGCTTCGGCATCGCAGAAGATTTTCCCGATTTCGTAGTCCACGGCTACACCGTTGCCGCCTAGGACACTCCGACCCATCGCGACAGTTTCGCGCATCCTTTTCGTTGTGAAGGCCTTAGCCATGGCGGAGTGTTCATTCTTGACCGTGCCCGCGTCTTCGAGCTGGGCGAGGCGGACCATCATTCCCATCGAGCTCATTGCATTGCTGAGCATCGTCACGAGTTGTTCCTGAATGAGCTGGTAGCTGGCGATGGGCTTACCAAACTGGTGCCGCTCCACAGCGTACTTCCGTGCTACGTCGAACGCGGCCATCTGCAGCCCCACCGCCTGCCAGCCCACGGTGGCGCGGGTGGATTTGAGTACCTTGTTGGTGTCGCGGAAGCTGTTAGCCCCTACAAGTTTGAAGGCGTGAGGCACGACAACGTTGTCCAGCACGATGTCGGCGTTTTGTACGGCTCGCACGGCGATGCGGTTGGGGATCAGTGTGGCCGTGAAGCCCGGGAGGTGTGTTTCCACCAGGAACCCCTTGACCTGTCCGTCCTCTTCATCCTTGGCCCAGACAATGACGTAGTCGGAAAAGGTTGAGTTGCCGATCCAGCGTTTTTCGCCGTTGAGGATCCAGTTCTCTCCCTCTCTGCGGGCGGTCGTGCGGGTACCACCGGCGACGTCGGAACCGGCGAGGGGCTCGGTGATCGCGAAGACGCCGGTCTTGCGGAGCGCGTAGATATCCGGCAGCCAAGCCGACTTTTGTTCCTCCGACGCGAGCAGTTCGATGGTGCCGGTAAACAGGCCGTCGTGTCCGCTGAAAAAGGTACCAAAGGAAGCGTCCACCCGGTGGATAGCGGCAGTAAGCAACCCCGCGAACAGGTGCGAGTGGCCCTGCCGCCGTACCGGACTGATAATGTCCAGATCCGCAACCTTGGGGATGAGGTGCCTGGGAAATTCACTGCGGTTCCAATGGTCCGCTGCGATCGGTCGGACCTCGGCGTCAAGCCACTCCCGGATCGTTTGCAGGCGCATGCGTTCCTCCGAGGGCAGGAGTGCTTCGTAGTCGAAGAAGTCTGCCGTAGGGTACGGCATGTCGGTGCTTTGCGGGGCAGGGTTGCCCATAGCGGTACCTCCTGGAGTTGAGTCTTGAATGCGGGCTCTCCGAGCTTTCTCGCCGGCTTCCACCCTCTTTTCGACCATAGCTCGACGTAGTTCCGAAGAATGAGCTGAATCACAGTTTTTGGCTCAGCGTCCGGCCCACCGGACAGATCAAGGGCAGGTTGCCGCTGAGACATGGCTCATGCTCCGATGGAAAGGACTCCTACGGGACGAGTTCGGTACAAAAGGAATACGCAATGCAAGCAATGAGGTGCGGCCGTTAACCAGAAGGGTCAGGACTGGAGCGCTCTGGGGCCCATTGACTTCATCCCCGAACGGGAGATGGCACGGTTTCGTGTGCCATGAATAATTCATGCTCTGGTTTGGTGCGAACATGCGGAGCACGAGGCTCGTTATCTAACGAAGGAAGTATGCGAAGTCCACGGCTCAGCAGAGGGCGGCGACTCCTTGAGCTTTTGGGAGGCTTGGGAATGTAAGCGACACACGGCTGAGGTCATGCTGAGCAGGAACACCCCTGTTATCGGTGGATGTTGAACACTGGCCTGACACTGAACGTGTGTGCTCGTCCTTCCCGCCTACTGACCACACTGCAGCAACGTATGTGCCCCCACTGCGGGTACACCCTGGAGATTCTTGGCCTGTGACAAAGGTATGGATAGGGTCAGCGTCCTTAACCCTCGCCACCGACACGGTCTACTTCTGCGACCCGGAGTTCCGGGCAGCACGGCTCGAACGGGAACAGCAGGGACTGTTCCGCGGCTACCCTCCTCCAAGTGCAGACCTCTCCGCTTATGCGCCCGAAGCCGGTGAACACGTCGCCTCGGATCTAAACGGCCGCCACGCAAAGCGCTCGGATGGAAGACGCCGGCTAAGCGCTTAAGTGGACTACTAACAACACCAAGAAGCCGCCCTGTTTGCTCAGGGGCCTCGCCGGGGGCTGCGCTCAGATGGGTTCCAGCCGAGGCCCGGTACGGCAGTTTCGGGGCGGTGTTTCCTCGCTCTGTCATCCCCATGTACCTCGTACATCAGCTCAGTCTCGATAGAGAGCACTCGAAGACTTCGTCGGGGTCGAGGCGGCGGAGTTCTTCCGCGAGGCAGTCACGAATGCTGGGCCGCGGCAGGGAGACACGCTGTATCGGTTGCCCTGGAAGGCTGAGTTCAGCAACGGAAATTCCTGATCGGAGAAGCTGGATCCCGCCGTTGGCCAGGGTGAAGCTCACTCGGCTCAGACCTGATCCTGCCGGTCCTGCAAACCTCTTCACAGGCACGTCCAACGCGAAGTTGAGCCATGCCGCCATCAGCAGTGGGCTGGGGGAATCCGCGACTCCTTCAACCTCTGCGGCCAGCGCCGATGACGGGTCCATCTGATCCAGTGCGGCGGCGAGTTGGATGCGCCAGTTGGTCAGGCGGGTCCAGGCGAGGT
>NZ_JBTZSU010000078.1:0-2688 GCF_054890965.1 Arthrobacter sp. C152
ACCCGTAGGCTGCCGTGTCTACTGACAAAACTGCCAACTCAACTGACAACGGACAGGGGGTGAGCCTGGGCTCTCCCCCGGCGGTTTTCGTACGCCGATAATGGACGTTCCGTCAACCTGATCTGCTCGGTCGTTGGATTATGTCGGAGCCGTGGCTCGCGGTCTTGGCCAGCGGTAGGCAATTTCCACTGTCACGGGAGCACACTGTTTTCGCTTTGCGGGGACAAGAATTACGGCATGTCGAACGGTAGAGCTTTGTAAGCCGTGTTCTTGTTCATGCTCCATCCTGCGACGATACCGGAGCCGACCATTTGGTCGCTGAGTCGGGCGAGGCGGTAGGCGGGGTCGGTGTCGAGGGCGAGTTGGAGGAATTGGTGTGCTTTGCTGCCTTTGCCTTCCCACCAGTTGATGTAGCCGATCGCCGTGAGGACTGGTGCTGCGTGTTCGGGGGAGGTGCGGGTGTATGCGTGCAGGAGGAGTTGTTGTGCCCATTCGATGCGCGACCACTTCGGTGCCTCTGTGGTCTGGGCGAACAGGATGTGCTGCATGGGTTCGTCCATCCCAGGGATGTCGGCGATAAGTCGGTCGCGGATGGCGGGGAATTGCAGGTTCGCGACGAGGGCGTGGCTGTCGTCGTCGCTGGGGAAGTCCGTGGAGCCGAGCATCTTGCCCCAGAGTTCCCGCCCGTGCCGGAGGGCCGTCTCGGCGGGTTGAGACCTGATGGAGTCCATGTGACTTTCAACCGCGGCGGCTTTCGCTGCCGTCGGGCCGGCAAGTGGGAGGGTGATGCGATCGGTGGGTTCGACGAAGCTGCCGCGGTAGATGAATTCGGCGTTGATCGCGCTGGTATCGGTGGAGCTGACGGGAAGGGCGAGGCTGGTGCCGGGTTCACCGTCGTAGGGGGAGAAGGTGTCGTCCCCGACGAAGAGGCCGTCCCGGATGGTGATTCCCTGCTCGGCGAGCACCCCGGTGAGCGCGGCGATAGCCCCGGCCTGGGGTTTGGGCTGTCCGGGTTGGGTGGTTTCGCTGGTGTAGACGGCGAAGAGAACGGACGTGGCGGTGGTGTCGCTGCTGAGGTAGTGGGCGACGGTCCGGGCGTAGGCGAGTTCCTGCCCTGTCCGACGGGGGAGGTCGATACGGAGAGTGGCACCGATGCTGTTGTCTTTCATCGTGATGCACACAAGGCTTTCCTGGGGCCAGAAGCCCAAGGTGTGCCCAATGAAGCTAAGGACATCCGATGGTGTTTTGATCGTGAGCTTTTCCATGATCCCGTTTTCCTTCACCCTGGTTATTGCTGTTTCATCTGCGGTTGTTGGTTGTGGGCGTCGTTCTGTTAGGGGACCACCCGCTGGGTTGAGGGGCCGGAGCGCAACTTGGGGGACCGGCGCCGGGACTGAAAACTTCGTCTCGGAGCCACCGGGCTCCGGCCTGGGAAGTTTTTGGTTCCGGGGTCGGCGCGTAGCGCCCTGGTTGCGTGGAGGGCCCGCCCAGCGATCATGGGACATATCAGAATGACAAGCAGCGATGAGTTTTTGCTTTTCCATGGGTTTTGAAGAATGGGACCGCATGACTTCGGCGGTTATTGAGGGCGCTAAGGCTGCTTTGCAGCGGCATGGAAATTTCACTTGGTGGCCGTTTGTTCCTGCACCGATTACGGATGCATACAATCTCTCTTACGAGGAGAACTGGCTTCTCGTATGCCAAATTTATTGGGGGTACGGGTTTGGGGTTTCGTTACCGCAAGTCAAAGAGTTTTGGGCCGGTGCGGATCACCGCATCGAAGCGCGGATTGAGCGGAAGCGTTGGAGCAGGCCCCTTGCGGGTCACGAAGTCGGCAACGGGTCGCACAACAACTACGGTGAGGGTCCCCAAGACTGGGATCTCCTATTCGACCAGCAGCTCCACCCGCCGTTCCACACGGAAGGCTGCCGTTCGGCGATCCGATCCTTCACGTGGCCGCATCGATCGTCGAATCGTCAGCGATGAAACGTGGCGGCAGCTCCTGGCGCCGGATGGAACGCCGGCGGCATCGAAGTTCCAACGGAACTTCGTGCGTGCAGTCGTCGCCCGCGCAACCGGAACGCGCCCCAGCCTCATGCACCTGACCCAGGGACAGGCAGCAAACGTCCTTACCTTCGTCGGTGAAAGCCCGTCGAGGCTGAACGCGGGCGGGCGCGGCGTGCCACAGCTTGAGAAGGCCGGGACAGTTGCCCAGTGGACGATGCTCGGCTTGCTGCTGCTTATTGTCACAGTCTCTTCGCCTGCAGGGTTTGTGCTGGCAGCGGGCATTGTCGGGCTAACTTTAGTGCTGCGAAAGCGCCGTCGTGACCGCCAGGCCTGGGAGGACGCCACCTGGTCAGCCAGCCTCAGAGAACCTGTCAGGTCCTCTACCGACGGTATCGAAAATTCGGCTGCTGACGCTCCGCCTCATCAGGATCCGTCATGCGCGGTGCCAGTGGAACCAAGTGCAGCGGTAAATCTGGCTGCCTCCTCCCCTAGGCGCTCGTATCCTGTTTCCCTTGGTCGTGCGGAATGGCCGAACGTGGAAGTCGTTGGTGAGCACGCCTATGGCAAGGCAATCAAGGCGGCGCTCCGCGCCAATGGGGCCTTCTCCGCTCGAAGGACTGAAGGCGTGGGGTTAGCCTCTGTTGGTGGACACCTGAAGTAGCGGGATCCTGGGATTCTGCG
>NZ_JBTZSU010000079.1:0-2314 GCF_054890965.1 Arthrobacter sp. C152
ACCCTCGGCGCCGACGGCTTCGGCTTCTCCGACACCCGCGCAGCAGCCCGCCGCTACTTCAAGAACGACACCCACTCCATCGTGGTGAAGGCCTTGCAGATGCTCGCGGCGCGGGGCGAGGTGGAGGAGGGTGCGCCGTCGTACGCCATGGACCGTTACAAGCTCCTGGACGTCAACGCCGGCACTACCGGCGGGGCGGGCGGAGACAGCTAAGCCGCAGGGCCTATGGCCCTTGACGCGCCGCGCACGCACGCCTCTACTGACCCTGTAGACCCGTTCCCCTGATAAAGGAGCAGCCGTGGGTGCGACATTGCGGACGCCTGTTTGTGATCTTCTCGGAATCGAACACCCCATCGTGCAGGCGGGGATGGGATTGTTCGGCAGCGGCCCGGCGCTGGCGGCTGCCGTTTCCACCGCCGGTGCCCTGGGCAGCCTCGGAGGTGCGCTGCGTACCTCCGAGGAGCTCAGGGCAGGCATCAGGCACATCCGGGAGCTGACTGACGGGCCTTTCGCCGTCAATTTCACCCAGCCGTGGCTGCAGGGCCACCCTGAGTCCCTCGACATAGCGTTGGACCTGGGCGCACCTGTTGTCTCCTTGGCGTTGGGCGATCCCGGTGACCTGCCGGCGAAGGCCCATGCCGCGGGGGCTTTGTTCATTCAGCAGGTGCACACCGTGCAGCAGGCACGTCTCGCTGTGGACCGCGGCGCCGACGTCATCATCGCCCAAGGGGCCGAGGCCGGCGGGTTCGGCGGCACTGTCTCAAGTTTCGTACTGCTGCCCCAGGTGGTGGATACGGTGGCTCCGGTGCCGGTCCTGGCCGCCGGCGGAATCGCGGATGGCCGGGGCGTGGCCGCTGCCATGGCATTGGGTGCGCAGGGCGTGAACGTCGGCACGCGATTCCTGGCCTCGGTGGAAGCGTCGATCAGCGAGGACTGGAAGCGCGCCCTGGTTGCCGCCGAAGCCCCGGATGCCGTGAAAGTGGAGGTGTGGGACGACATCTTCCCCAAACCTGCAAACGGGGCGTTCGATGTGGTTCCCCGGGCCCTGCGCACACCTTTCATCAGCAAGTGGCAAACTGACCGGACCGGGGCGGCACGGCAGGCCGCAGGCCTCCAGGAAGACCTCGCGGCCGGCATGCGTGAGGGCCGGATGGAGGAATACGTCCCGTTCACCGGCCAGTCCGCCGGGCTCATCAGCAGCATTCTTCCGGCTGCCGTGATCGTGGAACAGCTCGTGGCCGAGGCCGTCGGCGCACTGACGCGGATCCGGGACCTTGGCGGGTAGGGCCTGCCTCCGGCGGCCCGCTACAGTGCAGCTATGAGGAGAAACGACGGCGCCGCGGGGCTGGCTGGCCGCGGAGTCACCGGTGTCGTCCTGGCCGCCGGCGCCGGCACCCGGCTGGGCCTCGGCCCCAAAGCGCTCCTGCCCTACCGCGGCCGGCCGCTGGTGGAGGCAATCGGCCAGGCGCTTCTCGACGGCGGTTGCCGGGATGTGGTGGTGGTCCTGGGCGCAGGTGCGTCGGAGGTTGAGGCCGCTGCCACCCTGGACAGCTTCCGGGTGGTGGCCAATCAGGGCTGGGAGTCCGGGATGGGCGGCTCGTTCCTCCTGGGCGACCGGGCTGCCGACCCTGCAGACCACCTTCTGATCGCGCTGGTGGACCAGCCTGGCCTGACCGCGGCGACCGTGGAGCGGCTGCTGGCCCGGCACCGCCCCGGGCGGATCACCGCCGCCGCATACCGCCGTCGTGATGCCGACGGCGAACAGAAGCCGCGGCTCCGCCGGGGCCACCCGCTGCTGATCGACGCCGCACTGCGGGAGCAGGTGCTGGCAACGGTCACGGGCGACGCCGGGGCCCGCGGCTTCCTGCAGGCGCATCCGGAGTTGGTCGATGAAGTGGACTGCAGCGACCAGTCCACCGGCGAGGACGTTGACACGCCGGACCAGTTGGGCCTCCTCCGCTAGCACCAAAGATGATCAGGGTGTACCAAAATTGGTCAGGCGTGGGCGTGGAGCAGCCGCTCCAGGGCGTCCTCCCAAGGGGCCGGAGGCGTGCGGAGAAAGTCGACGTTGCCAAGCAACAGCCCGTCGGGCCACCAGGGTGGTTCCCAGTCCTGGTGTTCGGACGTGTAGTGGCGGCCGGTGGGTGAGGTCCAGCCGGGTGGTTCGTCTTTGGTGGCCGGGGTGGGTTCCCAGCCGGTGGTATGCCGGAGTCTGTGGTGTTTCCGGCACGGTTGTCCCAGGTTACTGATCCCGGTGGCGCCGCCGTTGGCCCAGGCGAGGATGTGGTCGGCGTCGTTGTCCAGGGAATTGTTG
>NZ_JBTZSU010000080.1:0-2082 GCF_054890965.1 Arthrobacter sp. C152
TCCAGTGCGGCGGCGAGTTGGATGCGCCAGTTGGTCAGGCGGGTCCAGGCGAGGTCGGTGTCGCCGGCTTTGTAGGTCCGGTTGATCCGTTCCAGCGCCGCCTGGGGGTCGGGTTCGTTGGCGGAGTCGGTGATCCGGCGGTGCGCGATCGCGCCGATGGAGGTTTCGCAGGCGTTTTCGGGGGCGCCGTGCGGCCACCACGCCACGATGGGCGCGTCGGGCAGCAGCAGCGCGGCGACGAGGGACTCGGACTCGTGCGCGAGCTGGCCGTAGCCGCGCAGCACGATCACCTCCGAGGCGCCGGCGTCCCCGCCGACCCGGATCTGCGCGTCGAGCCGGTCGGCGTGGTCCTTCCCGGCGTCGGCGAGCACGATGATCCGGCAGGGATGTTCCCGGGACGCGTCGTTCGCGGCCTCGATCGCTTCTTCCTCCAGCCCCGATTTGGTGACGACCACGAGGGTCAGGACCCGGCCGAGGGCGATCACGCCGCCCTGCTCGCGCAGGGCCATCAGTTCCTTGGAGACCTTCGAGGTGGTGGTATCGGGCAGGTTAACAATCATGGCCTTCTCCAGGTTCGTCCGTCACGGGCCAGCAGCTCATCAGCGGAGGCCGGGCCCCAGGAGCCGGGGGCGTAGGGTTCGGGCTGCTCACCCAGGGACGCCCAGTATTCCTCGAACGGGTCAAGGATCTTCCAGGACAGCTCCACTTCCTCATGCCGCGGGAACAGCGGCGGCTCACCCAGCAACACATCCAAAATGAGGCGTTCATACGCTTCCGGGGAGGATTCGGTGAACGAGTGCCCGTACCCGAAGTCCATCGTCACGTCCCGGACTTCCATCTGGGTGCCGGGGACCTTGGACCCGAACCGGATCGTCACACCCTCATCGGGCTGGACCCGGATCACCACGGCGTTCTGCCCGAAGTCATCCTCGCCATGATCGGTGAAGAGCAGGTTCGGGGCGCGCTTGAACACCACCGCGATCTCCGTCACCCGCCGCCCCAGCCGCTTCCCGGCCCGCAGGTAGAACGGGACCCCGGACCACCGGCGGGTATGGATGTCCACCCGCACCGCCGCATACGTCTCCGTCGTCGAGTTCGCCGGGATGCCCTCCTCTTCCAGGTAGCCCTGGACCTGCTCGCCGCCCTGCCAGCCGCCGGTGAACTGCCCCCGCGCCGAATGCGTCGACAAATCCTCCGGGAGCTTGACCGCGGCCAACACTTTTTCCTTCTCCGCGCGCAGGTCATCGGCGTTGAACGAGATCGGTTCCTCCATCGCCGTCAACGCCAGCAGCTGCAGCAGGTGGTTCTGGATCACGTCCCGGGCCGCGCCGACCCCGTCGTAATACCCCGCCCGGCCACCGGTACCGATGTCCTCGGCCATCGTGATCTGGACATGGTCCACGTAGTTCGCGTTCCACAACGGCTCGAACAACTGGTTCGCGAACCGCAACGCCAGGATGTTCTGCACCGTTTCCTTGCCCAGGTAATGGTCAATCCGGAACACCGCATCCGGCGGGAACACCGACTCCACAATGTCATTGAGCTTCCGCGCCGACTCCAGGTCATGACCGAACGGCTTCTCGATCACCACCCGCCGCCACTTATCCCCCTCAGCCTGCGCCAGGCCATGCTTGGACAACTGCCGGCAGACCTGCTCAAACGCCTTCGGCGGGATCGACAAATAAAACGCGTGGTTCCCCCGCGTCCCGCGGACATCATCGAGTTCCTTGATCGTCTCGCCCAACCGCTCGAACGCCGCGTCGTCGTCGAACTCGCCCTGGACAAACCGGATCCCCTCGGACAGCTGGTTCCACACCGCCTCATCAAACGGCGTCCGCGCATGCGCCTGCACCGAAGCCTTCACCTCGGCAGCGAAATCCTCCTTGTCCCACTCCCGCCGGGCAAACCCGACCAACGCGAAACTCGGCGGCAACAACCCACGGTTCGCCAGGTCATACACCGCCGGCATCAACTTCTTCCGGGCAAGGTCACCCGTCACCCCAAAAAGGACCAACGACGACGGCCCGGCAATCCGGTTCAAACGACGATCACGCGGGTCACGCAACGGATTACGCCCGCGGC
>NZ_JBTZSU010000081.1:0-1892 GCF_054890965.1 Arthrobacter sp. C152
TCAGGAGAGTGTTTAGTTGAGTGTTCACAGACCCGGCTTAACACTCTCCGCCTTACTTTAAAAGCGCCCACGCCCCGCCAAAGCAATAGGACTTACTCATCTAGGGGACGAATCCCACTACGGTGTCGTCGACGGTGACACCGGCGAAGAAGAAGTCACCGTCATCGCCGGCGACCCCTTTCAGAATGGGATCTCCCGCACGACAACGACTCACAAACTCAAAGACGTAACTCTCCTCGCGCCCGTCGTACCCCCCCCGCAGCAAAGTCATCGGCATTGCCCGCAACTTCGTCGAAGACGCACTCGAACTCAGCGCAGTCCCTGCGCCGCCGCTGTTGTTCCTCAAACCCAACACATCGGTCATAGGCCCGAACGAGCCCATCGTTCTACCCGATTTCTCCGATGAGGTCTCCTTCGAAGCTGAACTCTGCGTAGTTATCGGCCGAACCTGCAAGGACGTGCCCGAAGAAAACGTTGACGACGTGATCTTCGGGTACACGTGCGGCAACGACCTCACCGCCAAGGACTGCCAGAAAACCGACTTGCAGTGGACGCGCGCCAAAGGATTCGACACCTCAGCCCCGCTCGGCCCGTGGATCGAAACAGAACTCGACGTCAGTAACCTCACCATCCAGGGCAGGCTCAACGGCGAACTCCGCCAGGACGGCAGCACCAAACTGATGATCCGCTCCGTTCAGGAAATCGTCTCCATGGTGTCCCACATGTTCACCCTGCTGCCGGGCGACGTCATCATGACCGGCACCCCCACCGGAATCGGCATGGTGGACGCCGGTGATTCGTTCGACGTTGACATTGAAGGAATCGGACGCCTTTCCAACCCGGTCATAAGGCGCTAAAGAACACCGGCCGGGCCTCCAGGACAACCGCCTCACGGGCCCGGCCAAGGCAACAAACCAATCACCAATCACCCGGCGTTCACCCCACATCAGCAACCGCCAGGCAGAACAGGAAACACATGATCACCGCCGACACCCCACTTGCGTCCAGCCCAGCAACACTGAACAGGCAACGTCGCCCAAGCGCTGATATCGCCCGTTCCTGGCTTCTCGTCCCCGGTTCATCCGAACCCACACACTTCAATGCAGCAGCCGAGTCCCCGGCCGACGCGATCATCCTGGACATCGAGGATGCCGTCGATCCCAGCCAAAAGCCGGCCGCCCGCGACAACGTCATCGGCTGGCTGAAAAGCGGAGGCCAGGCATGGGTACGCATCAACGACGCCACCACCACATTCTGGGCCGACGACGTCGAACAGCTCGCAGGCGTGGAAGGACTCCTCGGCGTGATGCTGGCCAAGACCGAGAGCGCCGAACAGGTATCTGCAACCCATGCCCGTCTCGGCGGGAGCCTGCCCGTCATTGCCCTGGTTGAGAGTGCCAAGGGTATCGAGGCCGCCTGCGCCATCGCAGAAGCCCCAGGATCCTTCCGGCTCGCCTTCGGAAGTGGAGACTTCCGCAGAGACACAGGGATGTCAGCAGACCCCGAAGCCATGGCCTACCCACGCGCGCGGCTCACAGTTGCCAGCCGCGTCGGCTCCCTCCCAGGGCCGATCGACGGGCCAACAGTCGGCACCTCCCACCCAGTGCTGCGGGAACAATCAGCAACGACTGTCCTCATGGGCATGACGGGCAAGCTCTGCCTCGACCCAGCCCAAACCCCGGTGATCAACGAAGTCATCAGCCCAACCAGCACCGACATCGCCTGGGCCGCGGAATTCCTGGATGACTTCGCAGCTCGAGGCAAAGTAATTCGTGATGGGTCCGATCTGCCACGCTTGGGCAGGGCGGAAAAGATCATGAATCTGGCTTTGGCATTAGGTGTCCGTTGTCAGTTAATCTGGCAGTGTTCACGTGGGAAAATGCCAGTTCTTC
>NZ_JBTZSU010000082.1:0-1836 GCF_054890965.1 Arthrobacter sp. C152
CGGTCCTTCGCTGGTGAAGCTGAGGAGGACTTTGCCGGAGGTGGTGGAGTCTTTGGCGATTTCGAAGGCGTGCAGGGCCTGGGCCAGGGGGTATTCGTGGGTGATGACGGGCTCGATGTGCAGGGATCCGTCGGCGAGGGCGGCGATCACGTCGTCGATTTCGTCGTTGAAGCGGAACGAGCCTTTGAGTTCGAGTTCGCGGGTGATGGCCAGCGAGATGGGCACCGGCTGCATGCCGGTGGGGAGCAGGCCGACCATGACCACGGTGCCGCCGCGGACGGCGCCGCGGATCGCGGAGGCCAGGCCGTGGTGGTTGCCGGAGGACTCGATCACCACGTCGGCTTCGACGGCCTCGATCGCCGCCGCGTCCGCGGCGTTGATGACCTCATCGGCGCCGGCGGCGGCAGCGATCTCCAGCGGCCTGGGGTGCAGGTCAACGGCGGTGATCCGGGCGGCGCCGGCGCGTTTGAGCACGGCAACAGCCAGCGCGCCGATCGGCCCGGAACCGATCACCAGGGCCGTCCTGCCCCTGACGTCGCCCGCGCGGGACACGGCGTGCCACGCCACGGACGCAGGCTCGATCAGGGCCGCGGTGCGCAGGTCGATGCCCTCCGGCAGGGCCCGCAGCATCCGCACCGGGAGGTTCACGTACCGGCTGAACGCCCCGTCGGTATGCGGGTGCCGGGCGGCGCTGCCCAGGTAGGTGCAGCCCGGGGACAGGTTGGGCCGGTCCGCCGGATACTTCGCCGCGCCCGGGCCCGGGGTGGCGGGATGGACGGCGACGGCGGTCCCCGCCCGCGGGCCCGCACCGTTCGCTGCCGGGCGCACCACCACACCGGAAATCTCATGGCCCAGGACCAGCGGGTCCTTCAGGATGGACTCCCCCGCCGCGCCGTGCAGCCAATAGTGCAGGTCCGAGCCGCAGATCCCGCCGTAACGGACCTCCACCACAGCCTCATCCGCCGCGGGCCGGGCCAGCGGGACCTCGTCGATGCGCAGGTCACCGGCGGCATGCGCCACCAGCGCCGGACCCGAGACCGGCAGCGCTTCAGTGTCCGGGGACATCAGACCACCACCGTCATTCCACCGTCAATAAAGATCGTCTGCCCGTTCACGAAGTCCGAACCGGCCGACGCCAGCCACACCACGGGCCCGGCCAGGTCCTGCGGGGTACCCCACCGGCGCGCCGGGGTACGACCCAGGATCCAGGCGTTGAACTGCTCATCATCCACCAGGTTCTGCGTCATCTCGGTATGGATATACCCGGGCGCGATGCCATTGATCTGCAGCCCGGAACCGGCCCACTCGGCCGTCATCGCCCGCGTCAGGTTCCGCAACCCGCCCTTCGCCGCCACATACGGGGCAATCGTCGGCCGGGCCAGATCCGTCTGGACCGAACAGATGTTAATGATCTTGCCCCGGCCCCGCGGAATCATCCGCCGCGCCGCCTCACGCCCCACCAGGAACGCGCTCGTCAGATCCGTGGCCAGAACCTGCTCCCAATCGGCCACGTCCAGATCCAGCATCGGCACCCGGTGCTGAATGCCCGCGTTATTCACCAGGATCTCCACCGGACCAACGTTCTCCTCGACCCAGCCGATACTGCGGGCAGCAGCCTCCCCATCAGTCACATCAAACGCCACACTATGCACCCGGCCCGGCGGATAATCCGCCGCAAGCGCCGCCTCCGCATCCTTCAGCCGCTCCGGATTCACACCGTTCAGCACCACCGTCGCACCCGCATCAGCCAAGGCACGCGCCAGCGACGACCCAATACCCCGGCTGGAACCGGTCACCAGGGCCACACGGCCCGTCAGGTCAAACAACGAACTCATG
>NZ_JBTZSU010000083.1:0-1764 GCF_054890965.1 Arthrobacter sp. C152
CTAGGAGACTGCTGAACTAAGTGCTTCGTGGGGCTGGTCCCGGGCGTTCATTGGCCGGGGCCAGCCCTCCTTTTTGTGGGGTGGGGTTCTGGGACTGAAGCGTTTGAGGGTCGATTCTGGGCCTCTGATGCCTGTCGGTCGGAAGGCGGGTGTTGCCTTGGGTGGTTGGGAGAGTCCTGGTCCCTGATTCCGGGGTTCAGGGGATGGCCCAGGATCCCTGTTCGCTGGTGAGTCCGAGCTTCAGGAGGCGTCGGAGGTTCAGTCCTGCGATCCGTAGTTGGAGCCAGGCGTTGTTCCGTTTGATTCCGTGGTGGGGAACGCGTCGGTTGCCGAGGGTGAGCCAGGCGATGGACCGTTCGACCATGGGCCGGTGGGTGCGGTAGTCGTGCTGGAAGTCCGGGTCAGCGGCTCGTTGCCGGTGTTCGCGCTGCAGGGCGTCGTGCTCTTGCAGTTCGAGCTTCCGTCCCCGTGCTGAGGTGGTGCACCGTGTCCGAAGCGGGCAGCCGCTGCAGGCGGCGCCGAACGTAACCCGCCGTTTGGCGGTGATCCTGCGCGTGAGCCCGTTCGGGCAGGTGGCGGTGCCGGCTGCTTCATCGACGGTGAAGTCATCAAGGGTAAACCCTCCCTCAACGGCCGGGCGCAGCGGCCAGGGCTTGATCACCGGAATATGCCCGGCGGACGCGAGGGCAGCGAGCATGTCCCCCGAACCGTAGGCCGAATCGGCCAGGACCTGGACGCTCGTGCCGGCGATCGTAGGATCCCTGGTGATGAGCCTGGCTCCGACGGCTCCGTCGCTGTTTTCCGCACCGGAGGCCTTGGTCAGTTCCGCGGCGGTAATCAGCCCGGTGTCGGGTTCGATCACGATGTGGGCCTTGAAGCCGTCCTGCTGACGGGACTGGGTCTTGTGAGCGTGCCGGGCGTCCGGGTCCACGGTGGAGATCATCCGATCCGGGGCGACTTTCCGGGCGATCCGCCACCGCCCGTCGGTCCCGTCAGAGTCCTCGGCCGGTTCCACGTCCTGCCCCGCGACCAAGGCCAGCAACGCATACGCATCAGCAGCCCTGCCCTCCAACGTTTCAGGATCAACCGCGCCCAGCAGTGACAACGCGTCCGTGACCAGTGCCGAGATCAGCCCGTCCTTGGCCGCCGGGTCATCCCAGGCGATGTGCGGCTTACCTGTGCGGGTGTAGTCATACCCTCTCGCGTGGGCAGCCAAGAGTTCCTGACCACCAGGGACGTCACGGCCGAACCGGCGGATCCCGGCGATCAGCTGGGTGATGGTGTCCTGCCTGGCCACAGCATCGTCCAGGACAGTCGAGTCCACCGCCCGCCGGCGCTTACCCTTCAGCACCCCGGTCTCGGCAACGACCTCGGCGATCGCCTCCATGATCCGGTACGGATTCGACGACCCTGCCAGACGCCTGCGCCAGTACGTCAGCGTGCTCGGGTGAAACGCAGTATCAGTGAGCCCGTACCCGCACGCAGCCTTCCAGCGAAGATCATAGGTCAGCGCCTCGGCGGTTTCCCGATCGGAGAGTCCCTGCAAGGCCTGCAGCACCAGCACTGAGCCGATCACCGGCGCCGGTACCGACGGACGTCCCCGCCGCGACGGGAAGAGATCCTCCATCATCGAATCCGGAAACAAGCGCCCCCGGTGCTTGGCCAAAAAAGCGAAGACACTGCCCGGAGCCAACAACTCCCCGGCCAGTGCCTCCACATCCAAATACCCACGCTGCGCGTCCTCGCGTCCCTGCATACGACCAG
>NZ_JBTZSU010000084.1:0-1550 GCF_054890965.1 Arthrobacter sp. C152
CTAATACGAAAGTAGGGCTTGTCAGGCTGCGGTGGCCGGAGTGATGGTCACGTTGAATCCGAGGCTGGTGAGTTTCTTGATGGCGTTGTTCTTGGCTTTGGTTGGGTCCAGTCGAGTGAAATGGTCGGCGCCGGGGTCGGAATAGCATTCGCCGTTGGCGAGCAGGTTCCAGGCCGCGATGAGGATGGAATGTTCTACGGCGACGATGGCTTTCATGGGTCCGCGGCGGGCGGCGAGACGGCGGTATTTGGCGGCAAGGTAGGTGTCCTTGCTTCTGGAAGCGGACAACGCCGCGGTGCCTAGGGCTGCTTTGAGGTATTTGTTCCCGGGCAGGATATGCGCGGATTTGATCCGGCCGGCAGATTCGTTGGATCCGGGGCAGACACCGGTCCAGGACGCGAGCCGTCCAGGGGTCTCGAAACGGGACATGTCAGCGCCGGTTTCGGCGATGATCACGTCGGCGACTTTGAGAGAGACTCCGGGGATGGTGGCCAGGAATTCCCTGGCGGCACGAAAGGGTGCCATCGCCTCTTCGATCCGTCCGGTGAGCGCGTCGATGATGCGGGACTGGGCATCGATCTGGTCCAGATGCAATCGGGCCATGAACGCGTGATGGGCCTTGAACCGGCCTGTCAACGCGTCCACGAGCTCGGGGATTTTGGAGCGCAGGGTTCCCTTTGCCAGGCCGGCGAGAACCTGGGGATCGCGTTCACCACTGATGAGAGCCTCAAGCATCGCCCGGGACGAAACACCGGTAAGGTCCGAGACCACAGCGGAGAGCTTGATCCCCGAGCCTTCCAGGAACTTCTCCAGCCGCTGGATTTCCCGGGTCCGGTCACGGATGGCAATGGCCCGGGCGCGGGTCAGGTCCCGCAGTTCCCGGATTGGTTCCGGCGGGACGAACGATGCCCGAAGCAGCCCGTGCGCGCCCAGCTGGGCCAGCCATGCCGCGTCAGAGACATCGGTTTTGCGGCCCGGGATGTTCCTTGCGGCCTTGGCGTTGACCAGCATTACCGGCAGGGTTTCTTCGAGGAGATAGAAGAAGGGTTTCCAGTAATCGCTCGTGGCTTCCATGACGACCGTGGTGACGTGCTCGCCTTCCAGGAAGTCCCGCAGGGCAAGGATCTGGCCTGTGGTTGCGCCCCACGTTGTGACCGTGGAGGTATAGGTTCCAGCCCGCTGCCCGGGGACACGCAGACAGACCTTCGCGTCGCGTTTGGAAATATCCATTCCCGCGGCCCGCTCGTGCACGATATCCATGTCGGTTCCTCCTGACACATTGACGTGATCATGCCAGCGTCTGCCACGGGGAGGACAGGGAAGATTCAGGAATCTAACACTCGTGCTCCAAGGCAACAATCCACGGTTCCCGTGGAAGTCCTCCGCGCCACGCTAGCCGGCAGGCTCACCAACAGCACCAAGATCGAACCGGCGTCAACCGCAACAGACACCACCATGATCTCGCCGGAAACGAATCCCTCGCCAGAGACAAACCGTAAGCCCGGAACAACTTTCTCCCACCACGGCGCGACAGCGACCCTGAACCGCTA
>NZ_JBTZSU010000085.1:0-1520 GCF_054890965.1 Arthrobacter sp. C152
CCCTATGTGTCAGGCTGTTGTGTGACACATAGGGCGGGGAAAGATATGTGATGTTCGAGATTCCCGAACGCGCTTCTCGCCGGCACCATTTCACGAAGGAGCAGCGGTGGTTGCTGCTTGAGGAGTATGACAAGTGCCTGGACCGTGGAGCGAAAGCGGAGTTCTGCCGTCGGATCCAGGTCAATAGCCGCACGGTGCTTGACTGGTTGAATGCCCGGGAGGAAGGCAAGCTACAGCCACCGGCCGTCGCTGATTCGAATGCTGCCAGGGAAAGGAGCCGATGGATGAATCGTCGAGAGCGCGATGAGCTGGAGCATTTGCGGAAGGAAAACGCCAAGCTCAAGGCCAAACTTGAGAAGTCCGAGGCCGCGGTGGACATTCTGGGAAAAGCGTCCGCGCTCTTGGAAGCTATGGCCAAGAGCGCGAACGCGACCGACCCGCACCTGGAGGAGCAGGAGCCGGGCAGACCGGACTGGCTCAAAGGAAACGGAGAGTCCTCCTGAGTGTGGTCGCCGCCCTCGTCGCGGCCGGGTGGGCGGTGACTGCTGCCTGCACGGTGGCTGGTTTATCGCGGATGTCCTGGTACCGACATCTGACACCGGTAACCCCGGCCGGGATCTCGGTTCCGCATAGCGAACGTGCCTATCCCAACCGAGTCAGCGATCAAGAAGCCAGTGCTTTTTTGGAACGGCTTAACTCCCCGGAGTACGCCGAGCTATCCGCGACGCAGGCCTTCCAACGGATGCTCGATGCCGGCGAATACTTCTTCTCACTGGCCACTGCCCACCGGGTTCTGAGAAGGGCAGGCCTGAACGGAGACCGGAGGCCCCAACGCCCTTATGGCAGCGGCAGCCCGCGCAACAAGCCGGTCCTGCACGCAACCTCGCCAAACCAGGTCTGGTGCTGGGATATCACCGACCTCCGCGGACCCGGACGCCAAGCCTATAAGCTTTACACGGTCATCGACATGTTCTCGCGAAAGATCGTTGGACACCGCGTCGAACAGCAAGAAAACGCCTCACTGGCCGCTGAGATGATCGAACAAGCGGTGCTGGGGCTCTGGGCTGCCCCCGACGTACTTCATGCCGACAACGGGACAGCAATGCGGGCCTCCAACACCTACGAACTGCTGCGCAGGCTCGGCATTCGCCACTCGCATTCCAGGCCCAGAACCTCCAACGACAACCCGTTCATCGAAGCAATGTTCAAGACGGTCAAATACTCCTTGGAGTTCCCGGACCGGTTCGAATCGCTCGCCACGGCACGGGACTACTTCAACGCCTATTTCACCGACTACAACCGACATCATTTGCACGCCGGACTGAACTGGTACTCCCCGGACTCCGTGCACGACGGATCGTGGCCCACGCAGCAACACCAGCGACAGCAGTCACTCAACGAGCACTTCCGTCAACATCCCACCCGCTACCGGAAAGCACCCAGCGTCCCTGGCCCACCAGACAAGGTCTGGATCAACCAACCCACCCCACAGCTGTCACAAACAGCTTGAGAAATACCGG
>NZ_JBTZSU010000086.1:0-1513 GCF_054890965.1 Arthrobacter sp. C152
TGGTGGTCTACGGCGGCACCGGCCGCGCCGTCCGCTCCTGGGCCGCGTTCGATGCCATCACCCGCACCCTGGAGACCATGGAAAAGGACGAAACCCTCCTGGTCCAGTCCGGCAAGCCTGTCGGCGTCTTCCGCACCAACGAGTGGGCCCCCCGCGTGCTGCTGGCCAACTCCAACCTGGTGGGCGACTGGGCAACCTGGCCCGAGTTCCGCCGCCTCGAGGCCGAGGGTCTGATGATGTACGGCCAGATGACGGCCGGCTCCTGGATCTACATCGGCACCCAGGGCATCCTGCAGGGCACCTTCGAAACCTTCGCGGCGATCGCCCGGAAGCTCACCGGTGATCAGGACGGCACCCTCGCCGGCACCCTGACCCTGACCGGCGGCTGCGGCGGCATGGGCGGCGCCCAGCCGCTCGCCGTCACCCTGAACGACGGCGCCTGCCTGATCGTCGACGTCGACGAAGCCCGCCTGCGCCGCCGTGCCGGCAAGCGCTACCTGGACGAGGTGGAAACGGATCTCGACGCCGCCATCGCCAAGGTGCTCAAGGCCAAGGAAGAGCGCCGCGGCTGGTCCGTGGGCTACGTGGGCAACGCCGCCGAAGTCTTCCCCGAGATCCTCCGCCGTCACAAGGCGGGCGAACTCACCGTGGACATCGTCACCGACCAGACCTCCGCCCACGATCCCCTGAGCTACCTGCCCGAAGGCATCTCCGTTGACGAATGGCACCGCGAGGCCGAGGCTGATCCGGAAGGATTCACCAAGAAGGCCCAGGCCTCCATGGCCCGGCACGTCCAGGCCATGGTGGAATTCCAGGACGCCGGCGCGGAGGTCTTCGACTACGGCAACTCCATCCGCGACGAAGCCCGCAAGGGCGGCTACGAACGCGCCTTTGAGTTCCCCGGCTTCGTCCCCGCGTACATCCGCCCGCTCTTCTGCGAAGGGCTTGGCCCGTTCCGCTGGGTTGCCCTCTCCGGCGACCCCGAGGACATCCGCGTCACCGACGAAGCGATCAAGGAGCTCTTCCCGGACAACGCGCACCTGCACCGCTGGATCGACGCCGCCCAGGAACGGGTGGAGTTCGAAGGACTCCCGGCCCGCATCTGCTGGCTCGGCTACGGCGAACGCCACAAGGCCGGACTGCTCTTCAACCAGCTCGTCAAGGACGGCAAGGTCAAGGCCCCCATCGTGATCGGCCGCGACCACCTGGACTCCGGCTCCGTCGCCTCCCCGTACCGCGAGACCGAAGCCATGGCGGACGGCTCGGACGCCATTGCCGACTGGCCCCTGCTGAATGCCCTGCTCAACACCGCCTCCGGCGCCACCTGGGTGTCCCTGCACCACGGCGGCGGCGTCGGCATCGGCCGCTCCATCCACGCCGGCCAGGTCTCCGTCGCCGACGGCACGGACCTCGCCGCGCAGAAGCTCGAACGCCTCCTCACCAACGACCCCGGCATGGGCGTCATCCGCCACGCCGACGCCGGCTACGAACGCGCCCTCGACGTCGCCAAGGA
>NZ_JBTZSU010000087.1:0-1478 GCF_054890965.1 Arthrobacter sp. C152
AACATCACATATCTTTCCCCGCCCTATGTGTCACACAACAGCCTGACACATAGGGACGCCGGGGGTGGTTCGTCCGGATGCGGGTGTCCCTTGCCAGATACCCCGATGCCCACAGGCGGCTGTGACTCAGTAGAGCTCGAGGATCGCTTCCAGTGCCCGCAGAATCTGGGCGTCGTTGTCCTGGTGGCCGGCGACCTGCACGGTCTCGGTGATTCCGTCGTGGGTTATTGTGAAGTGCCCTGCGACGAACCTGGCGGTCACGCCGGCTTTGCTGGCTTTGCGGATCTTGACCATCATGATCACTCGTGGGTCTTTCTGCCTTCCATGAACATGGCGGGCCTCGATGCATAAAGGGATCATCTGCCATCAGGGTCGGTCTTTCTGTCGCGGCTGGGCAGTGCCGAACGTCCCCTCGGGCAGAAGTCGGGACGAAAGGCCCGGCTTCCGCTGGCGGATGCGAAAGACATGCTCCGGCAGTCCATTGATCAGGTCTCCGGGGACATCCAACCTCCGGCCCCGGGGGAGGGCTAGCCGAGGGCGGCGTCGACGGTGACGAAGCCGTAGCCTGCCGCCCGGAGCTGGGAGATCACTTGCGGGAGGGCAGCAGCGTCGAGTGTTGAACCGTCGTCCGGGTTCGATCCGAGGTGCATCAGGACGATCTCGCCGGGCTGGGCGGAAGCCATGACGCGCTGGACGACGAAGCCCGGTCCGCGCGTTCCGCTCAACGTGCCTTGCCAGCCCAGGGTGTCGACGGTCCACCGGAGCGCCGCGTAGCCGGCGGCGTTGACGTCTGCGATCGTCCGGGAATCGCGGGCGCCGAACGGGAAGCGGAAGAACGGGCGAGGCTCGCCACCAGCGGCCTCGATGGCCCTCTGCGCGCTGTTGATCTCGGCCGCGATCTGGGCGTCGGTCAGGGTCGTGAAGTCCGGGTGGGTCATTGAGTGGTTGCCGATCCGATGCCCCGCGTTGTAGATCAGCGCCGGGTCGGAGGGGAACTGGTTGACCCAGTCTCCGGTGAGGAAGAAGGTGCCTGGGACGCCGTTGGCTGCAAGGGTGGCGAGGATCGACCGGAGGCCGGCGTCGTTGGCACCGGCGTCGAACGTAAGCGCGACGACCTTTTGCGTGGTCGGAATGCGCTCAAGGTCCACGCCCAGGAGCGCCGATGGGACGCTGGTGTAGATGACCTCGGCCCTGCCGCTGGCCGCGTGCCACAGGATCGAACCATGCTGGAAATCGCTACGGCGCCCGCCCGTGATGCCGTACTCGCCGCTGGTGGGGTAGCCGAGCCGGCTGCGCTCCCAACCGAGGGCCGCCCACTGGGCCCAGATGGCTCCATACACCTCGTGGGCTCCCGTGGCGGGCGACCAGTGGATCGACGAGCCGGCGTTCGTGCCGCTGAAGTGGTTATACCGGCCGACCCCGTCGGGGGTGGCGGTTTCGTCGGTGAGCGGGAGGCCGAGTATGCCGGCGGGGCCGCC
>NZ_JBTZSU010000088.1:0-1433 GCF_054890965.1 Arthrobacter sp. C152
CTAGTAGTACTTTGTTAGGTTGGTGGCGCGTGCTGGCAGTAGGGGCAGCGGGCGAGCTGTCGGATGAGTATCCGTTGGATTTCCTTGAGGACTCCGTACAGGCTCAGGCTGCCCCTGCTGCTTTTGGGGTGGCGAGTCGTTTTTTGGTGATGAACAGGTGTGCCGCGGAGACGAGGGTGGCGTGGTGGTGAAAGCCCGGGAAGGACCGTCCTTCGAAGTGGGAGAGGCCGAGACCGGTTTTTAGTTCGCGGTAGTCGTGTTCGATGCGCCAGCGGATTTTCGCGAGCCTGACCAAGGTCCTGGTCGGTGTGGCGGCGGGCAGGTCCGAGAGCCAGTAGTCGGTGGGTTCCTTGGCCCCGGGTGGCCATTCGGCGATCAGCCAGGCCTCGGGGAGTGATCCGTCTTCGCCGGGAGTGATGTGTCGGCTGGCTGGCCTGACGCGCAGGGCCAGGAAGCGGGATTTCATAGCGGCGGTCTTGTTGGTGCCGGTGCTTTTGGTGCCGTGCCGCCACGTGAGCCGTCGTAGTTCTCTCCTGCCCGCGGCCACCGCGAGTTCGGCCAGGCTGGCCGGGGCCTGCCGGTAGCGGGGCACGCTGGGCCGGCCCCTGCTGCCGGAGCGTTCGGCGAGTTCGGGAACAGCGTCGGCGGGGTAGGCGCTGGTGGAGGCCTTGACCGCCATCACCCACGGAATGGACCGTCGGGTCAGCTCGAGTCGGAACAGCGCGTTGTCCCCGTACCCGGCGTCGGCCACCGCGACCGGGCACGTGCGCCCCCAACGGGCGAGTTCATCGATCATCTCAAGTGCGAGTTCCCACTTGGGCCGGTTCCGCACGTAATCCGGGATCCTCGCCTTCGCCCGGCGGGCGGCGATGGCTTCGGCCTGTTCGTTGGTCTCAGCGCAGGTGTCGTCCCACGCCTCGGGCACGAACAGGCGCCAGTTCACCGGGGCCGAGGCCGCATCGGTGACCATGTGCACCGTGGCCGCAACCTGGCAGTTGCCGATCTTGCCCAGCGTGCCCGAATACTGACGCGCCACGCACGCCGAAGCGGTCCCGTCCTTCTTGAAGCCCGTATCGTCGATTACCCATGCCTCCGGCGCGATCGCTTCCTCGGCCAGGGCGGCCAGGCGGCGGCGGACCGGCTCCACCTTCCACGGCGAGGACGTGACGAACTGCTGCAACTGCTGGTGGTCCACATCCAAGCGCCCGGCCATCGGCTGCATCGACTTGCGCCGCCCCTCCAGCATCAACCCCTGCAAATACAACCGGCCCTTCACCCGCTGGTCCTTCCGGCCCAACGAGGCGAACACCTCCCCGACGTAGTCCTCCAGCTCGACCCGCAGCCCTGCCTCTTCCATACCCACGCAACGAAATTAACAGCTCAGACCGGCGATTAAAAGCTTTTAGCCGAAAAACCTAACAAAGTACTACTAG
>NZ_JBTZSU010000089.1:0-1422 GCF_054890965.1 Arthrobacter sp. C152
GGCGATTTCGCGGATGCGGGTGCGGCAGGCGTACCAGCCGGCGACCATGAGGATGGAGGCGATGGCGGTCACGAGCATGGTCAGGGGTGAGTCGATGAAGACCATGATGAGCACGCCGGTGAGGAAGAGCAGGGAGAGGTAGCCGGTGTAGGGGGCGCCGAACATGCGGAAGGAGGGGCGTTCGACCCAGCCTTTGTCGGCCCAGCGTTTGAGCTGGATCTGGCACAGGACGATGGTGGCCCAGGTCATGATGATGCCGACGGAGGCGATGTTGAGGACGATTTCGAAGGCTTCGGCGGGGACGAGGTAGTTCAGGGGGACGCCGAGGAGGGAGACCACGGCGGTGATGGCGATGCCGCCGTAGGGGACGCCTGCTTTGTTCATGCGGGAGGCGAATTTGGGGGCGGAGCCGTTGACGGACATGGAGCGCAGGATCCGGCCGGTGGAGTAGAGCCCGGCATTCAGGGAGGACAGGGCGGCGGTGAGGACGACGAGGTTCATGATGACGTCCACGCCCTGGACGCCGATGGACCCGAAGAACGTCACGAAGGGGCTGACGCCTTTTTGGTAGGAGGTGAAGGGCAGCAGCAGGGCCAGGAGGATCACGGAGCCGACGTAGAACACGGCGATGCGGAAGACCACGGAGTTGATGGCCTTGGGCATGATCTTTTCGGGGTTTTCGGTTTCGCCGGCGGCGGTGCCGACGAGTTCGATGGAGGCGTAGGCGAACAGGACGCCCTGCATGAGGATGATCATGGGCAGCAGGCCGTTGGGGAAGATCCCGCCGTTGTCGGACAGGAGGCTGATGCCGACCTGCTGGCCGTCGACGGGGGTGCCGAAGATGACGAAGTAGGTGCCGATGATGAGGAACGCGACGAGGGCGGCGACCTTGATCAGGGCGAACCAGAATTCCATTTCGCCGAAGACTTTCACGGAGACCAGGTTCAGGGCCAGGACGACGACGAGGGCGGTCAGTGCCCAGGCCCACTGCGGGACGTCGGCCATCCAGGGGATGTAGTTGCCGAAGAAGTGCATGTAGAGGGCGGCGGCGGTGATGTCCACGATGGTGGTGGTGGCCCAGTTGATCCAGTAGAACCAGCCGGAGACGAACGCGGCTTTTTCGCCGAAGAATTCGCGGGCGTAGGAGACGAAGGAGCCCGAGGAGGGCCGGTGCAGGACCAGTTCGCCCAGGGCGCGCAGGATCAGGAACGCGAAGAACCCGCACACCGCGTAGGCGATGACCAGGGACGGGCCCGCCGCGTTGAGCCGGCCGCCGGCGCCCAGGAACAGGCCGGTCCCGATCGCACCGCCGATCGCGATCATCTGGATCTGCCGCGGCTTGAGGTTCTTGTGGTAACCCTTGTCCTCCGCGTGCAGGGAGGTCTCGGACGCATGCGCGTGACCACCATCAATAACGTGGTC
>NZ_JBTZSU010000090.1:0-1390 GCF_054890965.1 Arthrobacter sp. C152
CGCGTTGACTCATTGAAAACATCCGCGTAGTCCGATTCGTTGCCTCATTTGAAAACCTCCGCTTGGGCGGCGTGGTTGGGGGTGTTGGCAGCGGGTGGGGGCTATGCCCGTTTTCATGGAGCTAACGATGGCCCAGCGGCATGCTGTGACGAAGAAGAAGGCCCTCGCTTACCGGGGCGCTGATCGTGCAGGGAAGTCCCGGATCCTGGATGAGCTGGTCGAGTTGACGGGTTGGCACCGTGACTATGCCCGGGCTGCGCTGCGGGACGCGCTGGTCCTGAAGGTCGTCAAACCCAGACCGGGCAGGGCCCCGGTCTATGGCCTTGATCTACTGGACCCGCTCATCAGGTGCTGGGCGGTGCTGCGGGCCCCTGCGGGGAAGCTTCTGGCCCCGATGCTGCCGGTTCTGGTGCCACTGCTGCGCCGGGACAAAGAGGTGGACATCACCGATGAACAAGCCGCGCTGCTGATGCGGATGAGCGCTGCGACCATCGACCGGAAGCTCGCCGGCGAACGGGCCAAGCTGACGCTGCGGGGACGGTCCCACACGAAGCCGGGCACGTTGCTCAAGTCCCAGATCCCGGTCCGAACCTGGGCGGAGTGGAATGACGCCGTGCCGGGCTTTGTCGAGATTGACCTGGTCGGCCACGAGGGCGGCAACAACTTCGGAGAGTTCTGCTTCACCCTGACCGTGACGGACATTTGCACCGGATGGACGGTGAACCGGTCCGTGCGGAACAAGGCCGCCAAGTGGGTCTTTGAAGCGCTCGAACACGTCACCGCGGTATTCCCGTTCCCGATCATCGGGATCGATTCGGATAACGGCTCAGAGTTCATCAACGACCACCTGCTGGCCTACTGCCACGCCCGCCAGATCACCTTCACCCGGTCCCGGCCCGGGAACAAAAACGACGGCGCCCACGTGGAGCAAAAGAACTGGGCACGGGTCCGTGAACTGGTCGGCTACCTGCGCTACGACACCGCCGGCGAGCTGGAAAAGCTCAATGAGATCTGGGAGCTGGACCGGGTCTTCACCAACTACCTGCTGCCCCAGCAGAAGCTAATTTCCAAGCAGCGCTACGGCGCGAAAATCACTAAGAAACACGACACGCCGGCCACACCCCACCAGCGCGCAATACGACACCCGCGAATGCGTAAGAGCCCGGTCATTCGGATGAACGCCGCTTTCAAACGCATCAAACCCGGGGCCCTGTCCCGCCAAATCCTGGCCCTTACCGCCGAACTGGAAACCCTTGCACTGGCCAAGAAACCAGCTCCCATCAAACCCGTAAACCGGGCCTGGAACCCCTAGACCTCCGGAGCCTCAGGCACCGAGGCAACGACCACGCGAAACGGAGGTTTTCATTTGAGGCAACGTATTACTCTTCCC
>NZ_JBTZSU010000091.1:0-1294 GCF_054890965.1 Arthrobacter sp. C152
TGGGGTTAGCCTCTGTTGGTGGACACCTGAAGTAGCGGGATCCTGGGATTCTGCGGGAAGGTGTTCTTGTGAGCACGACACGACGTAAATTCACTCCTGAGTATCGGCGGGAGGCCGCGCGGCTTGTCATCGATACGGGTAGGCCTGTCGCGCCGGTGGCCCGGGAGCTGGGGCTGGGTGAGCAGCTGCTCGGCCGGTGGGTGGCCCAGGAGCGGGCACGTTTGGCCGCTCCGGAGGAGTTCGCCGCGGCGGAGTCGGAGAAGTCGGAGCTGGAGCGGTTGCGCCGGGAAAACGCGCAGCTGCGGATGGATAACGAGTTCCTGGGAAAAGCCGCAGCCTTCTTCGCCTCCAAGCAGCAGAATCGGAATGCTTCGAACTGATGGAGGCCGAGAAGGCTAACTACCCGGTCCAGCGGATGGCCCGGCTGTTGGGGGTGTCACGGTCCGGGTTTTACGCCTGGCGGAGGCGAGGCTCCGCAGCGTCGGTGCGGGCCGTTGAGCGGGCGGAACTGGACGCGAAGGTCCGGCGTGCTCATGCGGACTCGACCGGGGTTTACGGGGCACCCAGGGTCCGGGCCGTGCTGGCAAGGAACGGGACCGGCGTTGACCGGAAGACGGTGGCGTCCTCGATGCGCCGGCAGGGCCTGGAAGGGGTCTCGCCGCGACGGTTCCGGCCGGTCGCCCCGATCGGCGGGGTTAGGGTCCATTCGATCCCGGATCTGGTGGCCAGGAAGTGGGACACCGGGGCCTTGGATGCGGTCTGGATCTCGGACATCACCTACCTGCGCACCGATGAAGGCTGGGTGTATTTGTGTGCCGTCAGGGACGCCTGCTCCCGACGCGTGATCGGATGGGCGATGGACTCCACCCAAACCACCGACCTGGTGGAGCGTGCGTTGCGGATGGCCCACGTCCTGCGCGGTAGCGGTCCGGACGGTGTGGTCTTCCATGCCGACAGGGGCACCCAGTACACCTCCACCCAGCTCAATGATGTCTGCGCAGGGCTGGGTATCCGCCAGTCTGTTGGCAGGACGGGCGTGTGTTGGGACAACGCTATGCAGGAATCGTTCTGGTCCACCTTGAAAGCCGAGTTCTACGACCGGCGGCGCTGGGCAACCAGACAGGACGCAATCCGGGCCACCGGCCGCTGGATCGAGGAGTTCTACAACCGTGCCCGGCTCCACTCAGCCCTGGGCTACAACACCCCGGTTGAGCACGAACTGCTGCTCACCACGGCACAACCTCAGCCGGCACAAGCCGCCTGATCAACTGTCCACGACTTGCGGGCAACCCCA
>NZ_JBTZSU010000092.1:0-1142 GCF_054890965.1 Arthrobacter sp. C152
TTGCCCTTGAATTCGGTGGCTGCCTTGTACGCGGCGTAGACCTTGCGGTAGTCGTGGCCGCCGCGCTTGAGGTTCCAGATCTGATCGTCGGAGAGGTCCGCGACGAGGTCCTTGGTCTGCGGGGTCTTGCCGAAGAAGTGTTCGCGGACGAACCCGCCGGATTCGGCCTTATAGGTCTGGTAGTCCCCGTCGGGGGTTTCGTTCATGATCTTCACGAGCGAGCCGTCGGTGTCGCGGGTGAGCAGGTCATCCCATTCCCGGCCCCAGACGACCTTGATCACGTTCCAGCCCGCGCCGCGGAAGAACGCTTCGAGTTCCTGCATGATCTTGCCGTTGCCCCGTACCGGCCCGTCCAGGCGCTGGAGGTTGCAGTTGATCACGAAGTTCAGGTTGTCCAGGTTCTCGTTCGCGGCCAGCTGGAGCAGCCCGCGGGACTCGGGCTCGTCCATTTCCCCGTCGCCCAGGAACGCCCAGACCTGCTGGTCGGAGGTGTCCTTCAGGCCGCGGTTGTGCAGGTACCGGTTCGACTGGGCCTGGTAGATCGCGTTCATCGGCCCGATGCCCATGGACACGGTCGGGAATTCCCAGAACTTGGGCATCAGCCGCGGGTGCGGGTACGAGGAGAGGGCGTGGCCTTCCTTGGACTTTTCCTGCCGGAACCCGTCCAGGTCCTCCTCGGACAGGCGGCCTTCCATGAACGCCCGGGCGTACATCCCGGGGGAGGCGTGGCCCTGGAAGAAGACCTGGTCCCCGCCGCCGGGGGCGTCCTTGCCACGGAAGAAGTGGTTGAAGCCCACCTCGTACAGGGTGGCCGCGCCGGCGTAGGTGGAGATGTGCCCGCCGACGCCGATGTCGGGCCGCTGCGCCCGGTGCACCATGACCGCGGCGTTCCACCGCATGTACGCCCGGTACCGGCGCTCGTATTCCTCGTTGCCCGGGAACTGGGCTTCCTGGTCCACCGGGATCGTGTTCACGTAGTCCGTGGTGGTCACCATCGGCACGCCCACGCTCTGCGCGCCCGCGCGCTGCAGCAGGCTCCGCATGATGTATTGGGCACGCTCGGTGCCCTGTTCCCTGATCAACGCATCCAGGGACTCAACCCACTCGGCAGTCTCTTCCGGATCACGATCAGGCAGCTGGTT
>NZ_JBTZSU010000093.1:0-1085 GCF_054890965.1 Arthrobacter sp. C152
GCTGGAACCGGTCACCAGGGCCACACGGCCCGTCAGGTCAAACAACGAACTCATGCGAACGGCCCCTGCTGTACCAGGTTGGCCGGGGTTTCGCCGGCGGCGAGGGCCTCGAGCTGGCGCTTGAGGAGTTTGAGGATCCGGGGTTCGAACGCGGAGGCGTTGCCGCCCACGTGCGGGGTGATCAGGGCGTTGTCGGTGGACCACAGCGGGTGGCCCTTGGGCAGCGGTTCGGGGTCCACCACGTCCAGGGCGCACTGCAGCCGGCCGGAGACGACTTCGGCGGTGAGGGCGTCGGTGTCGATCACCGGTCCGCGGCCGACGTTGACCACCAGGGCGCCGTCTGGCAGGGCGGCGAGGACCGTGGCGTTGACCAGGTGGTGGGTGTTGTCGTTGAGGGGCAGGACGGAGACCAGGATGTCGTGGTCGCGGGCCAGGGCTTCGAGGTCGGCGGAGGAGTGGACCTGGCCGTGCTCGTCCGTGCGGGCGGTGCTGCCCACCCGGGTCACGGTGACCTCGAACGGTTCCAGCCGGCGGGCCAGTTCCTGCCCGATCCCGCCGATCCCCAGCAGCAGGACGCGCCTGTCGGCCAGGGACTGGCGGCGCTGCGGTGCCCAGTTTTCGGTCTGCTGGTCACGGACGGCCTGGTCGATGCCGCGCAGTTTGGCCAGGATGAGGCCCACGGCCAGCTCCGCGGTGGCGGCAGCGTGAGCGCCCGAGGCGTTGGCCACGGCGGCGCCGGGACCAGCGGCCTCGCGGACGCCGTCGAACCCTGTTGACTGGGTCTGGACGAACTTCAGGTCCGGGACCTTGTCCAGGTTCCCCAGCACCGCCCCGGCATTGAGGTACGGGAGGATGACGCCGTCGATGCTTCCGTGGGCCTCGTCCGGGGCCCCCTGCATGTCCCACACCACGCCGCGGAGCCCGCCGGGAAGCGGTGAGAGGTCGGCCAGGAGCTGGGGTTCGGGGAAACTGACGGTTTGTACTAACTGCATCGGTAGTGGCCTAACGGTTGGTGATGGGGGCTGGCTGGGGGTGGGAAGGGGGTTTAGTCTTCGGCGCGGCGGTCGAAGGTCAGGCCGCCGGGG
>NZ_JBTZSU010000094.1:0-987 GCF_054890965.1 Arthrobacter sp. C152
GGGGGCACCGGCTACATCGGTTCCCACACCGTCCTTTCCCTGCAGGAAGCCGGCCACGACGTGGTCGTCATCGACAACCTGGTGAACTCCAGCGAGGAATCCCTGCGCCGCGTGGCCGAACTCAGCGGAAAGGCTGCCGCGTTCCACAACGTTGACCTCGTCGATGAAGCGGCCGTGGAGAAGGTCTTCGCCGAAACCCCCATCGACGCCGTCATCCACTTCGCCGGGCTCAAGGCCGTGGGGGAATCCGTGCGCGAACCGCTGAAGTACTACTACAACAACCTCGTCGGCACCCTGAACTTGATCCGCGTCATGGACCGCCACGAGGTCCGCTCCATTGTCTTCAGCTCCTCCGCCACCGTCTACGGCGAGCACAACCCCATCCCCTACGTGGAGAAGATGGAGATCGGGGCCAACAACCCCTACGGCCGGACCAAGGAACAGATCGAGGACATCCTCTCCGACCTCGGCGCAGCCGACCCCCGCTGGCACATCGCCCTGCTGCGCTACTTCAACCCCGTCGGCGCCCACCCCTCCGGCCGCATCGGCGAAGACCCGCAGGGCATCCCCAACAACCTCGTGCCCTTCATCGCCCAGGTGGCCGTCGGCCGGCGCGACAAGCTCATGGTCTTCGGCGGCGACTACGACACCCCCGACGGCACCTGCCTGCGCGACTACATCCACGTCGTGGACCTGGCCGAAGGACATGTGGCCGCACTGAACTATGTCGCGGACCGCACGGGCGTGTTCCGCTGGAACCTCGGCTCCGGGAAGGGATCGTCCGTCCTGGAGGTGCTGCGCTCGTTCGAAAAGGCCGTGGGCCGGCCGATACCGTACGAGATCACCGGCCGCCGCGCCGGGGACCTGCCCGCCTTCTGGGCCGACGCCTCCTCCGCGCTTGCCGACCTCGGCTGGTCCACCACCAAGACCATCGACCAGATGTGCGAAGACCACTGGCGCTGGCAGAAAAACAACCCCAACGGCTAC
>NZ_JBTZSU010000095.1:0-973 GCF_054890965.1 Arthrobacter sp. C152
GCGGCGCATGTGAAGGCCGATAACGCCTCCCTGGGCGAGTTGCTCGGGGACGTGACCCGGGACCTGTCCACCCTGCTGCGCCAGGAAGTGGAACTGGCCAAGGCCGAAGCCAAACAATCAGCCACCCGCGCCGGGAAAGGCGCCGGCATGCTCGCCGGCGCCGGCGTCGGCGGACACTTCGTCCTGCTCTTCCTCTCCCTGGCCCTGATGTTCGCCCTCGGCGCCCTCATGCCCCTGGGCTGGGCCGCGCTGCTCGTCGCCGTCATCTGGGCCATCATCGCCGCCGTCCTGGCCGCCACCGGCCGCAAGGAACTCAAACAAATCAAAGGCCTGCCCCAGACCGGCCAAACACTCTCCGAAATCCCCCCAACCCTCAAACCAGGTGAGGTACACCGATGAGCGAGAACCCCGACGTCATCCGCGCCGACATAGAAGCCACCCGCGCCCGCCTGGGCACCAACGTGGACGCCGTCGCCGACAAGGTCACCCCGTCCAACATCGTCCACCGCCAGACCGACAAGGTCCGCGACGCCGTCACCGGAGTCAAGGAGAAAATCATGGGCGCAGCAGACAACGCCGCCACCACCGTCCACCACACCACCACCACCGGCGCAGGACACACCAGCAACGCCATGCACTCCGCCGGGGACACCCTGCACGATGCCAAAGACACCGTCTCGGCCAAACTCAGCGACGCCGGTGAGGCCGTCTCCCAAGCCCCCGACCAGGTCAAAGCCAAAACCCAGGGCAACCCCTTGGCCGCCGGGCTGATCGCCTTCGGCGCCGGACTGCTGGTCTCCTCCCTGATCCCGCCAAGCCAGAAAGAACGCGAAGCCGCGGACCAGCTCAAAACCGCAGCCGAACCCCTGGCCCACGAACTCACCGACGCCGCCAAAACCATGGCCCAGGACCTCAAGCAACCCGCCCAGGAAGCCATGGAAAACGTCAAAGCCACCGCCACCGACGCCGCCCA
>NZ_JBTZSU010000096.1:0-958 GCF_054890965.1 Arthrobacter sp. C152
GAGCAGCGCAACGCTGCGATCCCGGTGGAACGCAAGCCGGAATGGATCAAGGCGAAGGTCCAGATGGGCCCCGAGTTCGTCGGCCTGAAGAACCTGGTCAAAAAAGAAGGCCTGCACACCGTCTGCGAAGAGGCCGGCTGCCCCAACATCTTCGAATGCTGGGAAGACAAGGAAGCCACCTTCCTGATCGGCGGCTCCGAATGCACCCGCCGCTGCGACTTCTGCCAGATCGACACCGGCAAACCCTCACCCCTGGACCGGTTCGAACCCACCAAGGTCGCCCGCTCCGTCCAGTCCATGAACCTGCGCTACGCCACCGTCACCGGCGTCGCCCGCGACGACCTCGAAGACGAAGGCGTCTGGCTCTACGCCGAAACCGTCCGCAAAATCCACGAACTGAACCCCGGCACCGGCGTCGAACTGCTCATCCCCGACTTCTCCGGCAACCCCGCCCACATCGAAGCGATCTGCGACTCCAAACCCGAGGTCTTCGCCCACAACGTCGAAACCGTCCCCCGGATCTTCAAGCGCATCCGCCCCGCGTTCCGCTACGACCGCTCCCTGGACGTCATCACCCAGGGCCGCCACCACGGCATGGTCACCAAATCCAACCTCATCCTCGGCATGGGCGAAACCCGCGAGGAAATCAGCGAAGCGCTCCGCGACCTCCACCAAGCCGGCTGCGACCTGATCACCATCACCCAGTACCTGCGCCCCTCCGAACGGCACCTCCCCGTGGACCGCTGGGTCAAACCCCAGGAATTCCTGGACCTCCAGCACGAAGCCGAAGAGATCGGCTTCCTCGGCGTCATGTCCGGCCCCCTGGTCCGCTCCTCCTACCGCGCCGGCCGCCTCTGGGCCACCGCCATGCGCAAAAAAGGCCGCGACATCCCCGAAAACCTCGCCCACATCGCCGAAGGCATCCAGGACTCCGGCACCACCCGCCAGGAAGCCGCCA
>NZ_JBTZSU010000097.1:0-947 GCF_054890965.1 Arthrobacter sp. C152
CTAGGGCGTGTCTCCTAAACCTTGGCTGGTTTAGCCGGGATGCTTGATGGGTGTCGCGTACTTCTGTTTTGACTGATGGGCAGTGGGCCCGCATTCAGCCGTTATTGCCGTCCTCTGCTGGCCGCCAGGGTCGTCCGTTCCGGGACGACCGTCGGGTGGTCGAGGGGATCATTTACCGGTACCGTTGCGGGATCGCCTGGCGGGATGTGCCTGCCGAGTTCGGTCCTTGGCAGACCATCTGGAAGCGTCACCGCCGCTATAGCGGTGACGGAACCTGGGACAGCATCCTGGCGGCACTGCTGACGGTCGCGGACTCCCAGGGTGAGGTGGATTGGTCGGTCTCGGTCGACTCGACGGTCAACCGCGCCCACCAGCACGGCACTAACCTTCCCCGCGCCACAGGGGGCCGGCTCGAATTACATGAATCTGTTTGCTGAGCCGGACGACCATGCAATCGGCCGTTCCCGCGGCGGACTGAGCACCAAGATCCACGCCTTGGTTGATGGTAAAGGCCGGCCCCTGGTTTTGCTGGTCGCGCCGGGCCAGGGTGGCGACGCTCCGATGTTCGCCCACCTGATGAACCAGTTGAAGATCAACCGGGTGGGTCCGGGCAGGCCCCGCACCCGCCCGGACCGTGTGCGCGGTGACAAGGCCTACTCTTCAAGAGCGATCCGGACCCACCTTCGAGACCGCGGCATTACCGCTGTCATCCCGCAACCGTCCGACCAGATCGGCCACCGTAAACGACGCGGTTCCACCGGCGGCAGGCCGCCGGCCTTCGACAAAGAGGACTACAAAGGCCGAAACGTTGTCGAACGCAACTTCAACACCTTCAAACAGTGGCGAGCCTTGGCGACCCGCTACGACAAGCTCGCCCTGACCTACCGCGGCGGAGCAGTCCTCCGAGCAATCAGCATCTGGCTGACAGCTTTAGGAGACACGCCCTA
>NZ_JBTZSU010000098.1:0-797 GCF_054890965.1 Arthrobacter sp. C152
TCCTATTGGTTTCAGTGGTCGTAGGCGATGAGTGAGCGTTTGCGGGGCGCGTTGATGCGCCAGTTGTGCCAGATGCCGGCAGCGAGGGCGAGTAGTCTGGCGGCCACCCGGGTGTAGACACCGGCCAGGGTCCGTCCGCCGTGATCTTCGAGGCTGAGTTGGCCTTTGAGGGTGTCGAAGACGGATTCGATCCATTGTCTGATGCCGCCGAGCCTGCCGAAGCGGGGTTTCTCGTCTTTGCGGTCAGGGCGAATCAGCGTCGCGCCCAGGTCTTGGCTGATGAACGCTTCGAAGTCGCGTCCGGCGAAGCCTTTGTCCCCGAGGATTACCTGCCCGGCCCGGATGAGGTGATGGTCGTGCTCCAGGAGTGCCCTGGTGACTTCGCGTTCACCGATCTTCGGGTTGGCCAAGCCCCAGATCACAGGCATGCCGTCAGGGGTGCTGATGAGGTAGAGCCGGAATCCCCAGAAGAACCGGGAGTGGGAGGCGCAGTAACCGTAGCCGGCGTGCCCGGACAGGTCGGAACGTTTGACGGTTTCCCGGGACATTCCGCACGGGACGGGAGTGGAATCGACCAGGCGCAGGACCTCGTGCCAGGACGGTGTGTCCCGTGCCAGCGCGGTGATCGCTGCCGCGATCAAGGGCCCCGCGGCCCGGAGGCGTTTGTTGTAGCCGGACTGGTGCGGGATGCCCGGGAACATGGCGGACAGGTGGATCCGGGAGTACCGGATCCACCTGCTCTCCGAGGAGAAGCCGAGCAGGTGCTGGGCGACGGCAAGGCAGAGCAGTTCGGCGTC
>NZ_JBTZSU010000099.1:0-791 GCF_054890965.1 Arthrobacter sp. C152
ACCGCCCCGGAGCACCGGCACTCCCAGAACGCCTTCCGCTTCGTCGTCGAAGGCGAAGGCGTATGGACCGTCGTGAACGGTGACCCGGTCCGCATGTCCCGCGGCGACTTCCTGCTCACCCCGGGCTGGAACTTCCACGGCCACCACAACGACACCGACGAACCGATGGCCTGGATCGACGGCCTGGACATCCCGTTCGTCCACTACGCCGACGCCGGGTTCTTCGAGTTCGGCACCGAGCGCGTCACGGACGAGGCCACCCCGGACATCTCCCGCTCCGAACGGCTCTGGGCCCACCCCGGCCTCCGCCCGCTCTCCGGCCTGGAGAACACCACCAACTCCCCCATCGCCGCGTACCGCTGGAAGTACACCGACGCCGCCCTCCGTGAACAGCTGCTCCTGGAGGACGAGGGCCACCCCGCCACCGTGTCCCAGGGCCACGCCGCCATCCGCTACACCAACCCCACCACCGGCGGGGATGTCATGCCCACCATCCGCGCAGAATTCCACCGGCTCCGCGCCGGCGCCACCACCGAGCCGCTCCGCGAGGTGGGCTCCAGCGTCTGGCAGGTCTTCGAAGGCACCGGCACCGTGACCCTCAACGGCGAAACCCGGGTCCTGGCCAAGGGCGACCTGTTCGTCGTCCCGTCCTGGGCCGCCTGGTCCCTGCAGGCCGAATCCGAGTTTGATCTTTTCCGGTTCAGCGACGCCCCCATCTTTGAGCGCCTGAACTTCAACCGCACCTACATCGAAGGACGCACCAAGTAATGAAACTCCTCACCCTCCGCCTC
>NZ_JBTZSU010000100.1:0-788 GCF_054890965.1 Arthrobacter sp. C152
GGGTGGGAAGGGGGTTTAGTCTTCGGCGCGGCGGTCGAAGGTCAGGCCGCCGGGGACCTGGAAGGTGGGCATGAGTTCAAGCATGCCGACATTGACGTGCCGCGGGGTCTCGATGGCGTAGTCGAGGGCGTTGACGATGTCGTCGGTGGTCAGCGACTCGTAGCCTTCGTAGTAGGTCTTCCAGGCTTCTTCCATGGCCTCGGGGCTGCCGCCCATGTTGCGGCCGAAGATTTCCGTTTCCACCCGGCCCGGGCAGATCTCGGTGACGCGGATGCGCTTTCCCACGGTGTCGTTGCGCAGCTGCCGGGAGATCTGGTGCACGGCGGCCTTGGTGGCGTGGTAGACCGTGTGGCCGTAGAAGTTGTACGTGCCGGCGATCGAGCTGATGTTCACGATATGGCCCAGGTCGCGTTCCACCATGCCGGGCAGGACCAGGCGGGTGAGCTGCAGCAGGCCGCGCAGGTTCACGTCCACGAGTTCGTCGATGTCCTGCTCGGAGGAGTCCAGGATGTTCCCGGGCCGGGAAACGCCGGCGCAGTTGACCAGCACGTCCACCTTCAGCTCACGCACGACGCCGGCCAGCGCGGCGGTGTCGGTCAGGTCCACCACGTGCGGGACTGCTCCCGTGCGGTCCGCCAGCTCGGCGAGGCGTTCGGCGTTGCGGGCCACTGCATGGACGGTCAGGCCCCGCTTGGTAAGGCGCTCGGCGATCGCGGCGCCCATACCGGTCGAAGCCCCGGTGACGAGGGCGGTGGTGTAATCAGAAAAGGACATTGGTTCTCCAGGAG
>NZ_JBTZSU010000101.1:0-633 GCF_054890965.1 Arthrobacter sp. C152
ATGCAGATCCTGCAGACCAAGGAGCAGTACAACCAGCTGTTCACCATGCACGGCACCATGATGCTGCTGATGTTCGCCACCCCGCTGTTCGCCGGGTTCGCCAACGTGATCATGCCGCTGCAGATCGGCGCCCCGGACGTGGCCTTCCCGCGGCTGAACGCGCTGGCGTTCTGGTTCTTCCTGTTCGGTTCCACCATCGCGGTCTCGGGGTTCATCACCCCGCAGGGCTCGGCGTCCTTCGGCTGGTTCGCCTACGCGCCGCTGTCCAACACCACGTTCACCCCGGGCGTCGGCGGTGACCTGTGGGTCTTCGGCCTGGCGCTGTCCGGCTTCGGCACCATCCTCGGCGCGGTCAACTTCATCACCACCATCATCTGCATGCGCGCCCCCGGGCTCACCATGTGGCGGATGCCGATCTTCACCTGGAACACCCTGGTCACCGCCATCCTGGTGATCATGGCGTTCCCGCCGCTGGCGGCGGCCCTGTTCGCGCTCGGCGCGGACCGGAAGTTCGGCGCCCACATCTTCGATCCGGCCAACGGCGGCGCCATCCTGTGGCAGCACCTGTTCTGGTTTTTCGGCCACCCCGAGGTGTACATCATCGCGCTGCCGTTCTTCGGCATCGTCTCCGAG
>NZ_JBTZSU010000102.1:0-611 GCF_054890965.1 Arthrobacter sp. C152
AGCATTCGACGACGTTGACGGCGAGGCCGCCCATCGCTGTTTCCTTGTATTTGTCGCTCATGTCCTTGCCGGTCTCGCGCATCGTGATGATGACCTCGTCCAGGGAAACCCGGTGGGTGCCGTCGCCCCAGAGCGCCATCTTCGCGGCGTTGATCGCCTTCGCGGCAGCGATCGCGTTCCGCTCGATGCACGGGACCTGGACCAGCCCGCCGATCGGGTCACACGTCAGGCCCAGGTTGTGCTCCATCGCGATCTCCGCGGCGTTCTCCACCTGCGCCGGGGTACCGCCCATCACCTCGGCCAGGCCCGCCGCGGCCATCGAGGACGCCGACCCCACCTCACCCTGGCAGCCGACCTCAGCCCCCGAGATCGAGGCCTGCTCCTTGTACAGCACCCCCACCGCGCCGGCGGCGAGCAGGAACCTGACCACAACGCCGTCGCGGTCTTCCTGGGTGGCCTGCTCCATGCCCGGGGCGAAGTGCAGCGCGTAGTAGAGGACCGCCGGGATGATCCCGGCCGCGCCGTTCGTCGGGGCCGTGACCACCCTGCCGCCGGAGGCGTTCTCCTCGTTCACCGCCAACGCCACCAGGTTCACCCACTCCTGCCAGTAC
>NZ_JBTZSU010000103.1:0-586 GCF_054890965.1 Arthrobacter sp. C152
TGGCTTTGGGGCCGCGGGCGGCGGGGTCGTTCCTGGCAACGTCCCACGCCGTGGTCAAGGAGTTGCCGCGGACCTTGTCGGGCCTGCAGGCGGGGGTGATCTCCTGGGCCCACGCCATCGTGATGGCCGATGAAGCAGCGAGCCTGGACCCAGCCGGCGCCGCGGCGTTGGAGGCGCATTTCCTGGACCCGGACGCACCGGACCCAGCCAAGGGCTGCCCGGTGGGGGAGATGCCGGCGCACCGGTTCAGGGTCAAGGCCCGGACCTGGCGGGAGCGCCACCATGCCGAGAGCATCGAAAAACGCCATATGAAGTCCGTGGCGGACCGGCGGGTGGAGTTCCGGCCGGACCAGGACGGCATGGCCTGGCTGTCGGCGCGCCTGCCCGCGGACCAGGCCCTGGCCGGGTGGAACCGGCTCACCGCGATGGCCCGGGCCATGCAGGGCCCGGACGAGGTCCGCAGCATGCCCCAGCTCCGGGCCGACATCTTCGCCGCGGCGATCCTCGACGGCGGCAACAATTCCTCCAGCGAGGCCGGATCCGGTGCCGGTGCCCGCCTGCCGTCCACCCCGATCCGCCCCCAGGT
>NZ_JBTZSU010000104.1:0-549 GCF_054890965.1 Arthrobacter sp. C152
GGCCCTTGGGGTTGTAGATCTTCGCGGTCGGGAAGAACGCGTCCATGCCGAACGTCCGTGACTCGTCCGGGACGATGGGCACAATCCGGTTCCCGAACTTCTTGTCCCGGAGCAGATCCTTGAGCAGGCGCACGAAGGACATGGTGGTGGCGGCCTGCTGCTTGCCCGAACCCCGCTTGGCCACCTCGTACGACTTGGTCTCCGGAAGTTCAACCGAATGATGCCCGCTCCGGCGCTCGGGAACAGACCCCCCAAGTGCCCTCCGCCGGTCGAGGAGATAGGCAATCTCGGGGGCATCCGGGCCCGGGTGGTAATACGGAGGGCGGTAAGGATCAGCGTCCAACTGTTCGTCCGAAATTGGAATGCGCAGGTAATCCCGGAAGTCCTTGAGATCCTCGACCGTCAGTTTCTTCATCTGGTGCGTGGCATTCCTGCCTTCGAACCTTGGTCCGAGGCCGTAGCCCTTGACGGTTTTGGCGAGGATGACGGTGGGTTTGCCCTTGAATTCGGTGGCTGCCTTGTACGCGGCGTAGACCTTGCGGTAGTCGT
>NZ_JBTZSU010000105.1:0-549 GCF_054890965.1 Arthrobacter sp. C152
ACGACTACCGCAAGGTCTACGCCGCGTACAAGGCAGCCACCGAATTCAAGGGCAAGCCCACCGTCATCCTCGCCAAAACCGTCAAGGGCTACGGCCTCGGACCGCACTTCGAGGGACGCAACGCGACCCACCAGATGAAGAAGCTGACCCTGGATGACCTGAAGAAGTTCCGCGACCACCTGCGGATCCCGGTCACCGACGAGCAGCTTGAAAACGACAGCTACCGTCCGCCGTACTACCACCCGGGCACCGATGCGCCGGAAATCAAGTACATGATGGAGCGCCGCGCCGCCCTGGGCGGGTCCGTTCCGGAGCGCCGCTCCACGCACGCCGAGATCGTGCTGCCGGACGCAAAGTCCTACGAGGTGGCCAAGCGGGGTTCGGGCAAGCAGCAGGCCGCCACCACCATGGCGTTCGTCAGGCTCCTGAAGGACCTGATGCGGGATAAGAACTTCGGCAAGCACATCGCCCCGATCATCCCCGACGAAGCCCGCACGTTCGGCATGGACGCGTTCTTCCCGACCGCGAAGATCTACAACCCCAAGGGCC
>NZ_JBTZSU010000106.1:0-535 GCF_054890965.1 Arthrobacter sp. C152
ACGGACCAGATGTGCAGCAGCCCGGCCCGGATCTCCTCCCCGGTCCGGGAGGCCTTCTCGTTCAGCAGCATGACATCCGCGATGCCCAGACCCGTGTCCCGGCAGTGCTCCAGCAGTTCCGCCGCGGTCCGGAACGGCAGCGGCAGCTCCTTCTTCGACTCCTCCAGTTCCTGCCGGGCCGCGTCCTCCTCACCCTCGCGGACGATGAACCCGCCACCCACCGAGAAGAACGTCGCCGAGTGCAGCACCGCCCCGGACTCGTCGGACACCGTGAACGTCATCCCGTTCGTGTGCCGCGGCAGCACCGTCAACGGCCGCAGCACCATGTCCTTAACCCCGTACGGCAGCGGCACTCCCTCACCACCAGCCCCGGCCAGGTTCAGGATCCCGGTGTCAGCGATCGCCGCCAGCCGTTCCTCGACCTCCGCCGGCAGGATCAGCTCCGGATGGAACCCCTCCAACCCCAGCAGCACCGCGGTCATCGTCCCATGCCCCTGCCCCGTCGCCGCAAGCGACCCATACAAATCCACCCGCA
>NZ_JBTZSU010000107.1:0-481 GCF_054890965.1 Arthrobacter sp. C152
GACACGAACGTCATGTACTACCTGACCGTGTACAACGAGCCCATCGTCCAGCCCGCCGAACCGGAGAACCTGGATGTGCGGGGAGTAGTGGGAGGCATTTACCGGGTGTCAGCGTCGGCAGCTGCAGGACCCAAGGCGCAGATCCTCGCCTCCGGGGTGTCCGTGCCCTGGGCCCTGGACGCCCAGCGCATCCTCGCCGACGACTGGAACGTCTCCGCAGACGTCTGGTCCGTCACCTCCTGGAACGAACTGCGCCGCGACGGCCTCGCCGCCGAAGAGGAAGCCTTCCTCAACCCCGGCCAACCCGCCCGCGTCCCGTTCGTCACCCAGCAACTCGAAGGCGCCACCGGCCCCGTCGTCGCCGTCTCCGACTACATGAAAGCCGTCCCCGACCAGATCCGGCAGTTCGTCCCCAACGAATACGCCACCCTCGGCGCCGACGGCTTCGGCTTCTCCGACACCCGCGCAGCAGCCCGCCGCT
>NZ_JBTZSU010000108.1:0-465 GCF_054890965.1 Arthrobacter sp. C152
GGGTCAGCCGAGCAGTTTGCGCTGGCGTGACTTGTGGTCGACGTAGGTCTGGAAGGCCTGCTTGGTGGATCCCAGTTCGGAGATCTGGGAGACGGGGACGTCCCACCAGGATTCGGAGGACGGTGCGTCCAGCAGGGGGTCGGATTCGACGTGGATCAGGATCGGGCCGCCGTTTTCGGGGGCGGCTTTGGCGTCGCGGATGGCCTGTTCGAGTTCGGCAATGACCTTCTCGCCGGGTTCGATCCGGATGACCTTCACGCCCAGGGACTCGGCGTTCAGGGCCAGGTCCACGGGCAGGGTCTCGCCCTCGTCGAAGCTGTGCTGTTCCTCGTCCAGCTCCCGGTACTGGGTGCCGAACCGCTGCGATCCCAGCATTTCGGAGAGGGAGCCGATGGACGCGTAGCCGTGGTTCTGGATCAGGACCACGATCAGCTTGATGCGTTCGGCGACGGCGGTGACCAGTTC
>NZ_JBTZSU010000109.1:0-464 GCF_054890965.1 Arthrobacter sp. C152
CCGGACACCATGGCCTACCTGACCGCGCTGCTGCCCGTCGCCGAGGGCGTCGCCGCCTACGCCGCCCTCGCCCGGGACGCCGACGCCGCACGCTCGGCCGGGGATGACCGGTCGCGGGGGCAGGTCATGGCCGACACCCTGGTCGAACGCCTCACCGGCACCCCGGGCGGCATCAGCGGGGTGGAGATCCAGCTCGTCATGACCGACCGCACCCTCCTCCAGGCCGACGCCGAACCCGCACGCCTCCCCGGCTACGGCACCATCCCCGCAGCAACCGCCCGAACACTCGCCCTCACCGGCAAAAACGGCACAGCAGACGCAGCCACAGCCGGCGCCGCCCGAAATGACGCCGGCAAGAGTGACGCCGGCGTGCAAGAGCTGGATCTCTTCCTCCGCCGCCTCTACACCGCCCCCGGCACCGGGGAACTGGTGGCGATGGACTCCAAGGCCAGGCTCTTCCCGCC
>NZ_JBTZSU010000110.1:0-452 GCF_054890965.1 Arthrobacter sp. C152
TCGAGGCCGGAGCGGACGATGTGTCCGATTTCGTAGCCGTAGGCGGGGTCGTAGGTGATGACGGCCGGGTTCGTGGACGCCAGGAGGGGGGAGTGGCCGTCGGCGTGCTGGAGGCCTTCGCCGGTGAGGGTGGTCCGTCCTGCGGTGGCGCCGATGATGAAGCCGCGGGTCATCTGGTCTGCTGCTGCCCAGAAGGCGTCGCCGGTGCGCTGGAAGCCGAACATGGAGTAGAACACGTAGACCGGGACCAGGGGCACGCCGTGGGTGGCGTAGGCGGTGCCGGCGGCGGTGAACGCTGCGACGGCGCCGGCTTCGTTGATGCCCGGGTGGATCAGCTGCCCGGCGGGGGATTCCTTGTAGGCCAGGACGAGGTCGCGGTCCACGGAGAGGTAGTTCTGGCCCTTGGGGTTGTAGATCTTCGCGGTCGGGAAGAACGCGTCCATGCCGAACGT
>NZ_JBTZSU010000111.1:0-348 GCF_054890965.1 Arthrobacter sp. C152
CCGGTGCCGGTGCCCGCCTGCCGTCCACCCCGATCCGCCCCCAGGTCCTGGTCACCGTCCCGGCGTTGTCCTTGACGGGGTTGACGGACGAGCCGGCGATGCTGGACGGCTACGGACCGATCCCGCCCTCGATGGCGCGCAGGCTCTTGGCCAACGGTGCGGACTCGTTCTACCGGGTGCTCGTGGACCCGCGGGACGGGGCACCGCTGGAGATCGGCCGGACGAGCTACCGGCTGACCAAGGCGATGCGGAACTGGCTGATGCTGCGGGACGGCAAATGCCCCTTCCCAGGGTGCAGCAACAATTCCCTGGACAACGACGCCGACCACATCCTCGCCTGGGCCAACG
>NZ_JBTZSU010000112.1:0-293 GCF_054890965.1 Arthrobacter sp. C152
CCTTGATGTGGTTGCGGTAGTTGTGGCCCACGCAGATGATCTTGCCCGGGGCGGGCACGACGGCGGCAAGGTCGGCGCCGTCGAGGGCGTGGGTTGGGCCGTTGGCCGCCTTCGCCGTGGTCTCCCAGGCGGGGTCCTGCAGCAGGGCCCCGACGTCGGAGAACCCCGGGATCTCGGTGAGGGTGTCGCCGTCCTGGCGGACCGCCGTCGTGCTTGTGCCGTTGCCTGTGCCGGCGGGGAGGCGGAGGGTGAGGAGTTTCATTACTTGGTGCGTCCTTCGATGTAGGTGCGGT
>NZ_JBTZSU010000113.1:0-281 GCF_054890965.1 Arthrobacter sp. C152
GGCGTTCTCCTCGTTCACCGCCAACGCCACCAGGTTCACCCACTCCTGCCAGTACCTCGGGTCATGGAACTCCCAGTCCGCGAAATCCAGGCCTTGGCTGTCGTCGCCGGGGCGGGCGCATTCCTTTTTCAGCCGGTCGAACCAGCCAGGGGCGCGGCGGCGGACCTTCAACCCGCCCGGCAACACCCCCTCGCGTTTCAGGCTGGTCTGCACACAGGCTTCCATCACGGACCAGATGTGCAGCAGCCCGGCCCGGATCTCCTCCCCGGTCCGGGAGGCCT
>NZ_JBTZSU010000114.1:0-279 GCF_054890965.1 Arthrobacter sp. C152
GAAGCGGGCGAGGTCGGATTCGGCGCGGATCATGGCGAAGGAGCGGGCGTAGATGGCCTGGCCGTCGCGCAGATAGTCGAGGCGCGAACTCATGTCGGAACCTTGAAAACGTCGGCGAGGGGCTCGGCCGGAGCCGCCCTCCTTACGCGCTCCAGCGCCGCCTCGAAAGACAGATGCGCGCGGGGCGATGCGGAGGCGGGACCGCCCAGGACGATACCGTAGCCGCCGGCCTCGCCGACCAGCGTGAGATCGGACGGGCCAGGATGGGCGCAGCCCTTG
>NZ_JBTZSU010000115.1:0-279 GCF_054890965.1 Arthrobacter sp. C152
GTGGGCAAGCTTAAGCAGCTGAGTAGCTGTCTGCCTGTCCAGGGCCTGGGTGAACTGGTTAATGGCAGGAGGGACTTTGAGCCGCTTGTAGAGGATAGCTCTTTGCCGCTGCAGTCTGATGTAGCGGGGCCATTTGACGAAGCGCGTTAAATCTCTTTTGGGCTGGATGTCCTGTCCAATGCCGAAGTTCTTGGGCCTCTTCTCGAACAGAGGGTTGACCACCTTCTTGGCCTCCTGCTTCTTGACGACGGCGGGGGCCGGGGCCACCTTCTTCCCCTT
>NZ_JBTZSU010000116.1:0-279 GCF_054890965.1 Arthrobacter sp. C152
TTTAGAATTCAGTTTTTTCAATAAAATTTGAGGTAAGGAAATGCTATCAGTAAGTTCTTCAGGTGTTATAAAAATTTCATTGTTAAATAGTTTTTGATACTCGTCTAACTTAGATTTTTCAACTACTCTTATACTTGCATATACTAATTGCTCATATTTAACTTCAACATGTTTGAACATAATTTAAATCTCGATATAAAAAAAGTAATATTATAACTGCTTTTTGTACAAAAATAAATAAATAATTACTCTTTGAGCGAAATTATAGGAGTAGCTAAT
>NZ_JBTZSU010000117.1:0-275 GCF_054890965.1 Arthrobacter sp. C152
CCGCAGTTTCTGCTGCTGCCCTGGACCGGATTCGCCGCCGATCACCTCGACCAGCGCAAGCTGCTGATCGCCACGCAAGCGGCAATGGGCGTGCTCGCGCTGGCGCTTGGCGTGCTCACCGTCAGCGGCAGGGTGCAGCTTTGGCACGTTTATGGTTTCGCCTTCCTGTTCGGGAGTGCCGCTGCGTTCGACGCGCCGGTGCGGCAGGTGTTCGTCGCGCAGCTGGTGGGCGACGCTGATCTCGGCAACGCCGTCGCGCTCAACTCGACCTCCTT
>NZ_JBTZSU010000118.1:0-275 GCF_054890965.1 Arthrobacter sp. C152
TCGCCCTTCACGGTATACGACTTTCCCACGAAGGCGCTGCCGTCGTCGTGAATCGTAATAACCTGCTCAGCGACTCGGCCATTCTCTTGCCGGACGTCGATCCAAAACTGCCCGCCGCTTGCTGCGCATTGCGTTCTGACGGAATACAGGTCGAAACCCCCTATTGTTGCGAGCAAATTTGGCGACCTGACCGACGAAACTTTGTCGTTGCTATGCGCTAAAACGCGGATTTCGCCGGCTGAAGACGAGAGCTCTAAAGCGAAATGGTAGCTCGT
>NZ_JBTZSU010000119.1:0-274 GCF_054890965.1 Arthrobacter sp. C152
CATGGAAGCAGCCAGCCTTTCAGCGCATTTTCGTTAAAATAGTATATTTTTCCATTAATTTTTTTATCTTCATAGGTGAAATTCCCCGGAGAGTTTTAATTACATTAATCTCACGGGCCCAAAGTGTTTTCGTAAAAGTATTTATTTTTTTTAAAAAAGCTTCACTTAAAGGACAAAAATTATACACGTACTATTCGAGCCAGACTCACATACTTTTAAAAAAGTACTCTTTATTTTTTAATTCTCCTAAAAAACTTAAAAAACATAAAAAAAT
>NZ_JBTZSU010000120.1:0-271 GCF_054890965.1 Arthrobacter sp. C152
GATTACCGGTCTGACAACAGCGAGCAGTTTTTTAGGCTTTAGTACTCCAAATTACAATTTATTGCAAAATGTAGTAATGGTAACGATGGGTCTGATTGTTATATTGTACTGGTTGGATATATATTACCAGAATTTATTATATGGTGCCGTAATACGAACTCTATTTTTGGAATTATTTAAACTTAAGGATGGGGGAAGAAGAGGCCTTGCTAATTTTATTACTGGTCTTCACTCATATTCTAGGATAAGATACTTTCTACATGGAATATAT
>NZ_JBTZSU010000121.1:0-260 GCF_054890965.1 Arthrobacter sp. C152
CGGGTTCGGAATGGGACCGGGCGTTTCCCCCACGCTATGACCGCCGTAACCCTTTCACCCGTCACCCTCCCGCTGTGGGGGTGGTGTGGGAAAACTGTGTGGTTACAACATGTGTGGTGTTGTTATTCAGTTATTTGGTTCCGTTGTGCCCCCGTGTGTTGGGGGTTGTTGGTTGGGAACCACATAGTGGACGCAAGCAGAATGTTTTTCTGTGTGGTGTAAGTTGTTGGCCTATTAGTACCGGTCAGCTTCACGAGTCG
>NZ_JBTZSU010000122.1:0-260 GCF_054890965.1 Arthrobacter sp. C152
GCATCGATGGTTGCAAGAATGGTCGATGTCTTTCCGGAACCAGGGCTCGCCAGCAGATCGACAACATAAACATGCTTCTCGGCGAATTGCTTTCGCAAATCCGCTGCAAGCGAATCGTTCTTGTCAAGTATCGGTTTGTGTAGGTCGATTTGCATAATGCGCTCCTTCTTGCATGCATGCGCTAGTTCTAGTGAGTCAGGGGTCAGGTCCCCGACTCAGCCGCACTTTAGTCTGGGAATTCCACCTCAATTGATTCTATC
>NZ_JBTZSU010000123.1:0-260 GCF_054890965.1 Arthrobacter sp. C152
CATTTAGCAACTATCTTTGCATCGTGTTTATGTTGGGCATTTTAGTTGTAATGTCTTTAACACCAGACATGCGTATTGTAGTCATGATGATTCCTGGTTGGATTCTATGTTTAATGGTGGCTTATCAATTTAAGCGTCGTAAGCTGAAAGCAGAGCAACCTGTGCCTGCACTTGAAGCTGATTTGTAAGATTGATTCAACCATAAAAGGACGTATCTCATACGTCCTTTTTTATTTTTAAAATTTAGCAACAGAAAGTAA
>NZ_JBTZSU010000124.1:0-255 GCF_054890965.1 Arthrobacter sp. C152
CGACGTGGAAACGGTGGTGGGTTTTCTCAGGCAGTACGATTTGCTCGGCGACTTTAAGATCAACATCGAAGTCAACCACGCCACCCTGGCCGGCCACACCTTTCAGCACGAACTGCAGGCCGCAGCCGATGCCGGCGTATTGGGAAGCATTGACGCCAACCGCGGCGATTACCAAAACGGCTGGGACACGGACCAGTTTCCCAACAACTTAAACGAACTCACGGAAGCCATGCTCATTTTCCTGGAAGCCGGTGG
>NZ_JBTZSU010000125.1:0-255 GCF_054890965.1 Arthrobacter sp. C152
GGTGACCCAGATGTTATCCATCCGTTCGGTTTCCAGAGCATAGCGTATGGTGTCAGCAATAGAGGGCTCATCCTCAACAATCAGTACCGCCATGGTGTTCCCTCTGTCAAAACGCCGGTCCATAAGGGGGGCAGATGCTCACATTATCTCTGGCAGTTCCGCTAGTGTAAAGCCGCTTACATTACCACTAGGCCTGTGCCTGAGTGTAATCCGGCGTTCTTGTTTCACAGAAAAACAGGACTTCACACTCACTTC
>NZ_JBTZSU010000126.1:0-255 GCF_054890965.1 Arthrobacter sp. C152
TATGGTCATTGGAGTATAATTGCAAGTAACTTTAAGATCAGAAAAAGTCAAGCAGTTCGTTAATTAACTAATGGCTATAATTCAGCAGGAGTATTTTCAGTATTTCTATTATCAGCCACTGTCTGACGCGCCAATAGCATTAGAATCTTATCTGCAACATTCTCTGGACTCATAGGCTTTAATGCAAATTCATCCGCACCATAGTCCAATATTCTTGTCTTATCTGAATTTTCATCTCCTATTGCTAATACTTTT
>NZ_JBTZSU010000127.1:0-255 GCF_054890965.1 Arthrobacter sp. C152
GGCGCGGCTGCAACATCACCGTGCCGCACAAGGTCGCCGCGCTCGATCACGTGCCCGATCCGGGCGGGCTGCGGGAGTCGATCGGGGCGATCAATACCGTCTTTCGGGGCGAGGACGGCGGGTGGATCGGCACCAATACCGATGCGGCGGGCTTCCTCTCGCCGATCGCCGACCTCGATCTGTCCGGTCGGCCCGTGGTGGTGATCGGGGCAGGGGGGGCGGCGCGTGCGGTGCTGTTCGCTTTCTCCCGGGTCG
>NZ_JBTZSU010000128.1:0-254 GCF_054890965.1 Arthrobacter sp. C152
CCTACTCTGTTCTTGCAGCTTCTGCAATTTTGTCTTGTTCTTTATCAGTCTGTTCCTTTAATTCAGCAGCTATTATGCTAACTCGGCCTGCCACATTCCTTGCTAATTTGTCGAATGAAACAGATTGTGAATTTGAACCAGGTGAAACTGTGATAGGGTGCCCACTATCGCTACCTTCCATGATCCGAGGATGCAAGGGAATCTGCCCAACAAATGGAATGTTGAATTGATCGCTGACTTTTTGGTCACCTCCT
>NZ_JBTZSU010000129.1:0-253 GCF_054890965.1 Arthrobacter sp. C152
CAATCTCGGCCGCTCCGGCCACCGCGGCATGCACGGAGGGGAAGGATGGTTGGTCGGCGCCGACGCCCTCCACCGGGATGATGCGGGAGTCGGCCACCGACGGGGCATCGCGCGGGTAGGTCGCCTGGGCGTCAAGAGCGGCGAGGACAGCGTCGTACATGGCAGTGCGCAGCAGTGCCTGGGCCCGGCCGTCGCGGGGTCCAGAGAGCTTGAATTCCGTGGCGAGGTCCATGCCGACATTGGCCCAAGGGAT
>NZ_JBTZSU010000130.1:0-251 GCF_054890965.1 Arthrobacter sp. C152
AACATCACATATCTTTCCCCGCCCTATGTGTCACACAACAGCCTGACACATAGGGCGTCCGTGGGTGATTTGTCCCGTGGCGGGTGCCTGGCACGGCCCGGCCGGGCGCCCGTTGATGGCCGATTGGCGTCCCGGGCAAAAGTGCATTACTCTGGTCAGGTTGCTCCGGGGAATTCGACCGGAACGAACAAGGTAGGGGGCTGTGGCGCAGCTGGTAGCGCACCTGCATGGCATGCAGGGGGTCAGGGGTT
>NZ_JBTZSU010000131.1:0-251 GCF_054890965.1 Arthrobacter sp. C152
TCGAACACCGAACCGATGAACGCGCGCAGCAGCATCGCCTTGGCCTGCGCCGGCGCGATCCCGCGCGACGCCAGATAGAACAGCGCATTCGCGTCCAGCTCGCCGACCGTCGCGCCATGCGCGCACTTGACGTCGTCGGCGAAGATCTCGAGCTCGGGCTTGGCATTGGCGGTCGCGGTGCGGCTGAGCAGCATCGCCTTCACAGACTGCGAGGCATCGGTCTTCTGCGCATGCCGCGCGACCGCGACCTT
>NZ_JBTZSU010000132.1:0-249 GCF_054890965.1 Arthrobacter sp. C152
TGTGGTATTTTATTTTACCTATGTATGCATTTTTTACTTCCTGCTTCATAAAATACACAATTGTTAAAAAGCCATTTTTATTTTTGAATGTGTATAACCAATTTATATTTATAAAACTAAATAATGCTCATAAACATATCAAGCATACCTATAGCTACAACATCACTTGTAATTGTAAATACTGTAATCTTTGTGTTTGGGCTGCTATGAGTTATAATAATGAAATCAAGTTCGTAATGGCACAAATCT
>NZ_JBTZSU010000133.1:0-246 GCF_054890965.1 Arthrobacter sp. C152
GCTTAGTCCGACCGTTTTCGTCAAATCTTTAAGGAGTTATAACTAATATTATGATTAATAATGGATCCGTTAAAAAATCCTTAAGGTTAGTTAAATAAAGCTGTTCGCAGAGCTGATTCTGACCGCAATTATAAATATTCATAAAATAATGCTGTAAAGCTAAAATTTCTCCGATGTACTATTTTATGTTATAAAGTGACAGGTAGATGGTTTTACAGATAGATGATTACAGTATCTGGAAACTAT
>NZ_JBTZSU010000134.1:0-246 GCF_054890965.1 Arthrobacter sp. C152
CAGATGTCGGTCAGCATGACGATGAACGGCGCGGTGATCCCGATCCTCGCCTTCTTCATCGTCGCTGGTGAGGAACAGGGCGTCGATCGCAAGTTGCTCGACGGGACCATTCAGAACGACATCCTGAAGGAGTTTATGGTCCGCAACACCTATATCTACCCGCCCGAACCCAGCATGCGGATCACCAGCGATATCTTCGGCTACACCAGCCGGGAGATGCCGAAGTTCAATTCGATCTCGATCTCC
>NZ_JBTZSU010000135.1:0-243 GCF_054890965.1 Arthrobacter sp. C152
CGAGGCCGGGGTCTATAGCGAGATCGCTCCCTTCCAATCCGCCGCTGCCGCGTTCGAGCGGATGCAGCCCAAGGGCGTGATCCTGTCGGGCGGCCCCGCCTCGGTGGTCGATGACGACAGCCCGCGCGCACCACAGGCGGTGTTCGACAGCGGCGTGCCGGTGATGGGGATCTGTTACGGCCAGCAGGTGATGATCGAGCAGCTCGGCGGCCGGGTCGATACGGGGCATTCGGGCGAGTTCGG
>NZ_JBTZSU010000136.1:0-240 GCF_054890965.1 Arthrobacter sp. C152
TCCAAGGCCCACATGGACCGCCTCGGCATCGACGCCATCATCGCAGCGAGGAGGGCCGCGCCGAGCATCGCGCCGGGGCCGGCGGTGGCGCCGGAACCAGGATGTGCGGGTGGTCGCCGCCCCGCCCACGATCCAGGGCTTGCGCATGCCGAAGCGGGACGAACTTGACCCGCCAGATCACCAGCCACACCGCCACGGCTGGTATCCTCCGGGACTGGTGGTCCGCGGGAAGGGGCTCCG
>NZ_JBTZSU010000137.1:0-237 GCF_054890965.1 Arthrobacter sp. C152
TTACCAATCGCAATAGACCTAGGACCTGGAAATGGACATGAAAGTAGAAAGCTCATTCCGCTTCTGAATGACATACAAATAAAGAATAAAAACGGACGACCCAAGAGCAGACCAGAACGTATCTGGGCTGATACGAAGTACCATACATTTCTAGTACTGACATATCTTTACAACAGGCGTATTAGAGCCCAAATAAAACAAAGGAGGAATACCAAACCGAAACAAGGTAGACCACAT
>NZ_JBTZSU010000138.1:0-237 GCF_054890965.1 Arthrobacter sp. C152
ATCGATTCCTCTATTACAACCGATCACATCCATCAATATAAAGAAGATATAGAACTAATGAAAAAAACTGGGCATAACTCCTTTCGCGTTTCTATTTCTTGGGCACGAATGTTTCCAAATGGCGGTACCGGAAAAGTAAATCCCAAAGCCATTTCTTTCTATCGAAAATTATTTTCCGAAATGAATAATAACGGAATCAAAGTATTTGCCAACTTATATCATTTTGACATGCCTGCT
>NZ_JBTZSU010000139.1:0-236 GCF_054890965.1 Arthrobacter sp. C152
GGCGTTCTCCTCGTTCACCGCCAACGCCACCAGGTTCACCCACTCCTGCCAGTACTTGGGATCCCGGTCCTTGTCCTCCTTGAGCAGGCGGTCATGCCAGTCAGGGGCGCGGCGGCGGACCTTCAGGCCGCCGGGAAGCAGCCCGGTCCGCTTCAGGCTGGTCTGCACGCAGGCTTCCATGACGGACCAGATGTGCAGCAGCCCGGCCCGGATCTCCTCCCCGGTCCGGGAGGCCT
>NZ_JBTZSU010000140.1:0-231 GCF_054890965.1 Arthrobacter sp. C152
CTATCGCCAGCATAAGGAGGCAGACCACTTCGTTGAGCAAGTAAATCCACAATTTGGTATTCCGCTGTTGCCCATGGATCGGCCAGACGAAAGGTAGATAGATGGTCGATAACGTTGTCTTCCCATTTAAATAAGCTCTTATCCACTCCTTTAGCTACTAAAGCAGAAGTGAAAGCTTTGCTCAATGATCCTATTTGAAACATTGTGTCTACATCTACAGGACGAGTATCG
>NZ_JBTZSU010000141.1:0-231 GCF_054890965.1 Arthrobacter sp. C152
GAAGATCCTGTTGCCGACATCTGTGCCGCTCGTGTTTCTAGCGGGTTTTGCCTGGCCACTCCACGCAATGCCGGGCTGGCTTTCTGCGCTGGCCTGGTTTTCCCCCGCCACCTGCGCCATGCATATTTTCATTCCTTTGAATCAGATGGGTGCAAGCTTGGAGGACGTATTTGGTCCACTGGCCAAGCTTATGGCACTCTTGGCGCTTTATGGAGGGCTGAATATCTGGAG
>NZ_JBTZSU010000142.1:0-228 GCF_054890965.1 Arthrobacter sp. C152
GGCGTGGACCCAAACAATGGACTGGGATTCTTCATTTCGTGAGGCAACGTTGCCTAAAAACTGCAGGCCACATCGAAAAGCTGTCAACAAGGAGTCTTGTTCCACCCGAAGTTCACGAAAGAGAAGAACCAAATCAACAGCAACTCCGATCGTATCCAGGTTCCTGATGGAATTCTGATTCACAGAACACTCTATACAAGCATTCCGAAGACATCTGAAGCATTCAGT
>NZ_JBTZSU010000143.1:0-226 GCF_054890965.1 Arthrobacter sp. C152
TCTTGGAAGGCTGCTGCCAGCTGCTTACTTGTCTCTAGGTGCTTAGTAGCTTCTTCATTGCGGGACATGAGCAGCAATTTGGTGCGAAGGCTTCGGAAATGCATATCACCCAACAAAGATGCCCTCTTCACAGGGGCTTCTGTGGTTGACAGAATAAAGAGCTCACTGTTTGTGATGTTGAGAAAGATGCAGTTGGCTCCCAGTGCTTTCTTGAACTCCTTATGGA
>NZ_JBTZSU010000144.1:0-224 GCF_054890965.1 Arthrobacter sp. C152
CCGTCCCGCAGCTTTACGGGACGCGATACTCCGGGACGGAGCGAGGCCGGATCGGAGGCAACTCGCCCGTTGGTTGCATGGCTGACCACTTTCCGTTCGTTGCCCGAAATTCGTTCGGGCCTTTGATCCATGTAATTGTGGCACCCATTCGAAGGGATCACGGTCATTCCGTCGGATTCGTCCGGCCGGTCCCGCCGACTTTGGCATCCCCCCGTTCATGGTTG
>NZ_JBTZSU010000145.1:0-223 GCF_054890965.1 Arthrobacter sp. C152
TTTTAAAACAAGCATATCTTACGTTCCCAAATCACTGTTAATTTTGTCAATAAATTAAAATGTATGTAATGTGCACATGTATATATAACATTAAAAGAGTATATGTATGTATATACACTTATTTATACACACACATACACACGCACACATATCTACACAAATCCCTGAAAAGGATTTCAATGTTCTCTCTGGACTCTAAAACTCCCAGCCTGCCTTCTTTTCC
>NZ_JBTZSU010000146.1:0-222 GCF_054890965.1 Arthrobacter sp. C152
CGTTGGCCCAGGCGAGGATGTGGTCGGCGTCGTTGTCCAGGGAATTGTTGCTGCAACCGGGGAAGGGGCATTTGCCGTCCCGCAGCATCAGCCAGGCCCGCATCGCCTTGGTGACCCGGTAACTCGTCCGCCCGATCTCCAGCGGCGCCCCGTCCCGCGGGTCCACCAGCACCCGGTAGAACGAGCCCGCACCGTTGGCCAAGAGCCTGCGCGCCATCGACG
>NZ_JBTZSU010000147.1:0-222 GCF_054890965.1 Arthrobacter sp. C152
GTCTGGATCAACCAACCCACCCCACAGCTGTCACAAACAGCTTGAGAAATACCGGGTGCGGAGGTGGGAAGTCCGGCCAACGGTGCAATCTGCCAACGCCGGGGACAAAAAAGTCCGCCGGAATCTGATGATTCCGGCGGACTCTCCGGTGGAGCTGAGGGGACTCGAACCCCTGACCCCCTGCATGCCATGCAGGTGCGCTACCAGCTGCGCCACAGCCCC
>NZ_JBTZSU010000148.1:0-209 GCF_054890965.1 Arthrobacter sp. C152
TATACACAATATAACAACAAAACAACATACTAGTATACTAACAAGACAACATAGACAATATGGTGGCAAACAGCATACACAATATAATAACAAAACAAGCAGATGTCTTGCACATGCGCGGTCAACTCCAACTTCAACCAAGAAGACCTTTATTAAAAAATGCCGGCCGACAGGCCGGGTCGCTCCGCGTGCAGCAATATCACGTACTT
>NZ_JBTZSU010000149.1:0-209 GCF_054890965.1 Arthrobacter sp. C152
TCCGTCTCATACCAGGCCTCTTCAGCGGCAATCTGCTCTTCCGTCTTGGCATCAGCCGGCTCCCTGCGGTGTCCCTCGCCAGTCCGAAGCCAGCTCCGGCTCAGCTCGCTAAGCTCTGGGATGGGCTGTACCTTGAGCCGCACACTGTCCCCAGACTGCCGGATCATCTCCACAATTTCATCCCTGGATTTATTCTCCACATTCTGTCC